>NZ_BSNM01000016.1:0-300000 GCF_030159995.1 Litoribrevibacter albus | reverse complement strand
GCCACTGATCCGGTGGCTGTGGTGGCTTTGTTGAAGGAGGTGAGTTCAAGAAAACGGCTGGAGACCTTGATAGAAGGGGAGTCGCTACTGAATGACGGCACGGCCATTGTCTTCTTTTCTTTGTTCTATGGCTGGGTGTTATCCGGTGCCGGGCAGGATGTAAATGTCTTTGCGGTGGCGGCTCAATTCAGTTGGGTGGTCAGTGCCGGATTGGTGATTGGGCTGGTGGTAGGTGGCTGGAGCATCATCTGGTTAGGGCGTGTTTTTAATGATCCGATGATTGAAATTTCGCTCTCAATTATGGTCGCTTATCTGGTGTTTATGTTAGCTGAAAGTATTCATGTGTCCGGCGTAGTAGCTGTCGTTGCATTGGCTTTGATGTACGCCAGTATTGGCCGGACTCGAATCTCTCCGGAGGTGGCTGGTTTCCTTCATCATTTCTGGGAAATGATGGCGCACATTGCCAACACCCTTATTTTCTTACTGGTGGGTGTGCTGGTGGCGGTGCGAGTGCCGTTGACGGATTGGGATCTCTGGTGGGCGTTGGTGGTGTTGTACTTTGGCATTATGGTGATCCGGGCGGTGGCGGTGACCTTGTTTGTGCCGATCCTGAAACGGATTGGTATCGGCATTACCCGTGAAAAAGCGATTGTCCTGGTTTGGGGTGGATTGCGAGGAGCGGTGTCGCTTGCGCTGGCGTTAACGGTGGCCGCTAACGATTTGATTCCCAAGCAAATTGGTGATCAGGTGATGTTTTTGTGTGCCGGTATAGTAGTGTTAACCATTCTAATCAATGGCACAACGATGGGCTGGGTGTTGCATTGGTTAGGGTTGGATCAATTGCCGTCGGCTAAGCAAGCGACGGTGGATAAAGCGCAGGGTGAAATTAATCAAACGCTGAATCAAATGCTGCCTGAGATGATGACCAGTGAATTCCTCAAGGGAGCAGATTGGGAAAGTGTTAAGGAGGTGGCGCGATTACAAGTGGATCTTCAGATGAATTCTCAGCGTACACCGGAGTCACAATCTATCTCTTCTTCGGAGCTGGCTGTAGCGTGTAAACGGCGATTGTTAGAGACCGAGCGTAAGCACTATTGGAGTCAATTCGAGCAGGGTACCTTAGGAAAGGTCGCTACCTCCAAGTTGGTGGAGGCAGTAGAACATGCTCTCGATGGTGAACCGGAAATTGGTCCGCGCACCGAATTACATAACGCCTGGAAAACACCCAAATGGATTTCAACGATTAGAGAAATTAAAGGACTCAGGCGCTTGGGGACTCGCTTAGCGTTTGATCATCTGGCTCAAGGCTATGACATGGCGCGAGGCTTCTTACAGGCGCAGGATGCCTTGGCCGATCACATTGATGTGCTGGCCTCGGATCAAGCATTGGCAGAGCAAATTCGGGCCGATGTGAATGCTAATAAAGAGGGGACTTTGCAGCACATTCAGTACCTTCGAGAGAGTTTTCCTGAAATTATTCATGCACTAGAAACCCAGGCGGCGACTCGTTTGTTACTCAATCGTGAACGGGCGTTGATTCAGCAACAGCATAAGTTGGCGGTACTGGATAAGCCGGAAGCTGAACGCATGATCATGGATGTGGAAGCCCGTATGATGGCACTTCAGCGCACACAGGTGTCAGAGACTATTCGTTCTGATCAGTTAGTGGATTGTATGCCCTGGAGTCGAAAGCTGGGCAAGGACGTAAAAGATCAGCTCTCTCAAATGATGCAGCCCGTTATCTATAACGCGGGTGATGTTATTGCGGAGCAGGACAAACCTCAGCACGCGATCGGGGTGATAGTGCGAGGCACTGTGGAAGCTACTCAACAATGGGATGGAATGCACGCTTGTACCAGCTATGGACCAGGGGAAACGATTTCGGCGTTGGCGCTTTTGTCCTCCAAAAGTCCGGCCACGTATGTGGCGGAATCGCCGGTAGAGATTAACTGGTTTGCGTTAGAAAAGCTTAAATCCCTGATGCTGCGGGATTCGCAGTTGGCACGTGCGATGGCGCCCTTGGTGTCTGAATCGAGAATATCTGACAATTAGGCGCGCCTGTAGTTTGTGCCTGTAGTTCGTGGGTATAGTTTTACTTATTGATCCTACAGGTAAGTGATTGCTTACTTTTATTTGGCGAAGTTTGTTTCAATCACGGACGCTGCAGCCGGGCGACCTGTGAGATAGCCTTGCACCTGATCACACACCAACTCTTCCACATAGCTCAGCTGTTCATTGGTTTCGACGCCCTCGACCACGACTTTTAGATTGAGGTTTTTTGCGATACCGGTGATGGCTCGAATTAGCGTGTCACTGGTTTCACAGTCCGGCACGTTGTGAATAAAACTGGCGTCGATCTTGAGTTCATCCAGAGGTAACTTGGCGAGATAACTCAGGCTTGAGTACCCTGTACCGAAGTCATCCAGCGCAATCGAAATACCTATTTCCTTAAGAGTCTGCAGTTGCATGATCACGCAGTCCATATCGTCGATGAAGGCACTTTCGGTGATCTCGATTTGAAGCAGGGACGCGGGTACCTGATGTCGTTCAAGAGCTTTCTTGATAAGTCGTGTGAGTTTTCGATGTCTCAGGCTGATGGGGGAGATATTGATGGCGACCGGAACCGGATAGGCGCCTTTTTCCAACCAGTGACGAATCTGTGCACAGGCCGAATCAATCACCCATTGATCGATTTGTTCAATGAGACCTGTTTCTTCCGCTAAAGGAATGAACTTGGCAGGGGATACAGCGCCCAGTTGGGGTTGATGCCATCGAAGCAGAGCTTCCATCCCCATCATGCTGCCTGAAATCACGTCCACTTTCGGCTGGTAATGTAAGCTCAATTCGTTACGCTCGATGGCGTTTCTCAGGTTCGCTTCCATTGTAAAGTGTTGCATGGAACGCTGAGCCATTTCCTGACTGAATAATTGTAAACCGTTACGCCCGTTCGCTTTAACTGAGTACATGGCGGTGTCGGCGTGTTTCAGTAAATCTTCCACTGTGGCGCCATCATCCGGGTAGACACTGGCACCTATGCTGACGGTGATTTGCTTGTTGTGGTCATCTGACAGTAAGAATGGGTCTTTTAATACTTGATTGATGCGCGTACCCAATCGAATGACATCTTCATAGCTGTTGATGGATGGCATCAGGATGACGAATTCATCACCGCCGAGGCGGGCCAGGGTATCCTCATCGCGAGTGATGTATTCCAAACGCTGAGCCAGCTCGGTTAATACCTGATCGCCAACATCGTGCCCAAAATTGTCGTTGATGTTTTTGAATTGGTCGAGATCGATAAACATCACCGCCAGTTGGTGTTCATTACGATGAGCACCGGAAATGGCCATCGACACCCGGTCTTTTAATAAACGACGGTTCGGTAAACCGGTCAATTCGTCGAAATAAGCGAGGTGGCGGATCTTCTCTTCCTGCTTACGAATCTCCGTGACGTCACGGAATAAGCCGGTAAAGTGACTGACGTTATTGAATTCATCGTGCACGGCTGAAATGGTGAGCCACTCCAGAAACAAGTCGCCACTTTTGCGCTTGTTCCAGATCTCGCCACTCCATTGACCTTCTTCGTTTATTTGTCGCCACATCTCATGGTAGAACACGGCATCATGCTTACCAGACGCAAGTACGCTCATGGTTTTACCGACCACTTCCTGCTCCTGGTAGCCTGTGAGCAAAGTGAACGCCGGATTAACGCGAATAATTTCACCGGTCGGATCGGTAATGACGATGCCTTCCATTGCATGTTCGAAGACACGTTCCGCCAGGTTCAAGTCCTGCATCGAACGTTTCAGTGCTTCGTCGCGCTTCGATAATGCATCTTCCAGTTGCGATGAATACTCCATTTGCAGGAACTGCAGGATGTGACGCATCGAAATCACACCTTCCACCCGGCCTTGTTGATTGGCTACCACCAGATGCCGTATTTTATGTGTCATTAACGCATCACGCGCAGATAACAGGGTGTCTTCGTTATCAATGCAGACCAATTCTTTCAGCGCAATTTCCGTCAGTGACGGGCTGCTCATCTCGTCGGCCAGGACTTTCACCAGGTCCGCCTGGGTGATGATGCCGATAGGGCGTAGGTCGTCATCAATAACTACCGCAGCATCGGTTTTCCGTAAACGCATGGTTTCAACGGCTTTGGCAAACGAGGTGTCTTGTTTGAGGGTCAGGCAGAGTTCTTGTGCGGCTTTGACCTTGCACAGCGTCAGGAAATGATCGATGTTGATGTTCAAGGTGATGTCGGTTTGGCTGATGATGCCGGGCGCCTGGGTTGGCCCATAATTCACCAGACAATGACGAAAACCTCGTTGACGAAACAACTCCACCACCTTGCCAACTCGTGTATCCGAAGGAACCGATTCTACCGGACTCGTCATGAATTGGTGGATGGGTTGCTGACCAATATCGTTCTCACGGAAGTTCAGCTTAATGGCATCGGCTTCTGTCCAGATACCGAGAATGGTGTCCTCATCTTTGACGATGATGGAGCTGCACTTTTGTTGGCGCATCATTCGTGCGGCTTCTTGAAGCGTATGTGTGCTGGAACAGTACAGAAGATTACGGTGTGCGACTTCACCAACGGGTGCATCAAAGTGCATGAACAATTCCTGAATACTATTGAGCCTAAGAAATAGAGCACGGCAGTGTACCCATTGGGATGGTAGGGATATTGATTTAGATTAATAAAAGACAAATTGCTGTCTAGATAGGTGGTTTTTGGCACGCTGGCTGATGTTGTCGATACTCAGCAAGGATATGCCCTGTCGAGTTGATGATGGTCATTATTTTTTATGTGGGTGTTTTGTTTGATGTGAATGGTTCGGCCGTTACGGGGCTTATTCAGAGGTTCCCTAGGTATTAGAGGTCTCTGTGATCGATGCTTTGGAATGAGAGGCTTCAGTATGGTGAGGCGCTATCAAAGGTAAGGTGATTTGGAAATCGGTGCCGGTGTTTACGCCGCCATGACGGCTGTTCAAGACGATACTGCCACCAAGAATACCGGTTACGATGGAGTGCACAATGTGCAGGCCTAAGCCACTGCCGCCTTGCCCCAGTTTGGTGGTAAAGAAGGGATCAAACACCTTCTTTTGAGACTCTGCCGGGATGCCGTAGCCATTATCGCTGATGTTGATGATCGCATGCCCTGCTTCCAGTTTGGTGGTGATGATAATGTTTCCTTTGAAATCATCGGCGAAGCCATGATTGATGGCGTTGTGAATAAGATTATTCATGACTTGCACCAGTGCGCCGGGGTATGAATCCAGCTGGGCATCTTCGTAAATCATTGCGATTAACTGAATCGGGCTATCTGAGAGCAGATGTCGGTGGGTGATGGCCACTTCTTCCAGTGTCTTCTTCAAGCTAAAGGTACGGCGTTGTGCACTGGTTTGATCCACGGACAGCTGTTTAAAACTGGAGATCAGTTCAATGGCTGAACTTAACGAACGGATCAGGATAGATGAGGATTCGTTGAGATCCTGAAGATAATTTTCCATCGCTCGTTTACTGAGCGAGCCACTGAGGAAGTCTTCGTGGAGGTGTGCAATACGTTCTTCCAGTGTGGTGGATACCGTCAATGCCGTCCCAATCGGCGTGTTAAGTTCATGAGAGATGCCTGCTACCAATGAGCCCAGGGAAGCCAGTTTTTCCGATTGGATCAGGCTTTCCTGAGTGGATTCCAGTTCCATCGTTTTCTTGGTAATGGCATCGGCCAGACTCTTGTTGAGGCTGTTCAGTTGCGTGGTTGCTTCTTCCGCGCGGGCTTTTTCCCGTGACAGCTCTTCCTGGGTTTGGATGATGCCGGTGATGTCCGTTAGGAAACCACAAATGTAGATGATGTCGCCTTGTTGATTTTTAATCGGGAATTTCACGCTGATAAAAGAAAAGGTTTCGCCGTCTTTGACCAGATCTTCCCTGAAGTTAAGCACCCGCATTTCCTGAAGTACTTTGTTGTCATGGTTTGTGAATTCTTCGGCAACGCGAGGCGGGAAGATGTCTTCGTTGGTTTTTCCATAAACCTCTGAGTGAGGGATACCCGTAACGCATTCGAATTCGGAGTTCACAAACTGATAGCGACCATCAAGGGTTTTGATGTACACCACGGAGCCCGAGTAATTGAGAATATTCCGATACATTTCTTCATTCGATACTACATCCTGCATCGCCTGTTCCAGGCGTCGGCCTACTTGATTGATCTCATAGATGGGGGTGGCTTCGAAATGTGGTGTATCCGTATCTGAGGTCTGCTTTTCGGCAAACTTGGTCAGATAATTCAGCGATCGGCTGCTGATCTTGGTAGCCAGTACGGCGATACCTGTCCCCAGTAGCAGGACCAACCCCACAACCAGAATCAGTGTTTGGGTAAAGAGTTGATAATGGCTGGTCAGGTAGGATTCTTTCTGCCATAAAATCAATTGAAGTTGTGTGGCATCCTGATGAGCGATGTCATGATCCCCTAATAGGTCAATGACAGAAAAATGTTCATCCGGATACTCGTCGTTTGCCTGATAGATCGGTGTCGTTCCTACCTGATTCATCCAGGCGATGGGTTCCAAAGATCCATTGGCATGATCTCTGGATGTGCCGGTGACAGCGACCTTTGGATCTGATGATGGTTGAATTACCAGCGTCGCGCCATCAACCCCGGTATTGTTTACGATTCGGCGAAGTAATTGGACATTGTTGTTGAATAAATTGATGCCAAAAAGATAGCCCAATCGTTTGTTTAACGGGCCGCCAATCAATTCCTTACTGTATGCCATGCCGCTGGCAATATTATGATATGCCACACCGGAAAATTCGCTGTTGGGAGTAAATAGCTGTGCACCTAAGTTGGGTAAGTGGTTTCTCAACTCGGTAATCATGTTGTCCAGATGATAGCTGGAATGACCTGCGATGATTTCCTTTCCTCCTCGAATAGGCACAAACAACAACAGGTCGAGATCCGTAGCATACGTGCTCAATAACTCGTTTAACCGTTGATGAATCTGACGGGTAAGGTGTTCATAATTGGTTGATTCAACTACCAGGGAACTTTGCTGAAGGGTTAATTGGTTAAGTTGCTGGTCTTGCTGAAGGATTGAAAGCACATGTTCCAATTCCGCCTGACGGTTTTCTAACACCAGGGACGTGAGTTTGCGCAGTTGCCGGGTGTGGTCCTGAGCACTGTCGTGCAGCATATTGGTGGTGTTGGTGTAATAAAACCACAGACACACAAAGGCGGTGACACTCAGTGACAGGCATAAACAGGCTGAAATCAGGCGATGAAAGGGCAAGCCCGCACGAGAGGTCATCTTGCTTATCCAGCGCATTTATTTGGCCAATCCATGTTGTTCAACCATAGCATGATCAGAGTACCTGAATGCCCGTTCTTCGAAGCGTTGCAGCTGTTTCGGTTTGGTGTCTTGTGTGACTAATCGGAAACTGCCGGAATAAATGGTGGGCACCTGTGTTGTTTCGCCGAGCAGATCCATACCAATGGCTTCTGCCATCGCCACGCCATTGTCGTCGTTCATACGCATCACGGTGAAATCGAGCGATTTGGCTTTCAGCTGATTCAGTTCTGATGAGCCGCCACCCCAGCCATTGACGGTAATGTTCTGTTCTAATCCAAGTTCTGTCAGTGCATCCAGTGTGCCCAGAGCAATGTCGGTTGAGGTTGCGTAGATGAAATCTAATGGAGATTGATCTTGCTGATGATCCTTGATCAGTTGTTGGGTGGCTGCTTTTGCTAGAGCACGATCAAAATTCACGTAATAGCTGTCTTGTAGTTGGTAGCCCGAGGATGCATTCATGAAGCTCTCAAAGACACCTCCACGCATCTGGCTAACGTAGCCTTGAGTACCATACAAGATGGCGTAGTTACCGCCCGTTGGGAAACGCTTCTGGTATTCCTGAATGAGCAGTTGTGTGCCGATGATGTGGTCAAACCCGACATAGAGAAACGGTTGCTGGGTTCCAAAGGCTTTCAACGGAGTCGTGATGTTCTGCAAGATGATTTTGATCTGACTCTGAGTCATGACCTGTTCAATCAACTTCTGATGTTTCAGGGCGTCCAGAGTGAACAGCAGGTAATCGGTGTTGTCGCCAAGACTTTGTTTGAGCAGTTTGGATTGTTCGTTAAGATCGATGCCGGGTTTGGTGAAATGCTTATCGAGTTGATACTGCACACCCAATCGCTTTAACCTGTGTTCGAAGGCGGCAATGCTGCGACGCCAATAATCTGAAATCTGTAAGCCCGGACAGATGACCAGAATATTCACCGGCTTGTCATTGTTAATGAGTCGTTTGGGTTGGCTTTGCACTCGAAGGTTAAAGGCTTCGGATTTTGTTTTTTGTTCAGGAAAGACCTCCAAGTATTCATCAATGGTCCAATACTCAGGAAATCGTACATCTGCCGATGCGTTGGCACTCATTAATGAGGTAACGAACGTAACCAGGCTGCATAGGATAAACGCGGTATAACGATCAAAAATGTACGTCGTATAACGATAAAGAAAGTGTTGGCGCATAGGGTGAACGAATACCTAATGATCAGTCTCATCGGACGATCTTGGTGGTGATACTTTATTCTTATAAAGCCAAACTGTAGACCATGCGGTAACCAAGATCAAATGCTTAACTGCGTATCTTTTTGTATTTAAACGGCTTTTGAACAGTCTTTACTGTTCGGCCTGTTTTAGTGCAAATCTATAAATTTCCCCCTTGTTGGTGCAGCTGCATTGGATTTACGAAGTGTGGCTTGATGCCTTTTGGTGTTTTTCATATCTACCGTGCTCCTTTGGGGAACACGATCATAACGATATTTCCGATTGTTTTACTCGGAAAAGCCGATTTTATTGCCTTAGGGCAAATGTTACTCAACTGTTTTCTTATACATTGCACTTATTTCTGAGTTGGCCTGCTATGTGCTTTTGGCAAGACTGCTTGAACTATTAATACTGCCTAAAAGAAGGATGTTCCAGTGAAAAGATTCCAATTGAGATATTTCATCAAGCTACTGATCCTGCTACTCATTCCATTTTCCATTCCCTCGTTCAGTTGGGGAATGACGGACGCGGAAGCCATTAACAAGTCTGGTCGACAGCGGATGCTTTCTCAGCGAATGATGAAGAGCTATTTGATGATTGGCGCGGATGTGAAGGTTGAAATGGCCCAAAAACAACTCGACGACAGTGTGGCTTTGTTTGAACAACAATTCCTTGAATTGCGTGAGTATGCGACCACGGAAGAAATCAATAACAAGCTGGATAAGGTCGAATCATTGTGGGTAATGCACCGTGAACGTATCATCAGCCCACCGAATAAGTCGAATGTCCCTGACTTAATGGAGCAGAATTTAGCGTTGTTGGTAGCCTGTGATCAGGTGGTTAAGGCTATTGAGCTCAAGGCAAACGTTAACAGTGCTCAGTTGGTGAATATATCCGGCAGACAGCGGATGTTGTCCCAGAAAATTGCCAAAGCGTATATGGCGTTGTACTGGAAGGTGGAATCAGTGGATCTTAAACAGGAGTTCGAGCAGGCTGTTCAGCTGTTCGATGATTCATTGCAAACCCTGATGGATTCAGATTTGAACACCGAAGATCTTAATCGCTCTTTGAGAAAAGTGGGTAATCAATGGCGCTTTTCGCAATCCGGGTTTAAATTAGGTGACGATGGTCGCTATGTTCCGACAGTTATTTCGGTAACCACTGAATCCATCTTGAAGAAAATGGATCAGATTACCAAGCAGTATGAGTCTCTGATGTTGTCTCATAAGCAAGTGGCTCAGAATTGATCTCTATCGATATTTTCATTTAATGAGGTAATACGTGAAGCAACCCATCATAGGCTTTCATCAGGATGAGCTCGGTGACTGGGTTGCTGAACTGGCTTGTTTTCACGGGCAGCACGTGCGACATCAACCGCCCTTTATTAATCGGCCTTGGGTTACGTCGGCGCAAGGTCGAGACGCCATGTTGGGCCATTGTCTGAATTGTGTCCGTTGCGATCAGCATGAACCACCTAATGAGATGATTGCGTGTAAGCATCAACCCTCATCTGACTCGGAATAAGTTTAGTTAGCCCACCGTTAGTGCCAGTAATAAGCTGATGCGGGATAACGGCCAACCGGATTCTTGATGCCATTCAGTGAATTTTTCTTGAACGAGTTTTAAATCTCGCTTGGATGTGGGGTTTTTATCAATGATATTTCTGGCTTTCAGTGCGGTCACCACATCTTTCGTGAAGATGAAGGTGTCTTTGTTGACCATGCGTAAGAAATACGAACCCGATGCACCGCCCAGCTGCGTGCCGTGTTTTTTCAAGTGATCCCACAGACCGACAATGTCGGTGACCGGCCAGTCACCTAAGAACTTGCCGAAGCTCCCATGTTCTTCAGAGGTACGAAGGATAAACGCTGCATTATCACGAATCGACTTCATTTTCCCCAGATGACGAATCAGATCTGTATTGGTCATGTGTTCTGCAATGGCATCATCACTGAGATGAGCATTACCCAGTACGTTAAAACCATGAAAGGCTTTTTCGAAGGCCGGCCATTTTGCATCCACCAAACTGTGCTTTAAGCCGGCCCGGAAGATTCGTAAACTCATTAAGGAGAGATATCGGTGATCGGGAATCTCGGCCAGTTCTTCGCTGGTGGCAGGTGCCTGAAGGCGTGAATCTAATAGATCGTTGATGGCTTTTTGGGAGCCTTTCTGAGTAATTGCGTCCTGATAGATGGCGTTAAAGCTGGTCATGAGATTTTCCTTAAAACCCGACATCAAGGTGAAATGTTGATATCGGGAGTGTAAAAGAAAATTGCTTAAAACGCTTTAATCAAAAACGGATTAAAGGCTGTCTATCATGGCATTGGCTTTGACATGACTATCAATAAAAATGGTGTTTACATCATTTTGGGTTAGCCCAAGTTCACGGAGTTGCGCCCAAGGCACATCAAGGAGCTTGAACTTTTCGTAGAGGGTTGCGGTTTTTAGAATCAACCCCAGTAAGCCCCGGTATTCGGTGAGGGCTTCTTTGCTTTCTTCATCCAAGGGTAACTTTTTCATGAGATCGTGAATGGAGATATCAAAGAATAAGTCCAGGCATGAGAGCATACCGATCATGTAAAATTTCTCTGCCAGTTTCTCATTGAAGATGCTCGCAACATGTTCGCAGAAATAGGCCCGTTGTAATGAAATAGCCAGTAATGATTTGGGTTTATCTTCGAGCTTGGTCATCGCTAGCATGGTGGCCCAGCTTTTGAGTCGGGTTATTCCCAGTAAAGCCACGGCGGTTGCAATGCTGGTGACTTCAACGGAACGTCTTAATTCTGCCGAGTTGATCAGACTTAGCAGCTTGAAAGAGAGTTCGGAATCCTGAGTGATTATTGTCTTGATGCTGTCGACATCGGCGTCTTGCTGATTTAACTCTGCGATCAGCTTCAGCACGGTCGCTTTGTTGCTCGACAAGGTGGCGCCCTGAACAATGTTTGGCTTATAAAGAAAATAGCCTTGAAACAAGGAGCAACCCAGGTCTTTACAGAATTGGTATTCATCGAGTGTTTCAATCTTCTCTGCCAGCAACACAACTTCATATTTGGCCAGTTTGCTGATGGCTTCCCGGAGTTGAGTGCGGGTCATGGCCGGCACTTCAAGTTTGACGATGTCAGTGAGCTCAAGTAAGGGTTTGTATTTGTCGTCCCAAATAAAATCATCCAGGGCGATCTTATACCCGCGATCTTTGATTTCCTGAACTTTGGCGACGAGTTCCGGTGTGACTTCAATGTCTTCCAGAATTTCAATATTCAGCAGTTCCGGCGCTATGGGGGGTAAAAAATCGAGCAACTTATCCGTGAAGTTAACGAATGCAGGTAATCCACCGGTGATGTTTTCGCATTCCCCTAATGAAAATGTATTGATAAGCACCTGGGACGTAGCGGTATTCCCGTCAATACTGCTGTTAATGGTTCCGTCTTCAAATCGGTAGAGTAGCTCGTAAGCAACAATTTCCTTATTCACATCGCAGATGGGTTGTCGTGCTAAAAGGGTTGTGTTGGCTGACACGGATTCGTCGTCCTTTCTAATGCTTTAGACATTCTAAGTGTAGAAAAGAAATTCAGAATGAACAGATGGTCGTCCTTCTGACCTTCAATTAAGAGTGCCTCTGATTTAATAACGCATCTGAATTAATCGCTCCTTTAATCACGAGTACGTTTAATCAGAAATTAGAGTAATTACTCAGGTTTTTATTGACCCGATGGGGATGATCAATGAATAATCAGCTTCAATAACTACTAAAACGCAATTCCGATGTTGATGTGAGGGAAAGATTCGTGAGTCATTTAAATGAGCAAAATCAACCAAGTACAGAACATTTTGATTATGACCAGGTGGTTATCGGTTCTGGTTTTGGTGGCTCGTGCAGTGCACTGCGCTTGACTGAGAAAGGGTACAAGGTACTGGTTCTTGAAAAGGGCAAGCGCTGGTCAGATCAAGATTTCCCCTCTACCAACTGGAATTTTAAAAAGTACCTTTGGGCACCCAAGTTAGGTTTGACCGGGCCTTGGCAAATGTCCTTCACCCGCAAGGTGGTGGCGTTGCACGGATCGGGCGTCGGTGGTGGTTCACTGATTTATGCCAACACCCATTACATTCCACAACAACGTATCTTTGAGTCCGAACAATGGACCAGAACACGGGATAATTGGTACGAAACCTTATTGCCGTTTTATGGCTTGGCACAGCGTATGTTAGGCACCAGCTCCGGCCGTTTTGAAGGCGTTGCTGATAAGCTGCTCAAAGATGTGGCTCAGGACATGGGGCGGGAAGATACCTATGAGCTGGTGGATACAGGTGTGTATTACGAAGATCAGTTCAAGGCGGCCGAGAATAAAGAAGAACCGTATTTTGCTGGTGAAGGGCCTAAGCGCGAAGCATGTAATCTCTGTGCCCGATGCATGATGGGCTGCCCCAAAAACGCTAAGAATACATTGGAAAAGAACTATCTCTATTTTGCCGAGCGTAACGGTGCCGAGATTCGTTCGGAATCCCAAGTCACCCGTGTTGAACCGCTACCAGGCAAGAATGGTCAACGTGATGGTAGTGGTGGCTATGAGTTAACGGTCAAACAATCCACTGGGTGGTTTGGTAAAACCTATACAGTGCGTACTAAAGGCGTGGTGTTATCGGCGGGTGTAGTTGGAACGCTAAATCTGTTGATGGGCAGTAAATACAAAGACCAGACGTTGACTCAGATTTCAGATCTTATTGGTCGTCAGGTTCGAACCAATTCAGAAACTTTTTATTCGGTCGGCTTTGATACCAAAAACACTTACTCTGAAAATGAGATCTCTAAAGGATTGGCGATCACTTCGTCGTTTAAGCCGGATGACATTACAACCATTGAGCCGGTGCGATTCAATAAAGGTTCTGATTCCGCCTGGCTGAGCTTTTCGATGGTGCCATTGACCGATGCCGGTGGGATTCCTCGAGGCATTCGTCTGCTGCTGAACATCCTGATGCAGCCATTAACCACCTTGAAGCTGATGAACCCGATTGGTAAAGCGAAACGCAATAATGTACTGATGATTATGCAAAGTGCCGACAGCTATGTTCACGCAAAATGGAAGCGCGCTTGGACTAAACTCTTCCGTCGACGTTTGACCGTCGAACAGGAAAAGGGCGATATGAAACTTACCACCTACTTTGATGTAGGCCAGGAAGTGGCTCGCCGATACGCAGAGAAGTCTCAAGGGGAAGTGGGTAACGTGGCATTAGACATTCTGGTGAATACCCCGGTCACGGCTCATATTATGGGTGGTGTGCCGATTGGTAAGAGCTCGGCTGATGGTGTTGTGGACGAGTCCGGTGCAGTTTTTGGTTATCAAGGGCTGCGAGTGTTGGATGGCTCGGTCATTCCTGGAAACCTGGCGGTCAACCCGTCACTGACCATTCTTGCTCTTAGCGAGTACGCCATGTCACAAGTACCGGTGAAAGACGAAGCATCTGCTGCTAAGGTGGCACCGGTTAAATTTTCAAAACCACTGCCGGGCATGGTCTCTGCCTTGGATGGTGAGGGTGATCTTCTGAAAGAAGCTATTGAGTTGTCTATGAAAACGCAGGCAAATGGAGTAACTGAAGCAGCCCAAGAATCGTAAGCTGAGTTCAACTTTCTCTTAAAAAAGGAGTCTAATTAGCATCTCTGACAGGAGGTGGCTATGAGACTCCTTTTTTCGTTCTGGCTTATTTGTTTAATGCCAATGGCATTGGCCTCTCAACATGTCGACAACCAATATGTCGATACAGAAACCTTTGACACCATCTGTGATGATTATCGTTGCAAGAAAGAACGTTATGAAGAACGCAAAACGCGTGAGGAATATGATTAGCCGGTAGTAACAGCGGTGGATGCCAATGAGGATGTGTGTCGACGTTTCAGTTCAACAGAATCCCGCCGCTTACGCATCGAAAAACGGATTGCTAAGGGAATGACGGAAGCTCAGGTAAGGGCGTCCTGGGGAAATCCAAGTCAGGTTGATCAGCTCTCCGATGAGCAAAGCCAATGGTTCTATCGACGTTTTGGTGAGAGTTATTTTCTGACGTTTCTGAATGGGTGTTTGCAGGGCTGGCGATAGTGCTTTTAAAAGTGCATAAAAAAGCCTGAGCGACTTCCTTGTGGGAAATTTCTCAGGCTATTTTTAATTTTCTACGTTTGGGTAAAAGGTAAAAAATTAAATTTCAGCAGCAAGGCGAGCGCCTTGATTGATTGCGCGTTTTGCATCCAGCTCTGCCGCCAGATCCGCACCACCAATTACGTGTACTTTCATACCTTGGTCTTCTGCGCCTTTCGCTAGCAGCTCATCCGCCAGAGAACGGTTTGAAGTTTGACCGGCACAGATGATCACATTATCTACATCCAGAATTTTCTTCTCGCCTTTAACGGTGATGTGAAGACCTTGATCGTCGATTTGGTCGTAGTTACAGCCAGGAATCATGGTCACGTCTTTCATCTTCAAGGTTGCGCGGTGAACCCAGCCAGAGGTTTTACCCAGGTTTTTACCAACTGAGGATTCTTTACGTTGCAGCAAGAATACTTCGCGTTCTGGCGCTTGTACTTCCGGTTGCGCCAATGCAGAGCGATTTTCAAGGTTGGTGTCGACACCCCATTCTTTGTACCACTGTTGTTTTTCTGCTTCGGCGTCTTCTGCGTGTTTGTGAACCAAGTATTCACCCACGTCGAAACCAATACCGCCAGCACCGATGATGGCGACTTTCTTGCCCACTGGTTTCTTGTCACGCAGTACGTCCAGATACGACATTACCTTGCTGTGCTCGATGCCAGGAATACCCGGGTTACGTGGCGTAATACCGGTTGCAACGATCACTTCGTCGAAGCCTTCTTTAAGAAGATCGTCAGCCGATACGCGAGTATTCAAACGGACATTCACGCCATGCTTTTCGATCATCTTGCCGAAGTAACGCATGGTTTCATTGAAGTCGTCTTTACCTGGAATCTGCTTGGCGATGTTGAACTGACCGCCAATCTTGTCATCCGCATCAAACAGAGTCACATCGTGACCACGCTCGGCTAATACGGTAGACGCTGACATACCTGCAGGGCCAGCACCAATCACTGCTACCTTCTTCTTGTCTTGGGTCGGAAGGTACAGAAGCTCTGTTTCGTGACATGCACGAGGGTTCACTAAACAAGACGCACGCTTCATCTGGAAGGTGTGATCCAAACAGGCTTGGTTACAGGCGATACATGTGTTGATCTCGTCGCCTTTGCCCGCTTCCGCTTTGGCAACGAAGAATGGATCGGCCAATAACGGACGCGCCATCGACACCATGTCGGCTTCACCAGATGCGATGATGTTTTCAGCAATCTCAGGGGTGTTAATACGGTTACTTGCACACACCGGGATGTTCACCGCTTTACGCAATTTAGCGGTAGCGAAGCTGAACGCCGCACGAGGAACCGAAGTTACGATGGTTGGAACACGCGCTTCGTGCCAGCCGATACCCGTGTTGATGATGTTCACACCGGCTTTTTCAATTTCTTTTGCCAGAACTTCAATTTCTTCCCAGCTTTGGCCGCCATCAACCAAATCCATCAACGACATACGGTAAACGATGATGAATTTCTCACCCACCGCTTTACGTACGGCTTTTACGGTTTCAATGGCAAAGCGCATACGCTTCTCTGCGCTGCCGCCCCATTCGTCCGTACGGTTGTTAACACGCTCAGCAAGGAACTGGTTAATCAAGTAACCTTCCGACGCCATGATCTCAATACCGTCGTAGTTTGCGTACTGTGCCATCTTGGCTGCATTCGCATAGTCATCGATGGTTTTAAGAATTTGCTTGTGGCTCAACTTGCTTGGTTTGAATGGCGTGATTGGCGACTTTTTAGACGACGCAGACACGTTATACGGGGTGTAACCATAACGACCCGCATGCAGTAATTGAAGGGCAATTTTACCACCTTCTTTGTGAACAGCGGATGTTACACGACGGTGTAATAATGCCGTCAGTTTGTTATCCATACGAGAGCCAAATGGCAAAAGCTCACCACGACGGTTTGGTGCATAACCACCAGTAATAGATAACGCTACGCCACCGCGTGCACGTTCAGCGAAGTAGGCGGCCAATTTTTCAATGTGGTAGAAACGATCTTCCAAACCAGTGTGCATTGAGCCCATGATGACGCGGTTCTTTAGCGTCGTGAAACCCAGGTCGAGTGGCTCAAGTAGATGTGGATATGGTTTTGTCATGTCATCAAGCTCGCTGTTGTATGGTTCTGTTTGAAGCGGTGCGACCCCTTCAAACCAATTGATCCAAAATAAATGTCTTAAATGTGTTCTAAATTCGATGGTCGATTTTATATCAGCGTAACTATACAGCGCCGCTGTTAGAAAGCGACATCATATGTTATTGACATTTTGTGTGCAGTTGGATCTAGGAAATACGTGTTGAGATTGGCCAAGTCTAAGACGTAAAAAAGCGCTCGATTGAGCGCCTTGGAAGAGATCCCTAATGATGAAAGACCAGCCATTCAAAGAATGGTAAGAAATGTGCAGTTATCTTAGGAAGCCTAAGAATGGCTGGCCTCCAACATTACTGAGCAATCACTTCTTTGGTCATACGACCAATGTCTGTGTGGTGCACCATTTTTCCGAATTGCTTGGAAACGCTTTCCGGGCCAAATGCAATGACTGGAACAGGTGTGCTGGTGTGCGTACCTGTGCCCCAAACCACGTTTTGATCTTCGGCAACAGCACGACCTAGCAAGTCATGACGGATTTCTTCGCCGTAAACGTAGAAGGCTTTGAAGTCCATGACTTTAGGGAAACGCTCCGCGCTTAGGTATTTGTGGTCGTCCACTTTATAGAAGTTAGGTTCTGAGGCAAGAATCTCTTCCGCTTGTTCAAGCGTGATGTCGAACTCGCTGTTGTCATTTACGATTTTCATCAGGTCTGCCGGAGTTTTCTCGGTTTTGGAGAACGCAGAGAAAATGTCCGGATAGCTCAACTTCTGCTCGTACAACTTGTCCAGAATATCGAAACTACCGAAGTTAAAGTTCGGCTTGTAAGTGCGTTCAGCAAAGCCAGAACCGTCCAGCTGTTCTGGTGCCGGAATGTCTGCACGCGAGTAAGAGAAACCAAAACCGCCGGTTTCGTGGTCAGCCGTTACAACCACCAAGGTGTCGTTACGGTCTTTTACCCACTCGTAAACGTAGTCGATGGTTTCGTCGAATTTCAACATTTCATGCAGCATGGTAGCGACGTCATTGTCGTGACCAGCCCAGTCGATACGGCCACCTTCGATCATCAGGAAGAAACCGTCAGGATCTTGAGAAAGAATGTCCAATGCTTTCGCGGTCATTTCTTTCAGGGTTGGCTGAGTACGATCGGCATTGTCTTTGGTCAACGTGTGCTGGATGCCGTCGGCCATACCAGAATAAGAGAACAGACCCAGCAGCTTGTCGCCTTTTGCTGATTCAAACTCTTTACGAGTCAAAGCAACGGTGTAGCCGGCTTGTTCTGCTTCAACCAGAAGGTTTTTCTCGTCTTTACGCTTAGATTTGATCTTTACGCTGCCATCGGTGCGCTCTTTAAGTTGGTTGTACAGCTCACCCTTGTCGTTGGTGCTCTTTGGAATCCAGTGACGTAGGCCACCTGACAGCATCACATCAACATTATTCGCTAACATTTCTTCAGCAATGCTGTTTTCCAATGAACGGTGGGCTTTGTGTGCAGCGAATGCCGCAGGTGTTGCGTGCGTTAGACGGGTGTCAGAAATTAAGCCCGTTGCTTTACCGGATTTTTTCGCCAGTTCCAGCACAGTTTCTGCAGGGTTACCTTTAGCGTCCAGACCAACGGCTTCAGACGGAGAAGGCACACCAGTCGCTAACTGAGAGGCCGAGCTGGCAGAGTCTACAACGATGTTATATGCCGGACTGTGTTGGGATAAACCAACAACACCCGCATCCATCATTTTGCTGATGCCTGTTGGTTGGCCTTCATAAATTGAGTGGGGTGCATGGGTGGCGTATTCCTGCAACAGACCGACCTGTTGAGGACCCATGCCGTCACCGATCATCATGATGACGTTCTTAATTTTTGCCGGTTCTGCCGACTCTGCATTATCCGTAGTTTGGCAACCGCTCAGTGCAGTTAACGTCAGTGCTGTGGTTGCTACAGCTGCACCTGAGATCAGTGATGCAATGGCTTTTTTATTGAATAGTATTTTCATCGTTCTTCCGATATGTAAAACGTGTGAGTTTTGAATCCTTTCGCTATTCCGCGTTAGATATATTGCAAATCAGTGACCAAAAAACACTATTTCGGTGACACTTTGATGACAGGAATCGTTTTTTATTGAATAAACGTTTAGTAAATGACTTCTCTAAAGGCGGATCGGATACGGGAAGAAGGTAGGGATGCCTACTGTATTTAGTTGTTCATTGTTTTTCAAAGGATTTTTATCTTTGATATGCTCTGGGATAAGTCACTTTTCTACCCATGTTCCAGGGTATATGCACAGAATCGGGCTAGCTCTGAGTGCGTGAAGTACGCTTCTTTGCTGTGGATGATCGGCGTTTTTTGGTGAATTTTCTTTGAGGAGACTCGATGGGCTGAAGCCTGCCTAGACTGGTGGTTTTTGCCTGATGAATTAACTCATGCAAATTGACTTCCAGTGGCTGCATAAAGGCTTGGTAATTGAGTGTGCGTTCGCTGATACGACTCAGTTGTGCTTCCCAATCGGCTGTCATGTCCGGCGTGGTAGCTTGTTCAGGCAGTGCTGCAATCAAGGATTTACCCGTTTGTGTGGCGCGAATTTGTTTGCCTTGGCGACTAAGAAATTTTCGCTTAAAGAGCAGTTCGATGATGGACGCTCGTGTCGCTTCGGTGCCCAAACCATCTGTTTCGCGCAGCACTTTTCTGATCTCTGGATCTTTCACATACCGGCTGATGCCTGTCATGGCACTGAGTAAGGTTGCATCGGTAAAAGGCTGGGGCGGTTGGGTGTGTTTCTCCTGAAGCTCCGCTTGGTGAGATTGCAGTGCTTGTCCTTTTACCAGCTCCGGGAGAGGGGCTTTTTTGTCAGACGGCTGATCGCTCGATGACCCTTGGAAAAGTGCCTTCCAACCGAGATCTATATCTTCTTTGCTTTGTGCGGTGAATTTTCCTTGTTGAATATCTATCTCAGCTTTACGTTCCTGATATCGATAAACGGGATAAAACAGCGCCAGATATTGGCGAGCAATCAAACGATAGACCTGCTGCTCAGCGGTGGATAATTTGTTAATCGGCAGTCGTTTTTCGGTGGGAATGATCGCATGGTGCGCTTCGACCTTTTTATCGTTCCAGGCTTTGGTTTTGATGCGACTGTCGGCATTCGAAATGGCGTCTTGCTGATCTTCGATATTGTTCTGTAAGGCACCTAAAATGTTTGGAGCCTGAGCGTGATGATCCTCTGGCAAATAACGGTTGTCGGAACGAGGGTAGGTGATCAGCTTGTGTGTTTCATAGAGTGACTGACAGGCATCCAATGTCTGTTGAGCCGATAAACTGTATCGTTTTGAGGCGTCAATTTGCAGCGCAGAGAGGTTATACGGCAATGGCTGCGCTTGTTGTTTGTCTTGGCTTTGGTAATTCGTCACTGTCGCCGGTTGATGGCTGATGCGTTGAATAACGTTTTCTGCTAGGGCTTTGGACAGTACCCGGCCGTCCTCATCCATATAGGGCTGGCAGGCCTCGCTGGGCTGCCATTTTGCAGTAAATGCCTGGTTTTGCGCTGTGGATAAGTGTGCGATCACTTCATAAAACGGTTTGGAAACAAAGTTTTCTATCTCCTGATCCCGTCGTACCACAAGCCCAAGAATGGGGGTTTGGACCCGCCCGACAGACAGTACTGAATTGTAGCCGGACTTTCGACCTTGCAAGGTATAAGCGCGGGTCATGTTGATACCGTAGAGCCAGTCTGCACGGGATCGTGCCAGTGCCGATACCGATAGCGGAACAAAGGACTTATTGGGTTTAAGCTGAGTTAACGCGCTTTTTACGGCCGACAAGTTGAGGTCATTGATCAGTAAACGCTGCGTGTTGGCCAGTTTGGTTTTAGGCACTTTCAGATAGCTCAGCACTTCATCAACCAGTAGTTGACCTTCTCGATCCGGGTCGCCTGCGTGGACAATTTGTGATGCATCCTTGACCAGCTTTCTTAGCACCGATAATTGTTTTCGTGTTTTAGGTTTGGGTTGCAACTGCCATTGTTCTGGCAAGATAGGTAGGTGCTCCATCCGCCATTGTTTGAACTTTGCATCGTAGGCGTCCGGCTCCGCTTGTTCCAATAAGTGGCCAATACACCACGACACCACATCACCATTGGCGGCGGTGATAAAGCCGTCTTGTTTTTTGAGTGGTTTCGGGAGTGCGTCGGCAATAGCGCGACCTAAACTAGGCTTTTCGGCTATGTAAAGGATCATAAGAAGACTTAACCTGTATAAATAAACAGTACAACTATATCGGCCAGCTCATACAGAGTCAAAATACTTAACTATACTCACATGGAATAGAGCGATTATCGCACAAGTTATTTTGATATAACGAGGTAGTACAATGAAACGAATGGTTGTGGCTGGTTTGTCTATGTTGTTGTCTGCTGGAGCTGTTATGGCGGAGCAGACCGTCACGTTCACCTACGAGAATGTTGACTCTTACCCGTGGAACATGAAAGACGGTTCCGGGGTTGATTTGATCTTACTTAAAATGACCGACGACGCACTGCCGGACGTCTCGTTTAAATACATACAGGCACCTTGGCAACGTTGTCTTCATAATATCGAAAACGGCATCACAGAAGGCTGTTTTACTGCGAGCTTTAAAGAAAAGCGTCTCCAGCACGGGTATTATCCTGGGACGCATACGGGGGGCGCAGTTGATCCGAATTTACGACTGCATTCTTCCAGCTACTCGCTCTACGTGAAGAAAGATTCAAACATTGATGTGACTGGTAAAATGACCATTTCCGGGTTGACCGGTAAGGTGGCTGCGCCTGCAGGCTATTCCATCGGGGATGACCTCGCCAAAGCCGGTTATCAGGTGGATGCCAAGTCCTCAAAAACATTAAATAACTTTCAGAAGCTGGTATCGGGTCGGGTTGATGCCGTAGCGGCATTGACACTTAATGGAGACAACATCCTGGCGAATGATGCAACGCTGAACAGTCAGCTGAAAGCGATCAAAACGCCGCTGGTGGATAAACCCTATTATCTGATGCTCTCCAAGCAATTCGTTAGCGCCAATAAAGAATTGGCGGAGAAAATCTGGATGAAAGCGGCTGAAATTCGAGACTCCAAGGCGTTTCAGGACAAAGCCGGTGAGTTCTTAGCAAAGTAGTTATTCTTTAATCCTAGTACGTTCGCTGGTCGATCAACCCAGCGAACGGATTCTTTCTTTACTCTGTCTGTTTTTCTGGTTTTATATTCCTTGTCCTTTGAAAGGTGATTTGTAATAGCGTTAACTGCATCTTCGGGCGCCAAGTCGTTTCGTTGTAGACTGATGGCTCCAATCTTCGAGAACCACGGAACAAGGTGATTGAATGCTCAAGCGTGAACGTTACGAATGTGCCAGCTGTGCTTATCTCTTTCCTACCAAAGACGCTATTGATGGCTATCCTCACGGTTACCCAACTGGTTTTCTCTGCCCTCGATGTAAGGTCAACTTAGTTGAAACCTCAGCATCCGATGAGCCTGATCAGCTTGATTTTGGATGGAGCTTCATGATTTTCAGCGGGCTTTTGATTGCTTTTGCAGATCATATTAATTGGGTCACTCACTTTGAAGGGCCGTTGCTGAACCAGGCAATGAGTGTGTTAAGTGTTTGGCTGCCGGTGTATCTGGTGTTTGTCGTGATAAATCGTAACGCACTGTTTTCGGCGAGGGTGATATACACAAGGAAAGTACCGAAGGGTTAGGGACTTTCCTGGAATGAAAGGCTGCCTACACAAGCCCTTGAACATCGGGGAGGCGATGAAGAAGAAACATCACCGGCCGACCTCTAAAAGCCGGTAAATCAAAGTGACTCATACCCAGTACGGTGTCTTGGTCAATCTGTCTGAATTCATCCGTACAGTGTTGCCAGATATGCGGAGCCGTTGAGTCGTAGGTCGCAATGGCGCCCTGTTTTCCATCCAGCTTGTGAGGTTGAGTCTGGATTCGCATTTCAGGACCTTTATAAATTTGGCCTTTTTTGCTCAAAATATTTAAGGCGTAATCACCAAAAAATTGCTTTCCTTTCCATCCTGGTAATCCGGATACACTCAGAAATAACCGCTTAAACGGCGTAAGAATTTTAGGTCCGGGAAGTTCGGCAAGATAGACTCCGTTTAACTCGGTTACTGGTTCAAGTCGTGGAAATATATTGATTAATGATCTCTCTGATCGGACGTTATAGTGAGGCATGTGGTTTTCTCTTAGGGCTTGAATCTTGGGTTTTTCCAGCTTGGTTATATTTCTGGCTAACAGCGTGAATCTTTTTCCACCCTTCATCCTCGTTTTTCTGGTTGATTCGCCGCAAAACGCTCTGCCATTGCGGTGATCGTCAAACTTGGATTTACGCCAATATTGGCCGGGATACTGGAACCATCAACAACAAATAATCCTGGATAACCATGTACTTGATGATCTGTCGAGATCACACCGTCGTCTTGGTTATGCCCCATCGGGCAACCACTAAGAACATGTGCAGTGGTTGACATAGCACCGACGGATTCCATAAAACCATTCATAGCTTTGCCCCCGGATTGCTGTGCGAAGATCTTCGTTAAGGTATTTGCAATTGGTAAATAGCTTGGGGTTTCATGGCCTGGATTCGGTTTTGACACCAGACGTTTTGTTCGGGACCACCAAGGGCGTTGGTAGGTCAGTTGTAAATGGTTATCAAGATCCTGCATGACGGTGAATAAGCTGACACGTTTTTCCCAGTGTTTTGCAAATAAGTTCTGAAGCATTAATGCAGGCGAAAGCACGGTGGCAAATAAGGTTTTCAAGGCTCGGATGACAGGTCTGGAATCACTCACCAAAGGCCCGTAGAAATAACGAATGAATCGATAACCGGCATCAATACGATTCTGGGTCGCGTGTGTATTGGCGTCAGGATGAAAATCGGTGGAAATGGTCGCGCCGTCTGATATGTCTGTGCCTTGGGGGTGCAATACTGCAGTGATGGCTTCAGAGTTGGTTCGGACAATCTTGCCTAAGGTATTTGAGACCTTGGGCAGTGTTTTATAGGCTTCCTTGTTCTTAAACAACAAATCCAAGGTGCCAACAACGCCAGCTGATAACACCACGTTTTTAACTTTGAGTTGTTTTAGCTTTTTACCATTTGATGCCTCTACCAATGAAACAAGGTAACCCTCTTCCGGTAGCGGCTCAATCTTATCCGCCTTATGTTCCGGTAGAATTTCCACCCCTTGTTTTTCTGCCAGGTACAAATAATTCAAATACAACGCGTTTTTTGAATTTGTTGCACAACCCGTTAGACAACCTGCACAAAATGAACAGCCTTCGCGTTCAGGACCTTCGCCATTGAAATAAGGGTCTGGATGCTTCTTGCCAGACGAGCCGAAGTAAATGGCATTCGGCACGGATGCGAAGGTTTCGGCGACCCCCATCTGTTCAGCCGTTTGCTTTAGATAACGGTCTTGTAGGGTTTGTTTGGGGTTTGTGGTTACGCCTAACATGCGTGATGCGGTTGCCAAATGTGGCGCTAACTCAGTTTCTAGATCTAAGTTAAGATGTTTAAGGGTGGCATCTTGATAGAAGGCTTTTTTAGGTGGCAGCATGACCGCCCCCCAAACGATGCTTCCTCCACCGACGCCAACGCCACCAATAATCCCTACGTGCTTGAAAATGTGCTGAACAAAATATCCTTTTAGCCCGAACTTGGGTGCCCACATCAATTTCGAGAGTTTTCTTTTTCCTTGTTTGATCTCCTCTGGACCAATCCGTCTGCCTTGTTCAGCAATAGCAATCTTCCAGCCTTTCTCCGCCAAGCGAAGTGCTGATGCAGACCCTCCAAACCCCGAGCCTACAATCAAATAGTCATAATCAAACATCTTGTTAGTCTCTAAATGTAACACTGTTGTTATATTAATTTCATTGAAATATATAACAGTTGTGTTACATTCGTCAAATCGTTTCTTTTATTGGAATATCTATGAAGAAAAGCAGTATTGGACCTGTGAGCCAATCATTGGCGAACAGGGGCGCGGGCCGGCCTAAAAGCAATCAGTTACAAGGTGAAGAATTAAGAGAACACGTGATCGGTGCAGCAAGCCTTGTGTATAGTGAACACGGCTATCGCGACACATCGGTGGCTAAAATTATCGAATCTGCCGGTATATCCAGACCGTTGTTCTACCGACTATTTAAGAGCTGCTATGAAGTCATCGATATCATTGTAGAAAGAGCAAACAATGCGTTAATTGATACAACGAAGCAGATACTGGCGACAAATACGTCTCTAATATCCATGGTATCGAAAGGCATTGATGCGTATTTCGAATGGTGCCGGAATTACGGGCCTGTAGTTGGACCGATTTATCGGGAAATATCTGACAAGGAAAGCCCTGCTTATCACCATCGCCACCGATTGGTCGCAAGCATGATAGAGCAGGTCAATCAGATGCTCTTCGAACATAACCAACCAGAGCTTCCGGTTGTGTTCTTAGACGGCCTGATTTGTGTTATTGAGCATATTGGCAGTAATACATTTTGGCCCGAAGAGCAGCCGGAAACGATCGTGGAACAGAATCGAGCGATAGTAAAACGTATCGTGCTGGCTTCATTGGTGTTTGATGATAAGAGCGGAGTCGTTCCCGCTATTTCTCTTGGCAATATCCAAGGCTGAGGCTTTGTTGTGTCTGTAATCTGTGCTTTTGACGAATTTTCTAGAGATTGCTGATTTCTATTGAGATTTGAAACAAGGGGCTGATGGTTGAGAGGTGATGGACTTTGCCATTCTTAGAATGGCTGTCCACTTTTTCGTGGCTACCCAAACAATGAATTCAAGAAAGGTTTACCCGTCCCGTTAACAGATTACCTTGCGCTTGTGGATTGGACAGGGCGCATTGTTCGAGATGACAAACGCGGAGCTTTATCAAGCACACTGTCGCCAATCCTTGAACGGCTCTGCATGGACCAACAAGAATGGTTGAAGCTCTCTCAGGGTTTTGAGAAATCCTACAAAACCTTTGCGGGAGGATCTGACAAGATGAAACTAGCGAGTCAATTGCTCGGTTATCAACGACTGCGAACTTCCTGACTTACATTCCTAAAAAAGAGTAAGCACTCGGCACACGCTGAGGCTTTGTTATGTCTGAAGTCTGTGTTTTTGAGCGACTTTATGGTGACTGTTAGTTTGTACTGAGATTTTAAACAAAGGCTTGCTAGTTGTGAGGTGATGGACTTTGCCATTCTTAGAATGGCTGTCCACTTCTTCCGGGACAATAGACGTTTCCCACCGTATTTCGTTTCAACTCTCTACTGATGGTGCTGGGATCAACCTCCAGCAACTCAGCAATCTTTCTCTGACTCAAACTCTGGGATAAATAGGCTTGAATCTGGTATCGTTGACCTTCGACTAGCTGCCTGTAACTCATGGTGTTTTCTTTATGTTGTGGTGACTAAAGCTTACCACCAACAGGCAGTTAGTCTCTTCTCACCAGTTCAACCATGAGTGTTGCACTTATTATCTGAATTTAGGTTTTAATTCCTGATTTTGTGGAATGAAGGAGTTGAAATGGTGTGCTGTGGGGAAGGTATATTCATAGATAAGCACTTTTAAAACTCGGTAATCACCGCTTTATCCATCAATTCTTGTGGAAAGTCTTCTAGTTTTGATATTGGAAAGTAGCTGCCTTCTATTCCCTTTAGGCAGAAAGATAGGATTATATGATCTTTATTTGTTTCTAAAATTATTGCCCTTTGAAAAGAGTCATTAAATCGTTTAATACCTCCTAGGTCGATAGTTAATACTCTGATTCTAGTTATCTTTTCTCCAATGAAACCTGTCCAGCTGTCTTTGTTTGAGTAAGTTGGGTCATCATAAGTTAGTAGTGATGACCAGTCTCTGTAATAGTACTGTGTATCATCTTCAATACCGTTGTGTACATCCAACCAAGATACAATAGAGTCTTTTACATCATCTACACCAAATCCAATAGTATCCGCATTACTTAAGGTGATTAGAACTGTGTCACACTCTAGATTAAAATAAGTACTTAAGTTCTGTTTTTTCTCTGCCTCCCATTCCTTTAATGAGCTTTTGTAATAAACTCGTTGAATGTTTTCGATTTTATTACTCTTTAGGGATTTTATAATATCTTTGTTTTCTGTAAGGCCGTTTCTGATCTCTTCACACATAAAAACCTTCTATATCAAGTAGAGCTATTGTTTATTATATCTTCAACCATTTCTCTGTTAGTTCTTAGTCTTTTTATAGTTATTTTAACATCTTTTTCTTCCGCATATTTACCAGCATAAGCATCAAGAGGATCTGCCACAACAGGCTTACCATCTTCTCCATATAGTATCTGGAGGTCTTTGATAACTAGGTCTTCTCTTTTAATGATGCTATCCATTTTGTTGAGTTCATCTAATGTATCCTGGGATATTGCTTGACTAACTTGTTCCATACTGACATCTGCTTTCTTTCCTTTTCTGATAGCTAAAATGTCTTTGCCATTAAATAACTTTTTCTCCGCTATTAAACCTTTTACTTTTTCGCCACCAGGCAAGGTTACTATGCCTGTTCCAAAGATTTTTAATGTTGGTATTCCAAAACTACTTATATATTCCAGTAGAAACGCTTCTTGCTTTAAGTCTTCAAATGTATGAGGAGAACCATGAATAACATCTTTTCTTGGGACTAGGAAAACCTGCTCATCATTAATTGAATATGCTTCTTTAAATGCTCCCTTACCTAATAGGTTCTCTTCATTAAGAGTTTCTAATGGCAACTCCTTACAACTCAACCCAAACGGATCAACCCAGCTCACCGGGTTCGGTACGTACTGGTAATGGTTAATTCCGCCCGCTAGTCCAATCGGGTCCTGGTGGATGAAGCGGCCAATGGCCGGGTCATAGTAGCGGAATCGGTTGTAGTGCAGGCCGCTTTCCTGATCGAAGTATTGGCCTTGGAAGCGGATCGGGTTGTTGATCTGTTCGACGGCGATGTTGGCGATGCCAAAAGCGCTGTAGTCGGCTTGCCAGGCGATCTGACCCTGGTTGTCGGTTAGGGTGATCGGGGTGCCCAGGTGATCCAGGTGGTAGTGATACACTCGGCCTTGTTCGATTAATGCGATAGGCAGAAAGGTACCGGGTTCGTAGAGATACCAGCGGAAGTTGCCATTGTGATGTTCGCCGATCAGTTGGTCGCCGTCCCAGAGATAGTCAATCTTGCCTTGTTCGGTCAGTTTGGAAGCGCGTCGGCCGAGAGCATCGTATTGGTACTGATGCACTTTGCCTTGATGTTTAAGGCGGGCAAGTTGGTTAAAGGCGTCAAACTCGCGGCTTTGGTGCTGATCTGGATTGTCGCTGGTGACTTGTACCTGGTTGCCACAAGCGTCGTAGCGGTAGCGTTGTTGGCCGTGTTGGATTAACCGGTCGTTTTGAATTTGGTCGCTCGGACCGATGGGATTACCAAAGCTGTCCCAGTCAAACTCTTCTGTAGTTTTGCCGTCTTTTTCGCTGTTGGTTACGACCTGAGTTAATTGTTCCAGCTGATCGTATTGATAATCTTTGTTGCCCAGTAGGGTGTCCGAGACTTGGGCAATCTGATCGTTTTCGTATTGATAGTCGCGTCGGTGTGTTGTCTCTTCCGTCAGTGCGTCTTCAGCGTTGGGTGCTGCTTCTGACGAATAAGAAAACGCTTGTCCGGTCAGTCGTCCAAAGGCATCGATCTGTTGGGTGAGTAACACGCCATTGCTGCATTCGCGTTGGACTTCATGGCCGAGTGCATCAAACTTCCGTAGAAGAAGTGGTTGGTCGTTCAGACCGATTTGATGTAATCGACCATTGCTGTCATAGCGGTATTGAACCGTCTGTCCATCAGGGAAGGTTGTTTGGGTGCGGCGCCCTGCCAAATCGTATTGGTGCTGGATATTCCACTGGTCCTGCCAATGCTCTGTAACTTGCCCTAACGAACTGTATTGGAATCTGAGCTTGCGGTCGGCATTGGTGGCGTAAGTGACTCGACCCAGTTTATCGTACTGGAAATGATTGCTCTGGGTTTGCTTGGTGGCATGGTGGCGACCTGCATGTTCCGTTACCCGGCCTTGTGCATCGCGTTTAATCCGAATGCCGCGTTCGCCACTGTCGTCGGATTCAAGTAAACGACCTTCGCCGTCGTATTTCAGGGTTTGCTGGCGACCGTCAAAGCCGGTGAGTTTTACCGGCAGCTCTTCGCCATTGTATTCAATCTGATATTGATTGCCGTCGCTGCGTGTAATGCCGGTGAGGTTGCGTTCTTTGTCGTAATCAAAGCTAAGCCAGCTGCCATCGGCCCGAATCTGTTTAACCGGCTGTGACAGCCCTTGATACTGATATTCGTGGGTATGACCTTTGCTGTCTGTGTAGTGGGTCAGACGCCCTGCGTCATCATATACATAGCTTTGTGTTCTCTCTTTCGTTGGTTCCAGAGCGTTATCGGGTTGTGATTGTTCGAACTGACG
The DNA here is from genome assembly GCF_030159995.1 of Litoribrevibacter albus. Lineage (NCBI taxonomy): Bacteria > Pseudomonadati > Pseudomonadota > Gammaproteobacteria > Oceanospirillales > Oceanospirillaceae > Litoribrevibacter > Litoribrevibacter albus. The sequence goes on along the minus strand of NZ_BSNM01000016.1, from coordinate 270,760 downwards.
TACCTGCGTCAGTTGACCTTTGCTGTCACGCGTGTATTGAATGACCAGACCGCGAGCATCCAGCACACCGTTGAGTCGACCCAGTTCGTCGTAGCTGAATCGGGTTTGCTGATCGCCGGTTTGTTGAGCCAGCAGTTGCCCGTCTTCATTCCACAAGTATTGAGTGGTGCGTTGATCGGGATGAATGCGCTCAACAAGTTGGCAGCGGTCATTGTATCGAAATTGGGCTGTTGCTCCGTTGGGGTAAATCTCTTGTTTCAGGTGACCGGCGACCGTGTATTCTTTTCGCCAGGTGTTTCCTTCGGCATCAATGGTGACGATGCGTTGGCCGATGCCATTGTATTGGTAGCGAGTTGTCGCGCCATCGGGTTGAGTGATGGCAGTGAGCTGACCAAGGTCGTTGTAGGCGAAACGGGTGATCGCTTCATTTGGAGTGATCTCTGCGACTTTTTTACCATGCTCATCAAACTGGTACTGCCATCGGTGGCCGGAAGGCGATTCTTTGGTGATGAGACGTCCTGCTTCATCATGCCAGAATTTCCAGACCTGGCCTCGGCCATCGGTACTGATGGCAAGGCGTTCATCATCGTGGTATTCGAAGTGGTAATCGTAGTTGCCGTCGTCACCCCAGTTGCGAATGCATCGAGCAGTCGGGCCGTCACCTTGCCATTCGAAATAGTGATTGTAGCCACTGGCACGAGTACGCTGAGTGAACAAATGCCCGGCGTATTGGTAGCGCTCGGTTTGTTGGCGTGAATCGGTTGCTGACACCAGATCGTTATGAGCGTCGTAGTGGTATTCCGCCAGCGTTTCAGGGTGGTGGACTACGCCTTTGTCGGTTCGTTGGACCGCTTTAATGTGAGTTAAATGGCCGCTGTTGTCGTGGTAAAGTTCAATGCCGCGTGACGGTGTGGTGTCGATGCGAGTAAGTCGACCGTTCCTGCTGTAGAAAAAGCGCAGTTGATTGCCGTGGGTGTCACTGACCCGATCCAGTACCCAGGTATTTTGAATATTTGGACTGCGTACAAATACCCAGTGACTGTTGTCATTTTTAATCAGGCGATGGCTGCCATCGGCTTCGTGATGAAGGGCCAGCCCTTCGGACAACTGATAGCTGGTTTGACCTTTTTCTACCGGAAGGAAAGGCAGTCGACGACCTTCTTCATCGATGAATAGTAGGGATTCCAGTTTCGGATTGATCTGGTTGTACGGATCTTTTTGCTCAATTTCTTCATAAACTTCCATCAATTGAAGATGAAAGTTGCTGCGCCATCCGTGACCCAGACCGATATCCTCATGGCACTGACTGGAACGGTAGCTGCGAACCCAACGGATTGGCATTGGGCCATCCAGTTCAAAGTCCAGCAGTTCAAGAATCTCTTCGCCGCTGCTCATTGCCACCGGGTCGCCTAATAACTCTTTATCGCTGTTCTTTTGATCGTTTTGTCCACTGGCATTGGTGCCCTGGGCATTGGTGACTTTGGTGCCTTTGTTGGTGGTTTCGTTGGCTTGACCACCTTTTTGCAGCTCTTTTTTTGGAATGGCGGGCTTTTGGGTGGCTTCTACGTATTGGATGACTGGTTCTTTTGGCGGCTGGAGGTATACATGCAAGTCACCGTTAACCAGCAATGTAGCAACAAGTTGAAATATTTCACTCTGTCCATTTTCTGAACTTGTATCATACTGGAGGCGATAGCGAGGGTTCTTGTCGAACGCTTTAAGAACATCCGCAAGATTGGTTTGGTTCGGGTTGATGTTATTTATGCCGATTTGTTTGGTAACATAGTCACGGGCTTTATCGACATCCGTGAAGCTTTGCTTATGGCCAAGGTTGGCATCTCCACTATTAGTGAAGAGGTATACCCCCCCTCTGCTACCGTTTACTTCGATGAGTTTCTTCGCATCCATGCGTTCTCTTTCCTTAAGTACGCTTTCCTGTATGCGTCATATATAGCGAAATCTTTTTTTAGGCCATCGACTGGGTCAAATTCTTGAATAAATCACGACAAAAGCGCCAATTCTGAGTGTTCTGTAAACAGCTGAACTAATGCCTTGTACTGATGATTTTATCGATAACAAAAATGGAAGAGGGAGAGAAAAAGAGGGGGTGTTTAAACAATTTGACCACCTCAGAGGGTGGTCAAATATGTGCCTTGATTGGATTTGGCTTAACTACTTAGAGCCGACTTAGGCGCATGTCCAATCAGTGTTGGTTACGAATGTCGTTAAGGCGTTTGATCAGGAATTCCAGCTCGGCGCGTTCTTCCTGTTTCTCATTGACCTTTTCTTCAATGGCATCAACGACCTGACGCTGCAATTTCACTTTGTTAAGACGGTTGATGTTGGTAATACCGCCAGGGTTGCAGACGTTTACTTCCAGAATCTTATCGCCAATCATGTCTAAGCCCACAAAGAACAGGCCGTCAGCGGCCAGCTTAGGGCCGACTTTCTTACATACGTGCAGTTGGCTTTCGGTCATGGTGTATTTGTGTGCCGAACCACCCTGTTGGATGTTTGCACGAATATCACCGTCTGCAGGCTTACGTTGATAAGCACCAATGTATTTACCGTTCAGCATTAATACACGAACGTCACCGTGTTCAGCGCCTTCAATGTACTCTTGCAGGATCACGTAATTGCTGTGGCCCTGACCACTAATGTAGAAATCAAGAAGTGAGTTGATGCTGGATTGAGCGTTTTTCTCCAACACAATCACACCTCGGCCACCAGAGCCATCCAGTGGTTTCAGAATCATTTTTTCTTTTTCTGATTCACTGACCACCCGTCTCAAGTAATCTTTATTCTTCGAAACATGGGTAACCGGCAAGAAGGTGTTATTCGGGTCATGAAATGTTGTGGTGTAAAGTTTATTGCTGGCCTTACGCAAGCCATCAACATCGTTTAGCACTACGGTTTCGTTTTTGATTGAATCCAGGAAGTTCAGCAAGATAGGATCAATTGGTGGATCTTTACGAATGAATAGAGCATCAAATGCGTGCAGAGGCACCATTTTTTCTTCAAAGGTTACGCGCTTGTAAAAGCTGTCGTACTTGTCCGGAACCTTATCCATCCCTTGAATAATCTTCACAAAACCGTGCACCACGTTTTCGCGTACAGTTAGGTTTTGAGGATACAAAACCGCAACTTTATGCTTGCGAATCAAACATTCCTGAATGATGGACAAGGTTGCACTTTTACCTGGCTCGATGTCTTCCCAGGCGTTGATGATGAATCCGATATACAAGGGCGTGTTCCCATTTCTAGAGTTAAAGATTCGGGTATTTAACTCTAGAAATGTGACATTAGGAATGAAATTTCAGATCAAAAAAATAGATAGTTTCGTGCTCTAATTAATTGATCTGAAATGATTCATTCCTTGTGTTGATAGCTGCTCTTTAGAGATCTGAGAATAGCGGCTTTTTCGGCAGGATCGGATCAAAGTCTGCCGTGGTCTTCTGGGCGCTGGCCGCGAAGCTTTTCATCATGTCATTCGGGCGGAACATGCCTGATTGCCAGGTTGCCATGTACTTTAAGCTGTCTTCTACGGAATGATCGCGACTGAAGTTGATCATTTCTTTACAGCCTGCGACAGCCATCGGCGATTGTTCGGCAATTTGTTGTGCGATTTCCATTACGCCTTCGAGCATGGCTTCTTGATTCTCAAACACTCGATTTACAAAGCCCATCTCTTTGGCTTCCTGAGCGGAGAATTTGCGCCCTGTGTAAGCCAATTCACGGGCAATGCCTTCTGGCACTAATTTCGGGAAGCGTTGCAAGGTGCCTAAGTCGGCGGTCATACCGAGCTGGGTTTCTTTGATGGTGAAGAACGCATCTTCGGTACAATAGCGACTGTCGGTGGCACAGATCATGTCTACCGCGCCACCAATACAACCGCCGTGGATGGCCGACAGTACTGGCATACGGGCACGTTCTAGCACATTGAACACTTCCTGAAGATCTAGCACCAAACGGCGGAGGTTTTCAGCCATTCGAGCCGGGTCACCCTTGTTTGGTAAGGCTTTTGGGTTGCTGAATACGGCCAAATCCATGCCGGCACAGAAGTGTTTGCCTGTAGAGGAAAGAACAATCACGCGGGCGTCTGCCTGTGCATCGATCTCTTCGATAACGCCATGAAATTCACGCCAGAAGTCGATGTTCATGGAATTAAGGGCTTCCGGTCGGTTCAGAATGACATGGGCAATATGATCTTTGATGTCTACTTTTAAGCTTTTTAATTCCACGATGATTCCTCTTTCACTCTTTTTATTTAGAAACTATACACTGTAAGGTTGTGCGTAAGCTACGTTAGTGATCTGAGTGTAGGTTGTCAATCTTCAGTTGGTGAAAGTATGTAATCGAAAGGGAGAGCGATACGGGAGGGGAGATGCTGTATGAAACGTGGAAAGGGAATAGAGAGGCTAGCTTAAAGCATTGTTTAAGCTAGCCAGGGATCCAATCAACACAGAGACGCTGATCAATAGTGGATTAGATTAACACATGTCTTCGAACGGGTTTTTAAGATCCAACGAGATACTGTTCTTATAGCCCGGTAGCGTCATCGAGTCTTTGGACAGTTTGATTTGCTGCTCATCGATCATCCCTTCACCGTAGCGATAGAAGAGATCGAATTGACCGTAATTCGCCGCAGTGCGGTACGCGTCCTGGTTTTGTTTTACTTGCATACGCTGAGCCTCTTTGGCTTTAACCGCTGCTTCGCCATGACGTTTCTCAATCATTTTCCAGGTAGTGTTTGGTGACAGAATCACAGCGGTGGCATTGTTACCACCAAATCCTTTGGAGTTGATGAAGGCCACTTCTTGAGGCTCACACGGTGCGTGTTCCGTTCGGATGGTGAGGTGCTCGTCGAACACGTCATCCGCAACTTCTTTAATGGTGGTGATGCCCGGCATGATGTCGTGAGCAAACACGCCCAAGGCCCAGGCCAGTTGGTCACCACTGGCAGGGCCGAGTGAATGTCCAAGATAGGCTTTAGGCGCGGCTACTTGCCAGTCATTAATGCCAAAAGTTTCCGCCACGGTATGGAAAATGTGAGATTCGGTGACCCGGTTCTGTGGTGTACTTGAACCGTGTGCCAGGACAAAACTGTGTTGTTGAACGCTTTCTTCACCCACGATGTTTTTTGCTAAGGCTACGGCTTTTGCCATCGAAATATAGTTTCCAGGACCAGGCGCTGTAATGGATTTTTTCACACCGTCGGCGTTGACGAAGACATCTGCGACGGAGCCGAGTACATCTGCACCCAATTCAAGTGCCAGCGTATCGTCCATCAGGATGAAGTATTGAGCACCTTCACCTAAGGTGAAACCACAGTTCTGACCGAACGGGCGGCTGGTTTTTCGATAATCCACCTGATCGGTTTGGTCGATCATGCGTAGGTATTTTTCGTTGGCTAAGGCACCCATGTTGCCGAAGCTTTCTGCCGCTTCCGGTACGATCAGTGCGTCCGAGTTGCCAACGATCGCGGCACGGATTTTTCCGCTTTGAATGTCGTGAGCGGCGGCTTTCAAGTTGTACAGAAAGCTGGCACAGGCACCGGTGGCACTGATGGTGGAACCCACGCTTCCGGTGACATAGGCGTTGATGAAATCGCTCGGTGCGGTGTTCAAACTCATTGCGGCGTTTTTAGAGCCAACGCGAGATCCTTTCAGGCGAGCTTGCATGGCATTGCCGAGACCTTCTGCATGCAACTGACCTTGTGTGGAGCTGGAGTAGGTACCAATTTGATCCGGGCTGACCTGATCGAGAACATCCTGCCAATCAATGCCTGTGGATTTAATCGCATCCGTCGCGCCAAAGATTACGTTTTGCAGTCCACGGGGTTGGTGGTGGCTGTTATACAACTTGGCCGGATCAAAACCTGTTGGTAATTGGCCGGCCGCTTTGATCGGGTTGTCGAGTGTTGAATCGTGAAGCACTTCCAGTGTGCCTGCCACATTGACGTCACTGACGCCCGTTGGGTTACCTTCTTCATCTACCGTTTCTGAGACTGTCCAGTTCTCTGGTAACGGGCTAGGCAGGTCTTTGGTTTTTACTGTGAAGCTGAAATCGGCCTGCTTTGCCGAGAGCGACATTTTTTGTTGCCAAGGGGTCGCATCGGGATCGAAATGTTCTTTTTCGATTTTACGAATTAATGTTCCGGCTAACACTTGTTCGCCAAAAGTGTCTTCGATCTGATCGTCTTCTATGACTTGGTTGTTCTGGTCGATCAATTGTCCGTCTTGATACCGGACCAGATTCATTAAACAGGCAAGGCCGAGAAATGTTTCCTGGCGCTGTTCTGGCGAGAGCTGGTCAAGCACAATGCGTCGGAAGCCTTGGTGAAAGGAGGTTCTGCCTGATGCGTTGATGCCGCCCATGCCGACAATAACTGGTAATGCTGTCATAGTGATCCCGTTCGAACTTTAAAGTTAATACTCGAAAAAGAGGCAAGTGTACGCTGTTTAATACTTTAGGTTTAGTTTTTAAGCGTTATCAAGTGTAAAAACTTATGAATTTGGGATCGGTGGCCTGTTTTCAGGACAAAAAAAGGCCGGTCAGTGACCGGCCGAAGACTCTCAGTGAGAGAATCGAAGTTCTTAGCGCTCTTTCGAGCAAAGGGAGACAAGAACTCCGAGACTTAGGGATAGGACAAGGCAGTTATCCTAAATTTCGAGTATCAGGTGTTATCTGAATTTCAGCGCTCCGAAGACTGCGGCTGCAATTAACAACACGTAAGTAAGTTGACTCAATTCCAGTGCCTCACCCAGTAACAGTGCGGCAAAGATTAATGTTAAGAACGGTTGCAACAGTTGCAGTTGGCTGATTCGGCCAATGCCTGCTTGTGCCATGCCGTCGTACCAGAAGTGGAAGCCTAACCATTGGCTGATCAGAGCCAGGTAAATGAGGGCCAGGCCGGCTTCCAGATTCCACGAGAATCCATCCATTGCATAGTAGCCAAAGATCAAACCAGAGACTGGAAGATACAAGATCATCATCCAGCAAATGGTCTGCCATCCGCCCAGTGTTTTTGCTACATGTCCACCAATGGCGTAGCCAAAGCTTGCAGACGCTAAGGTCAGTAAGAGCGAAGCAGGCAGATCAACCGACAGTCCGTTAGTAAAGTAATGGCTCAGTAGTGCAAATCCGGCAAAAGCGCTGATCCAGAAGCCTACGTTATGACGTTCCTTGGCAACAAAGACCGCCAGAATAGCGGTTAACAGTGGCAGTGCTGACAGCGCGACGCCCATTTCAACCGCCGAGGTCTGCTGTAAGGCCACGCTGATGCCGTATGGAAAACCAATACAGATCCCAAGACCTGCCACTAACAAACCACCGGTTTCACGCAACGTAGGCAATCGGCTGGACAGTTTGCCAATCAAAAAGAGGCTGAAGACGCCAGCTAATAATACGCGGACGGCGGCAATGGCTTCGGGGCTGAAACCGGTCAAAGCAATCTTCGTCATCGGCACTGTTAAGCTGAATAACACGACCGCAACAAACCCTTTGGCAATGCCTTTGTAGTTTGGCGCATCAATGTTAATTGCGTGTTCAGCCATGCGGCGCATCTTAATGGTGCCAGCATCTTTGTGAGTCAGTGCACGCTCCCTGGAGGAGGATGCAGTTGATAGTGTTGGTCTTGTTAATAAGTCCATTGTTAACCCTCCAGTGTTATGACGTCTAACGATGGGGTGCTTTGAATGTACGCTTTGCCATCGGTAAAAAGTCGGTTGCTAAGAATTGTTTTTTATTGGGATCTGACGTCTTGAATTTGATGTCGATCCATGGAGATGTATTGTCTAGAAAATGCACAGGTACAGTTAGAGGCAGTACAGTTTTAAATTTGCATAACAGTTTGGGAAAATTTTGAAACTGTACTGGTTCTTTTCATCTAAACTGTACTCAAGAGCATGACAGGAAACAGTGTACACTTTGCTCAAAGCCTTATAGAACAAGGTCTAGAGAGGGTAATTACAGGCGATAGCTGGTTTTTTTCTTATGTGAGATAAAAAATTATCTGTGCTGTTTTCTATTGGATACTAAATATTACTGAGGGTTACAGTCATGTCTTCATCAGCCGAAAAGAGTACGTTGTACCAACTCGTGGCCAATGAAATTGCTGAGGATATTCAAAATGGCATCTACGGATCTGGTCAAAAAGTACCCAGTGTTCGTAAGTTGAGTAAACAGCGCAGTGTCAGTATCTCTACCGTAACCCAAGCCTATGCCTTGCTCGAAGACCAAGGGTTTTTAATTGCTCGACCTCAAGCGGGCTATTATGTGCGGGAGGGGGCTAATGAGCCGCTGTCTCCACCGCCAATGTCTCCCGGGGGTGAGCCGAGTATTTGCAGTAAGAGTGACATGATCCAGCATATGCTGGCGCACTGTAATCGTTCCGATATGGTCAATTTGGGGGCGGCGATTCCTGATCTGCACTTCATCCCAGCCAAGGCCCTACAAACCTACATTCAGAAAGTAACCCGCTTTAATTCTCGTGAAGTGTTCAGTTATCAGTTCACTCCGGGTCATGAGCCATTACGTACCCAGATTGCTCAGCGTATGCGGTACAGTAATGTGCGCTGTACTTCCGATGACATCATTATTACCAATGGTTGTTCGGAAGCACTGAACATTGCGTTGAGAGCGACCACCAAAGCTGGTGACATAGTTGCTGTAGAGTCGCCGTGTTATTACGGTTTCTACCAGTTAGCGGATGTTCTGGGATTAAAGCTTATTGAAATCCCGACCGACCCTGTGGAGGGTATTGGCTTTGAAGCGTTGAAGCTGGCTTTACAACAGTGGGATGTAAAAGCCGTAGCGTTGACCTGTCGCCACAGTAACCCGACAGGCGCATCAATTCCGCTGTTTAAGCAAAAGCAGATTTATCAGCTCTGTAAAGTCTACGATGTGCCAATCATCGAAGATGATATTTATGGTGACTTAGGTTTTGAAGGTGAAAAAAACCATACCATGAAAGCTTTGGATGTGGATGGCCGGGTGATTTACTGTTCGTCGTTTTCAAAGACCATTGCACCGGGACTTCGTGTGGGCTGGACGATTCCTGGTCGTTATCGCGATGAGCTGGAGTGGTTACAGACCTTCAATACCTTCTCTGCGGCGAGCATATCGCAATTCGCATTACATGCTTACCTGGAAGGCGGGCATTACGATCGTCATTTACGCACTGTACGAGCGGCGTATCAGGAAAACCTGAATAACTTTAAACAGCTAATTAAGTGTAATTTTCCGGATGGTACGTTAATTTCGGAACCACGTGGTGGCTTTATTTTGTGGGTGTGTCTGCCAGAAAATGTACGGGTGGTTGAGCTGCAAGAAAAAGCATTGCATGAGGGCGTGACCATTGTGCCGGGTGCGGTGTTCTCCGGGACAGATCATTTCCAAAATTATCTACGCATCAGCTGTGCGGTGCCCTGGAACGAAGACGTTAAAAATGCCATCCGCTTGTTAGGCAGGATGGCATGTGAGATGGCACAGGAATAAAGGATTATTGAGGAATAAAGGATTATTGAGGAATAAAGGATTATTGAGGAATAAAGGATTATTGAGGAATAAAGGATAAGAGTGGCAGTCGATTACCACGCCGCTCTTAAATCCAGGGCTTCACCCAGATTTGGTCCGGTACACGGGTCAAACAAGGCATATTTGCCTGCAATCCGCATATACTTGGGTTGTCCGTCGTTGGTCAGCCCGGACAAGTCGAGTGCCGTTGTTAATTGATACGGTTGACCATCCGGTGAGGTGCTTTCAAACACTAACTCTTCGGCTTCATCACCAAAGACTCCGTCGTCGTTTAAATCAATCCAGATTTTCCAGCTTGTCGAGCGTTCAGTTGCGGCCGGTGCTCCCTGAAGGTTAATAGTGACATTGGCTGGATCACTTAAAGTCAGTACCGTGTTGGTGTAATCGGATTCCGTTGCTGTGTAACCAATGTCTTGCCCGTCCAAGACCACCTGATTCAAAGTATTGGTGCCGACCGTGTTACGGATTGGGCAATATTGATCTGTCACTGACAGGGTGCGGGTAAAGTTGTCGGTTTTGCCATTGGTGGCGTTGACGGTCAGTTTGACGGTGTAATCCCCTGAGGCGGCGTAGCTGTGCTGAGGGTTTTGTTCTGTTGACGTTGTTCCATCACCAAAGTCCCACAGCCATTGATCAACTTCGGCCGGTGTTTGACTGCTGTCGGTAAAATGGGACGTCAGTTTATAGTTACGGTAGTCAAAATGGCTGAGAACATCGGCCGCATTGAGACGAATCTTAACACTGCGAAAGGCGTTTTCGACATCGCCTCTTGCGTGTCCTAAGGCTTCAGCAGAGTCCGCAATGCATTGTGCGACTTGAGTTAGCGAAGTGTCGGCTTGCCAGCAGGTACGTGCCGAGTCCAGATAGACCTGATAGGCATTCTCGATCCCCCATTGATTGCTCAACAGATAAAAGGGATATGAGATCATTCCGATTCTCTGGTAATAGTTATTGCCTGCATCGTCGTAGTCGAGATAGCTGTCGATGGCATTGGTTTCGGTTTTAATGCGGTCTAAATAGCGAAGACCGCCGTCGGATTCCTGGCCGTACACCCAATCATTGGCATTGTTGGTAAAGTGGTATTTGACCATAGTGCCGGAAATATCACTGAAGGCTTCGTGCAGGGTTTTAGCGTCCTGACTGAGTTCTGTGTCAAAGCCTTTCAGATTGGAGATTCTGTTTAGCACGCCGTGGGCCACTTCATGGCCGATGATGTCCAGTGTGGCGAGGGTATAGGCGTAGCCATAGGCATCTGCGAAGTTGGCATAGGCACCATCCCAGAAAGCGTTCGTGTCGGTTTCCAAGCCATAATGGACGCGCAATCTGAGCTTGTCTTCCAACGGCGGTTCGCCTAAATAACGCTGAAAGGCATCGTAGGCCAAGGTGCCGTAAAACATCGCATCGTTTAAGGTGGAATAGGTGTAGATATCCACATTATTGTCCGCCAGGATCGGACGCTCAGTATTCTCTGGTGTGTCATCACATAAGAACGAAAAGGCAGGAAAGGAGACATCGTTGGCGGTATTGGCCTGATCACTGTTATTTTCCCAAACGGTATCCCGCTCATTGGCCATGTCGATGACTTGTACCAAGCCATTATCCAGATAACACAAGCCGCCTTGTTCATTGGTACGACGAATGCTGATGGTTGGGCGATCTGTGCCGTAATTCCAACTTTGTTGCTCGTTGCCGCCGGGGCCGGTCATGTTCACATTGCCTGTGAAATCATGGAAACGAATCCGCGTTCCAGTATCCGATTCACCCACGGTATTAGCCGGGAAAAGCAGCAAACCATCGCTGCCAACCGGAATCTCGGTATTCGCCGGAATCGATATTTGGAACGGTGTATTGGTGTTCGATACTAGCCATGCAGCCCCCAGTTTTGTTCCGGTATTGGTGGCCCAATAGAGGTTTACCGTATCGACATTGCTGTTCTCTGCTGAGAAATCGGCATTTAACTGAATCTGGAGATTCCCGGACAGCTGATTTGTATCTCCGTCCATATCCCGAATGTAGGCTTGATGTATTGGGTTTTCTGGTGCTTCCGAAGCAGGAACGCCTGTATCGGGCGGTGTGGTACCATTGGAGCTACCGCCACCACCTCCGCCGCCACAGGCTGTCAGAGTGAGAATGGAAGCGAGACTCAGTATTCGATAGCAGGATCGATGATGTACAGAAAACAGCATGGTCTGTCCTTAGTCCAAAATGTGGTTGTGTTGGTCGAAATGTTTATTAATTGAAATGCTTACCAGTCGAGATGGTTATTGGTTGAAATGTCAGGAAGAAAGTTCGTTGTTATACCATCGAATTCTGACTGAATAGTTAACCAATTTTCGGAGGTATCAGAATTCTAACGATGGAGGCTTTTTGTGACTAAATTGAGGATGTTTTTGACAGGTATTTATCAGGCTGATGAATGCAATAAACTTCAGCCCAAGACCTGCTTGGGCTGATGTCGGTCATGCCAGAACGACGTGATCTTTTAATCCTGAGATCGCTGATATTCCCGAACCCCTTCTTCGATCAATCGTCCAGCAATACTGGTGATCGGTGGGTGTGTCGGTAGCTCATCAAAGTGGAACCATTGGGCGTCTTCGATTTCATCGGGGTTAATGGTGATGTCTCCATCCCGATAGTCGGCAATGTAGCCAAGCATTAGCTGGGAAGGGAAGGGCCAGCTTTGGCTGCCAAAGTAACGGACGTTTTTCACCTTGATGCCGGTTTCTTCCCATACCTCGCGTTTCACCGCTTGTTCCGGCGTTTCTCCCGGTTCCATAAAGCCCGCCAGCGTACTGTAGAAGTTGGCAGAACGATGAGCACCTTTCGCCAACAGGCAGTGATCGCCGCGCTTGATTAACACGATCACGCACGGTGAGATGCGCGGGTAAAAGTACAGGCTGCAGTCGGAACACTTGAAACTGTATTCCTGAGGCACTTGTTCGGTCTTTCCGCCACATCGACCGCAGAATCTGTGATTCTCATGCCAGTCCAACAACTGTCGGGCACGTCCGAGAAGTTTCGGTAAACTCTGATGTTCGAGCAAAATCAGTGAGCGCAGGTTAGAGGTCTTCATGTCGTCGGGCAGCTGGGTTGATTCTGGCAATCGACAGGTATAAACATTGGCGCTGGGCGTTTCTTTGGTGTGGCCGATGAACAATCGCGATGCTTGTTGCATCAAGGGTTCAGCTTGTTCCAAAGATAAGAACGGGGAATGATCTTGGTTCAGTACCACTTGATCCCGAATGAAGAGCACAAAGCAATCCGTCTCTCCCAAATGCAGTTGAATCGACAACCGGAGAGGATGATCGAGCTGCTCTTTACCAATATCAATACCTGATGAACTCATGATGAGCGATCCTTGCACGTAACCCACGGAGTCGTAACGCTAACATGAGCCCAAACCAGAGTAAATTCTCTGGTTTGGAAAACTCTAAGATGATCAGTGAAGTATGGTAAAACGGGCGACTCTTGGGCGGGTTAACGTACAGTAATCAATCATATCCATTTGAACAATTTCTGTATGAGATCCTGCGTTAAAGCTGATGCTGTCCTGACTGGATAAATAGGCCGACAGTATCACCGGCATTCCATAGAGGTTGCCAAAGGGTGGCATGCTGCCGGTTTCACAAAACGGAAACTCATCTTCAAATTCATCTTCATGACATAGCCTGACTCGTTCGCCACCCAGGGCATCAGAGAGGCTATCAAAATCGATGCGTTCACAGGCCGCCGTGACGACCATCAGATGTTTACCATCGACTTCAATGATGATGGGTTTTGCCATTTCTTTTCCGGAAATATGGGTTGCTTCAGCGGTTTCTTGTGCTGTGAATGTCGGGGCATGGTTGTGAGCCATGTACCTCACTCGGTTTGCGTCTAAATACTCGGTAAGTTGTCTTACAGGCATGACTCGGATCCTCCAATACGGCTTGAGGAGACAGAACCGGAGAGATCCTTTCTGTGTGTCGTCCTCTATAAAATGAACTGCCTCTTACATTGGTTTGATGCCTAAGAAGCCAAGGTACTGGGATTACATTCGGTACCTAAGTATCTCTAATTAAGGTTGAATCCAAGTATTTTGCAAAATGGATTTTGGAAAAGATGACAGGCGGTGTTATGGCGGGGTTAAGTGTGGAATTAGCTTTACGTTTACGTTAAGGTAATGTTGTTTATAATCCGGTTAACGATGGAACATCTAAACTGATCTAGATGATTGAGCATGTGACTGGAAATGTTTGTTTGACGACGTAATGTGCCGTGACACTCGAAGGAACTATGTATGCCTGAAGCCAAGCCTAATCAACCTCTTTGGACACCCTCTGCTGAACGAGTTCAACAGACTCGGATGTCTGCTTTTATGGCGAAGGTGGGTAAGCCGGAGCAGGACTATCAATCTTTATGGCAGTGGAGTGTCGATCAGCCTTCTGAGTTCTGGCGTTCTGTCTGGGAGTTTGCGTCATTGACGCCAGCGCTATCTGCGAGTCAGGTGGTGTTGGAAGATTCACAGCGGATGCCGGGTGCTCGTTGGTTCCCTGATCTCAAAATGAACTTTGCAGAGAACCTGTTGAAGGCATGCCAGGTTGAGGGGTTTGACACCTCGAAAGCGGCCTTGGTGTTTCGGGATGAAGCTGGTCATCGAACGTCTATCAGTTATCAGGAATTATACGGCCGAGTGGCTCAATGCGCGTCTGCCCTGAAAAAGCAGGGCGTCAGCATTGGTGATCGGGTGGCCGGATTCATGCCGAATGTGCCTGAAACCGTTATTGCGATGTTAGCAACGACCAGTTTGGGGGCCGTTTGGTCATCCTGTTCCCCCGACTTTGGTTTACAGGGGGTGCTGGATCGTTTTGGACAAATTGAGCCCAAAGTTCTGATCACTACGGATGGTTATTATTACGGTGGTAAGACATTGGATTCCTTAAGCAAGGTATCTGAAATTATTCAGCATTTACCCTCTCTGGAACGGCTGGTGGTAGTCGGTTATCTCAATGATCGGTTGGGTGCTGCTGACCTTGGTGATCTTAAGAGTGCGTTTTCCGCTGTGTCTATCTGGTCTGAATTTCTAGATGATCAGGCCACGGAGATTTGCTTTGAACCATTACCTTTCGATCATCCTTTGTATGTGATGTATTCCAGCGGAACCACAGGCGTGCCGAAGTGCATGATTCACAGTGCCGGAGGCACTTTGATTCAGCATGCTAAAGAACTGATGTTGCATACGGATGTGACGCCAAGCGATACCATCTTTTATTACACCACTTGTGGTTGGATGATGTGGAATTGGCTGGTGTCCAGCTTAATGACGGGCGCCACCCTGGTGTTGTTTGATGGCTCGCCGTTCCATCCTGGCCCTGAGGTTTTATGGGATATGGCAGAGCAGGAGTCCGTGTCGATTTTTGGTACGTCTGCCAAGTACATTGCCGCGTTGGAAAAGGCCGGTGTGAAGCCTGGTCTAAGCCATGACTTGTCTTCATTGAAAGCGGTCTTATCCACAGGTTCGCCGTTAGCCCACGAAAGCTTTGACTATGTGTATCGGGACATTAAGCCGGACGTCTGTCTGTCTTCGATTTCTGGTGGGACGGACATTATTTCCTGCTTCGTATTAGGGAATCCAAACCTGGCTGTGTGGCGGGGTGAACTGCAATGCCTTGGGTTGGGTATGGCGGTGTCTATCTATGACGATGACGGACAGGCGGTGATTGGCGAAAAAGGCGAATTGGTGTGTGAAAAAGTGTTCCCATCGATGCCGGTTGGTTTTTGGAATGATCCTGATGGTGCCAAGTTTCATAAAGCCTACTTTGCTTCCTGGCCGAACATTTGGGCCCACGGTGATTACGGCGAGTTAGTGCGTCATGACCATCAAGCGCACTCGGGGATGGTGATTCATGGTCGTTCAGACGCAGTGCTTAATCCGGGCGGGGTTCGTATTGGCACGGCGGAAATTTATCGCCAGGTTGAACAGGTTGATGAAGTCATTGAAAGTATCGCAGTTGGGCAACAATGGCAGGACGATGTGCGGGTGGTGCTTTTCGTGGTGCTAAAAGAAGGCATTCAATTGACTGAGGAACTGGTTCAGCGAATCCGAACCACTATTCGTCAGCATACGACACCACGACATGTGCCTGCCAAGGTTATTCAGGTGGCGGATATCCCCCGAACGATTTCAGGAAAAATCGTTGAGTTAGCGGTGCGTAATGTGATTCATAACGAACCGGTAAAAAATACCGATGCTTTGAAGAATCCAGAGGCATTAGCGTATTTCAAAAACCTCAAAGAATTAGACAGCTAAGACGAAATTTCAGTGGTCTGATTAGGTTCGAATACGAACAATTACTGATCAGATACACTTTGACTACGAGAAGTATGAAAATGTAAAACTTATTACCTCGAATCTTAAATATCTTGGTCTAACCTTAATGTGTAACTTAAGGTCGTAGTTGCATAAAAAGTTGGAACGTTAGTTCCGTTCTTTATGGACACAGATAGATCTCAGGAGAGATTCATGAAGTTGATTCGAGATAATAAGTTTAAAAAAGGTGTTTTAGCAGTCGCCATATCAGCAGCACTTACTGGATGTAATTGGTTCGATGATGACGATGATTCATCAAGCTCTAGTTCAAGTTCTTCAAGTCAAAGTACCACCTTCAACGTATCCTTAGGCAATGCTCCTCAGACATTGGCATCGGCCAGTTTTGATTGGACAAATCCATTAGTCTCCATGATGTCTCAAGCGTATGCCGATACGACGGGTCTCGATGAGACCAACTTTAAAGTTGTGATTGTTGATGCTGATGGAAATGCGGTGGAAGTATTTGAACTTACCGCAGATCAGGTAGAAGAATCTCCGGCAGGTTCTGGAAATTACGTGATTGAAGCGCCTGGTGTACCACAGCTGAATTGCGTAATCGCAGTCAATGTGGATGGTGAATTAATTGTTGAAGCAGGTGACTCTCTTGCCTCATCAAATGCCTTGTTTGCACCGACAACCGCCACAGACATTGATGTGGATCTTGAATCAACGGTCGCTTATCAGCAGTTCCTGGAAACGGTTCAAACCAATGGTGGTTTTGATGCTTACGATGTTGATGATCCTGGACAAGTAGCTGCTGTCGAACAGTTAATCAGTAATGTTGAACAGCAATTAGAAGCATTGAATCTTGAAGATTATCTGAGTGATGCAAACATCGATTTGGCAGACTTGTTATCTGGTGAAGAAGTTGTCGATGAAGAGGGTAATACGGTTAACTTTGAAACTGTATTGAACGATGCCGTTGATGAAATCATTAACGAACAAATCGACGATATTCAAAATGCGACAACGACCACTATTGCGAGTTTGGTTCAAAATGGTGGATTGAATTGGTTCTGGGCTGAGGCGGATACGGAGTTCAGTCAGGATAACTCTCCTTACAATAAAGACTTTGATGAGCTTGAAGTGGAGCGTGGTGCCATTTCGAGTACGGGTGAAGTCTTCTATGAATACGATTTTGACGCAGATGATTGGACGGAAGGCGAAAGTTTTGACCCAACTTCTGATGATGCCGATGACGATTTGGTACTGACGGCTGAGGGCTGGGTAAACAGTTCTGATTCCATCGAGGTGGTAAGTGTCAATACGACCGAAGGAACCGTGTTGTTACAGGATTCGGCTGTAAACTCTCTTCAACTTGAAGTAAGTACGCTCCAGGCGCTTGATTTGGAAGGCAAGAACATTGAAGACTTCCTAGAGACGAATGCGGATGAAGAAGATCTGGCTACTTTCATTGGCTCTGACGCTGTCTTTGGTGCCGGTGCGACGGGCGTCAAGATCAGTGTTGCAGCGGTTAATGATAACTATACCTTGTGGTATGACGAAGGTGAGGACGACGGAAGCTGTTGGGGGAACGCCAATGAGCTAGCGGCTGACCGTGGTGGCAACTGTGAGACCGTTTGGGTGAATAACTCCGAAGGGCCTGCAACTGCGTTAACTCAGCTTGTGACGGACACGCCTTCTACTTCAGACACTATCTTTAATTCTACGGTTGCTGTTTGGGTCGATGACGTATTGGTTGAGTTGGTAGAAACCACCGAAGTCAATGAAGAAACTCAAGCAACGACCACCGTGCGTACCGCGCAGTTCTTTATTTACGGTGACGGTAATACCACGTTATTTGTTCCTGAAGATGGTTCAACTCCAGAATGGTCTTATGCATCACCTACCGGTTTAGGTGCAGACGAATCCCTTATTGTGCTACCGATTCCTGAGGAATTGATGGACGAGATGGATTCGGACGATGATGAAGCCGTTCGTATCTTTGCTGTGCATGATGGCTTTGTTCGCCCTGGTGTCTTTGTCGAAGCGGGTGCCGTTGAAGACGAAGGCGGTGAGTGGGTATTCAATGCGACTGCAGCAAACAACATCGTGGATGCGTTTGACAGTATTTATCAGGACGTATTCTTAGTTGATTGTTTCTATGAGTCTGGATGGGACGATAATGCATTTGAAGGGCTGGGTGCACCTGTCGAGCCTAACACTCTGAAAGCGTTTGAAGCATCTGTGAACGACGAAGAGTGTGGTGGTGTCGTCAGTGGTGTTGACGCTGATGTATTAACTGCGAATACCTGGTACGACGATGGTGATGAAGTTACGTTTAATGCGGATGGCACCGGTTCATTCTTTGAGCCAGCAGAAACTGAGACTGATACAGATCAGACCTTTGAATTCACTTGGTCGATTAATTCAACAGCGGATGATGGGATTCCAAATGGAACCATTGAAATCGTTATTGATACGACGATCAATGAGCAAGATCTGATCTTCACTGAGCGATATGCGCCTGTGGGTTATGATGCTGAAGCTGGTCTTCTTTCGTTCAAAGCGTTCTCGACGAATTCCATCTGGTACTTTGAGGGATCTGATATTCCTGATGGCACGGGTGAAATTTGGTCAGGCACTTTGAGCACGAGTCAGACTACTTCTGATGCTGGAACAGTGACAGAAGTTCCTCTCACAGCTCAGTAATTTACTGATCTGACGTCCAAAGCCGCATCCTAAGTGGTGCGGCTTTTTAGTCTCCGTCTGTCATGGAGTTGTAAAGAAACGTTAAGAAAACTTGTTCGTAATCGTGAAAAGGCTTAAAGTCCCCGCTCTTTGAGTTGTATGAATAATAACCTTTGTGGATGTAGGTGATTATCACCTGACTTAAATGATGTGGAGTAGTTGAAGAGGTCTTTATGGCAAAGCAGCACGGTCATACTGATATAACGCGAGAAGGGCAATTGTTTATTTGTCGCCCTCAAGGTGGCTTCAACATGGAAGGCGCTCAGGAATATGAGCTGGCGTTTGCCAAGGAAGTGGTGAAAATCCAGGATCGCCCTTGGGCTATTATGGAAGTCTTACAGCGATTTGAAGCAGCATCGCCTGAAGTTATGAAGCGTATCGGAGCACAGTTTACCTGGTGTGCGCAGAATAATTGTCGTTGGTTGGCGGTTGTTAATGAGTCTCCTCTGATGGCACATTTAGTTCAACAATACCTCGGTGATTCTGGTCTGGAATTGCAGATTTTCACTGAAGAAGAAGAGGCGTTACGCTGGCTAAGACAATGCCTGCAAGATGATCCTCAGGTTCAACAAATCACAGGCTAATCTTCAGCCTTGACGTCCATCTAATCTAACGTACTCTATTAAACACATGGCGAATATCGCAGCACTTGAATGCGTTTCCAAGTGCTCAACGTGTTCCTGTTGGTTCCCGGTTCCCTCGGTAGTCGTCCACACTGTGTGTTGAGTTTAATAGAGGAATGTCATCGCTATGAGTTGTCTGCTTATTTCCCAGGATGGAGGGGTGGTAACGGCCCGTCTAAATCTACCTGAACTAAGAAATCCCATTTCAGAACCCGAGATGATCGAGGCCATTGAGTCGCTGTGTGAGTCGATTAATCAAGATCCAACGGTGAGTGTGCTAATTCTGACGGGGGAAGGTAAAGGTTTCTCTTCGGGTGGTAATGTTCAGCACATGAAGGAAAAGTCCGGCATGTTTGCCGGGGACCCGAATGAATTGGCGGAGAATTATCGTCAGGGCATTCAACGAATCCCGAAAGCCATTTTTGCACTGGATGTGCCGGTGATTGCGGCAGTGAATGGTGCTGCAGTGGGGGCAGGATGTGACTTGGCGATGATGGCGGATATTCGTATTGCCAGTGCTCGCGCCTGTTTCGCCGAAAGTTTTGTGAAGCTGGGGATAATTCCTGGTGATGGTGGTGCCTGGTTTTTGCCTAAAGTTGTTGGCTATGCGCGAGCGGCTGAAATGGCATTTACCGGTGATATGATCTCGGCTGAACAGGCGTTGGCGTGGGGTATGGTGTCTAAAGTGGTTGAGCACGATGACTTGATGGATGAAGCATTGGTTTTGGCTAAGCGGATTGCCTCAAATCCGCCCCAGGCGGTCCGGGAAACTAAGAAATTGATGCGTTTGGCTCGTGCCGCCTCATTAGATGAATTACTGGATGAGTCCGCCCGGGTTCAATCGCATTTGCACCAGACCGAAGATCATATCGAAGCAGTGAACGCCTTTCTTGAAAAGCGCTTGCCTGTTTTTAAGGGCAAGTAATTGTTCTTTTTCGTGCTGAATTAATCCAAAGCATAGAAAAAAGAAAGACCGCTCGGCCGGGGAACCTGAGCAGTCTAAAAAGGGAAAACTGGGTGTTTGGTCTAATGACCTGTGGTAACTGTTCTTTTTAGGTTCTGACCCAGTGTCACTGGGCAGAATGTGCGTTGTGTCATCAGAGATTCATTACTGGAATTTCGGTGCAATGTTGTAATGTTTCTCTAGATAGTAATTCAAATGATTCTGTTGCTGATGATCCAGGAACAGTCCTAGTTTGGTTCGACGCCACAGTAGATCTTCTGCAGAAATAACCCACTCATTTCTCACCAGATAATCAACTTCACAGGAGTACAATCCGTTACCAAAGTGCGTGCCCATGTCTTCAGGGGAACGTACGGTGTCCAGAAACTTCATGCACAGCGTGCCATACGCGTCTGAATAACGGTTGATGGTATCCTGACGAAGCCATGGATAACGCTCTTCCAGCATTAGCTTGAACTGTGCTTTACCGTGAGGGAAGTCGCCCCCAGGCAAGGCTTTTTGTTTCGTCCAGGCCTCGCCCATTTCCGGGAAGTAATCACCAAGCTTCGTCATCGCGGCTTCTGCGAGTTTGCGGTATGTGGTGATTTTCCCGCCAAACACAGACAATAATGGCGCGCTTTCCGGTTGCGTCATGGCAAGCGTATAGTCACGGGTAATCGCCGACGGGTTGTCTGATTCATCGTCGCACAGTGGACGTACACCCGAGTAGGTCCAGATTAAATCCGCCGGAGTTAACTGATGTTTGAAGTGCTTGTTGGTGACCGTCAACAAGTAGTCTACTTCTTCGGCTGAAATAGCGACTTTACCCGGATCGCCCTTGTACTCAACATCGGTGGTTCCGATCAGAGAGAACTTCTCAAGGTAGGGAATCACAAACACGATTCGTTGATCTTCGTTTTGAAGAATAAAGGCTTCGTCCCCTTTATGAATACGAGGTACGACAATGTGGCTGCCTTTAATTAAGCGAATGCCGTAAGGAGATTTGGTTTCCACCTGGTCTTTGATGAAGCTGGCGACCCAAGGGCCTGCAGCGTTGACTAAGGCTTTCGCTTTGACGGTGTAACGTTTGCGTTCACCGCCTCCGAAAGGGGTGTCTTCCATGACGCAATGCCAATATCCATCCTCGCGTTTGGCATCGATACACTTGGTGTGATTACGAATAACCGCACCGTTTTCTTGAGCAGACAGCAGGTTGGTGATCACAAGTCGTGCGTCATCCACCCAGCAATCGGCGTATTCAAATCCTTTTTTGATTTTATCGTCTAACGACGATTCACCACGGAACTTAACCTTATGAGAACCCTGCAACTTTTCGCGTTTACCCAAGTGATCGTATAGGAACAAGCCACTGCGGATCATCCAGGCTGGGCGAAGGTGTGGTTGGTGCGGAAGAATAAAGCGCATCGGTTTTACTAGATGTGGAGCGATCTCCAGTAGCACTTCGCGTTCTTTGAGAGCTTCTTTTACCAACCGGAATTCGTAATGTTCCAGATAACGCAAACCCCCGTGGATCAACTTACTGCTTGCTGAAGACGTTGCAGAGGCAAAGTCTTTTTGTTCGCAAAGATACACAGAGAGTCCACGACCCGCTGCATCTGCCGCAATACCTGCGCCGTTAATACCGCCGCCAACAATGACCAAATCGAAGGTTTGAGTGTTCATAAGAAGGTTCTTTATGTTCGTATGTGTTGTTTTTTGATGATAATAATCAAATTTATATTCGAAAGCAAACATAAATATTCGTAAGCGAACATTTATGCGACGAATTTGACGAAACCGAAACTTATTCATGAAAGAATCGGGTTATTTGAAATAAAGATCAGATTTAGAAAACGGTGTTGGATCTCTAGGTTGATCAGCAGATGATCAGATTGACCTGATGTTCATCCAATAGTGCTTTGATCTTTGTGGGTGTGGCTTGATCTGTGTAGACCTGGTGCGCATCCGTGATGTTGCCCAGGCGAATAGTGGCGTTGCGGCCAAACTTGGTATGATCGGCGGCTAAAAGCACTTGCCGGGAATTCTTGATGATGGCTTGCGAGACTCGAACTTCGCGGTAGTCGTAATCCAGTAACGAACCGTCTTCATCAATACCACTGATGCCAACGATGCCGAAATCGACCTTGAACTGGTTTATGAAATCTTCGGTGCCTTGACCAACGATGCCGCCGTCTTTACGTACAGTGCCACCGGCTACAAGTACATCAAAATCCTCTTTGGCACTGAGAATATTGGCGACATTAAGGTTGTTGGTAATGATCTGTAGGCCGGTATGATTGAGCAGGGCTTTGGCCACTTCTTCGGTGGTGGTACCAATGTTAATAAACAGCGAGGAGAAGTTCGGGACTTGCTGTGCGATGCGTTGTGCGATACGCGCCTTTTGCTCATGCTGCATCACTCGACGCTGTGAGTAAGCGGCATTGGCAATGCTGGTGTTGGTACCGGCACCACCGTGATGGCGTGACAGCTGTTGATTGTCGGCCAGTTCGTTGAGATCTCTGCGAATGGTTTGGGGGGTAACCTGGCAGCGACTGGCAAGCTCTTCGTTACTGATGTAGCCATGTTCTGCTACCAGTTTCAGGATGAGTTCGTGTCGTGACTGTTTTGCCATTCATAGACCCTTGTAAGACTTCTACTTGTTCGAAATATGCGAGTGGATGCGCGTTTTTTTCGTTATTATGAAGTATTATGTTCGCAAACGAAAATATTAGTTAAGATGCGATGCATCTGAAATTACATACAATAATAAAGAACTACTCTCTTTGCAGAAAGTGAAAAGGAACGCCCATGTCTCAATATATTCTGGCCATCGATCAAGGCACGACCAGTTCTCGTGCCATCGTTTTTGATCATAAAGGCCGTCCGCTGTGGAGTGATCAGCAAGAGTTTAATCAAATCTTTCCTCACGATGGCTGGGTTGAGCACAACCCGGAAGAAATTTGGCAAACCACGTTAAGTGTGTGTCGCGGAGCTCTAAAGAAAGGTCGTTTATCTGCGTCTGATATTGCTGCTATCGGTATTACTAATCAGCGTGAAACAACGGTTGTTTGGGATAAAAAAACCGGCGAGCCAATTTATAACGCGATTGTTTGGCAAGATCGAAGAACAGCGGACTTCTGTGAAACGATTCGCCAGCAGGGGCATGAAGAACGAATTGTTGAGAAAACCGGACTGTTAATCGATCCGTATTTCTCGGCCACCAAGATTCGTTGGATTCTGGATAATGTGGAAGGAGCTCGTGAGAAAGCAGAGGCCGGTGAGTTGCTGTTCGGAACTATTGACTGTTTCTTACTGTGGCGATTGACTGAAGGCGAGTCTCATAAAACCGATGCCACCAACGCCTCTCGTACCATGTTGTTGAACATTCATACCCAAGAGTGGGATTCGGAACTGTTAGAGCTGTTTGATATTCCTGCTCAGCTATTACCGGAAGTGATGGACTGCAGTGCTGACTTTGGCAACACCTCTGCCAACTTGTTTGGCGGTGAGATTGCGGTGACTGGGATGGCTGGCGATCAGCAAGCCGCTTTGTTTGGTCAGGCGTGTTTTGAACCGGGTATGGCGAAAAGTACCTATGGCACCGGGTGCTTCCTGGTGTTGAATACTGGTAACAAAGCCGTTAAGTCAGAAAACCGATTACTGACCACCGTTGGCTACCGTTTGAATGGCGAAGTGACCTACGCGATTGAGGGCAGTATTTTCATTGCTGGCGCTGCGGTTCAGTGGCTTCGTGATGGCCTCCGTTTAATTGAGCATGCTCGTGAAACCGAAGCCTTGGCGGAAAAGGCCAATGCCGAGTCGGCTGCCTATCTGGTTCCGGCGTTTACTGGTTTGGGCGCGCCTTACTGGGACCCAAATGCGCGCGGCGCAATTTTTGGTCTGACTCGGGATACCGGTATTGCTGAAATTGTTGCGGCCGGCTTGCAATCCGTATGTTATCAAACCAAAGATTTGATGAAGGCGATGGAAGCCGATGGTGCAGCCAAACCGACCACGTTGCGTGTCGATGGCGGCATGGTGAAGAACAACTGGTTGGTTCAGTTCTTGTCGGACATTCTCGATGCTCGGGTTGAGCGCCCTGAGATCACGGAAACCACAGCATTAGGTGTTGCTTATTTAGCCGGTATGCAGGTGGGGATTTTTGAATCCTTAGAGCAGATCAGTGAATTGTGGTTCTGTGAGCGTGCATTTGATGTGTCGATGGAAGAAGATCAACGCAGTACTCTTTATCAGGGTTGGTTGGATGCTGTTGAGCGAGTGAAGACGAAACCGGGCGAATAAAAGAGAGCGAATTAGTCGAGAATCGAAACACTTGGTTCCATATTTTATTAGACTTTAAGTTGATTAATATATGAACAAATGATCTTAGCGCTCTCTGAACTATGCCGCGTCATTTCCCTCTAACTTTTTGAAAGTTCATAACAATGATGGACACAACACTTGTAAGGTTAGGGGGAAATTATGAAAACCATTACTTCGGCTCTTTGTACTATCGTGCTTGCTTCATTCGCAACTTTTTCAGTTGCACAAGAAGTGCAACAACCAGGCTTTACCTCTGTGGATCAAGCAACACCAACATGCAAATACGTGAAAAAAGCAGATCGTAAACGTGATTTGGATTGCATGCAGTAGTCTGCACTTATTAGACAGAGATTTTTCATCTCTGCATCAATAAACCACCGGCCATAACACCGGTGGTTTTTTTTAACCAATTGTTACATCTGTTACAAAAAAACTGATGTACAGGTTGGTTAAAAAATGTACAGTTTGCTCATCTTGAAATTCGCAGGGTGAGTAGTAGATGACGCAGTACGTTTTAAATCGATTGATTAAAGTTGTAGCGATGATGAGTGTTCTGTTTTCAGTGCATGGTATGGCGCAAGAGCCTTTACAAGCCAAAACTGTACAGGTCGAAAGCGAAGTCATTCTGTTTTCTGCGGAGTGGTGCGGTTACTGCAAAAAAGCCAAACAGTTTTTGAATGAAAATGACATTAAATTTACTGAACTGGATTTAGATAAATCAGACGACAATATTGATCGTTTTGAAGCCGCTGGTGGCGAAGGTATTCCTTATCTGGTAGTTGGCGAACAGAAACTTGCCGGATTTGATAAGAAAGATTATGTGAAGGTGTTCCGCCTATAACTGGTCGAACCTTCAATAAGCGGGCTAATGCCCGCTTTTTTTATGTCTGACCCTGTACTCCGATACCTATTGAATGGATTAAGACAACTGATGTCGTCATCTTAGGATATATCTCACAAAGAAATAGAAAATTTACGAGAAACAGCAGCTTGAGCTATTGCAGACTTGGCTCATACTTAATATCTATTTGCTGTATTAAATCGAGGTTTCTTGTGACGGTAAAAGTGCTTTCTATTGACGATACCCCTCCTAACCAAGCATTGATCAATAAAGTGCTGTCGCCACACTTTGAGTTGGATCTGGCGATGAACGCAGAAGAAGGTTGGGTGAAGGTGGAAGAGTTTTGTCCGGATGTCATATTACTGGATGTTAATATGCCCGGGCAGAATGGTTATGAATTCTGCCGAGCCCTCAGAGAAGATACCTCCAAAGACAATATCGGTGTCATTTTTGTTTCTGCCTTAACGACTCTGGATGAACGATTGGAAGGGTATGACGCAGGCGGGGATGACTATGTCTGCAAGCCGTTTAACCCTTCAGAACTACGTGCCAAAGTCGGCGCTAACTCACTTGTACGTCAGAAGATAGTAAATGCCAAGGCTCATGCGGATATGGCGCAAGCAGCTGCGTTTACTGCCATGTCCAATTCCAGCGAAATGGGACGTGTCCTGGAGTTCCTGATACAGTCCTTACAAACTTCAGACTATAACGAAGTCGCCCAATGCTTGCTGAATATGCTGAAGGCGTTTCAATTATCGGGGGTGGTTTCATTTCGTAGTGACATCATTGGACACCAGTTTTTTGCGCTTTCCGGGGTGGTCAGCCCGTTGGAAAAGGCGCTGTTTGAGCAGACTACCAATGCAGAACGAATTGTGGCTCATAAGCACCTCTATATGTTCAATTCTGAACACGCCTCAATCTTGATTAAAAATATGCCAAATGATGATGCGGTGCTTGGTCGGCTGCGAGACCATCTGGCCATTGCGGTGACGGTTGTAGAAGAAAAAATTAAAAGCCTGGATACCGATCGTCTGGCTGAGAGACGTAAGCAGAAATTGCTGGAATCCGGTATTGGCTTGATCAATGACAGTGTGACCAAGATTGATCGACGGTTTAGCTCGTTTTCTGACTCAATGAAAGAACGCTTAACCAATATGATGCATGAAGTGGAAGAATGCATGATGGTGATGGGGTTATCTCAGGAGCAAGAAACCACCTTGATTGGAAAGGTCGCGGAGCAGCATCAGAAATTGTATGAGCTCTATGAAGAAACGGACGATATTGAACGAGAGTTGATTGAAGCGTCCACAACGCTTAGAAAAGCTCTGGATGACTAATCTCAATTACTCTTCGATGAGTAATTGATCGACTTTAGGTGCTTTGAAATGGATTCCCAAGGCAGCGTATTCCAAGCCGTTTTGGAAACGATGACTAACCCGCTGATTGTGGTGAATCAGTTGGGTGTTATTGTTATCTCAAACAGTGCAGTAGAAGGACTCTTTGGTTGGTCATCCTCTGAGCTGGAAGGCCAATCAATCAATGGCTTAATATTCTTGGCCTCCGATAAGCAGCCGTCCGATATTGTGGTGTCTTGTTCTAACGAAGGACGTTTTCCTGAGGGCATTGATGACCAAAAAGCGCAGGGCTTACACAAGAATGGACGTATGTATCCCATTCGCGTGGTGTGGGGACGTTGTAGTGTTAATGATCAAACGCTTTTCACATGCTTGGTTCAGGCGCTTCCTTCTGCCTCTCTGTCATTTCAGAATATCTCCTCACTGAACTTTTCTTCTCCTTCTCAAACGCATCAATCCCATGAACCTGACCTCAGACTGAGGCATGAAACCTTATTGGACGGGGTACTGAATTCGCCTGAGGCCGTGATTTTAGTGTTTAACCAAGCGGGTCGTATTTTGGTAGCAAACCATGCGGCGGTGGAGTTATTTGGTGTGCCGGATGCACATACCGTGATGGGCTTGGGGTGGGCCGATCTGTTTGCAGGCGATGGTGCATTTCAGCAAGAACAACAGATTCAGGCCGTATTTTCCAATGAAGGAGCCGAGCGTTTTACGCATGCGTTTAAAGGTCGATTTTTTGATACCCAGTTTTCTCCGATTTATAACGATCACGGCCAGGTGGAGTTTGTTACGTCATTTTCTTTGGATATTACTGAGCTGAAGCGATCCAAGGTTCGGCTTCTAAGAGAAAGCAAACGCGCGGAACTGGCAAATCGTGCGAAGACCGAGTTTTTAGCCAATATGAGCCATGAGTTGCGTACTCCTTTAAATTCCGTGTTAGGTTTCACTCAATTGCTAAGAGAAGATACGTCACTTTCACCGGATCAACTGGAATCGTTGGATTATATCTTCAATGCAGGTCAGCACCTGAAAAGTCTGATCGAAGACATTCTTGATTTAGCCCGGATTGAATCAGGGCATCTAAGACAAGCACCGGTCAAAACGGATCTGGTCTCAGCGATCAAAGAGGTCCTTCAGCTATCGTCTCTTAAAATCTCTGACAAGGAACTGGAACTGGTTACCTCATTCCCGCCAGAAGAAGTGAGGGTGTTTGCAGATCGAACCCGATTAAAGCAGATTTTCTTAAACTTTGTAGATAACGCGATCAAGTACAACCGGGATTATGGTCGTATCGACATTTCCGTCACTCGGTTGGGCTCACGTGAAGTCCGGGTCAGAGTGCTTGATTCGGGGGTAGGTATTCCTATCGATAAGCAGAGTTATCTGTTTAAGCCTTTTAATCGGCTGGGCTATGAAACGTCCAGTATTCCCGGTACTGGCATTGGTTTGGTACTGTCACGGCGCTTGGTGGACGATATGGGGGGGCGGATTGAGTTCGGCAGTCGCGAAAATGAAGGTTGCCGCTTTGATATCATCTTGCCTTTGGCTGATTCGTTGACAGAGAGTGGGACGGATTACTTTAATTACTCCCCCAAAGCGCCCGTTTCTGTCCAGGAAATGCATATTATGTACGTCGAAAATGACGACAGTAATATTGCCCTGATGCAGAGTTTTGCCCGAAGGCATGAAGGGTGGTTGATGAGTATTGCCCGAAGTGGGCGAGAAGCGCTTCAGTTGGCCCAAAAGTCATTACCTGACATCATCCTTATGGATATGAGTCTGCCGGACATGGATGGCCTGGAGTTGTCCATCCTGTTGAATAATAACGATCTGGTACGTCATATTCCTATTATCGTTGTGACCGCAGATGGTCGATATGAGACTCAACAGGCGTGTGAATATGCGGGCATTGAGTTGGTTTACACCAAGCCCATAGACTTTGAGCTTCTGGAAAATGCATTACAGGAGCTGATCTTGGAGGGTGGCGAAAGTTAGAACCTGCCACCTACCGTGATACTGCAATCACTGTGATACTGCAATCACTGTGATACGACCAGTCGATGTGATACGACCAGTCGATGTGAAACTTTCTTTCTGATTACATTTCTTCTCTGGGGTTTCTCCAAGCCGTGTATCAATAACGGTCACGATCCCCGGATTGTTAGAAAACAGCGCTTAGGCCATTTTGAGCACTTCGGTTATTTTAGACTGCTGTAATAGGCGGCGAGATTTTTAATGTCCTGCTCGTTCAGCGGCATCGCCATGCTTTTCATAATCGCCGCTTGAGGGCTGGTTCGTTGGCCGGCTTTATAAGCCAGTAAAGCGGCTTCAATGTATCCGGCATTTTGACCTGCCAGATTTGGATAGGTCGGAATGGAAGCATGACCGTCCGCTCCGTGGCAAGAAGCACACACGGCCGCTTTTGCTTTTCCTGCGTTGATGTCTGCAGCCTGGACTGCGGATGTGGCAGTGGCAAGAGCAAGCGTTGCAAGTATGAGTTTAATATCCATGTATCTCTCCTAATCAAAGCGCATTATTTTTATCTTTGCAGAGAAAAGAGTAGTCGATCCTATGGGATAGGCAAAGGGATGCTTTTAGGTACTGTGGGATGACGTGTTGAGATCATTCGCTCTTAACAAATACCTCTAATAACTTACTTTTAAATGAAGTTTTCAGGTTATACACAAAGTCTGTGGATAACTTTGTGTGTAAGTTATTCGAAACTACCTCAAACGCCCGTATTATCTTGGGTTCGGAAAATAGATGCTAAAATAGACGTATTTTAAAAAGTCTTTAAAATCAAATGGTTATGATATTCGTTGTAACTATCAAAAAAAGCATCAATTTATATTGATAAAGATATTGACAAACGCATTGCTTGTTAATAATGCATAAAATCTGCTCAGTTCAAGCCAGTTGATGTGAGATTTTTGTATGAATTATAGTCAGATATTTGAAGTGTCACTCAAAACTAAGATGCCGGTAACAATATTTCGATGATCGGTACATGTTTGTTCGGATGTTAGAGGTGTTCCAACCTCAGCTTTGGTTCAACATTGTGAGGTTGGAACTGTACAGACGCTATCGGTTGGCGATAAAGGCTTCTAATGCTTCACTGCCACCAATGTATTGGCCACCGATAAATACTTGAGGTGCGGTTTCCTGACCTGTCATCGCCCGGACACTGGTGATGGATGCATCCCGACCCAGTACAATTTCTTCAAATACCAAATCGTTGTCTGCTAACAATTGTTTGGCTCGGGTGCAGTAAGGGCAACCCGGTTTTGAAATGACGGTCACTGATTCGGGTAATCTGGCTTCCGCGTTAATGTAGTTCAGCATGGTGTCTGCATCGGATACTTCAAACGGATCGCCCGGTTTATTTGGTTCAATAAACATTTTTTCGATGACTCCGTCTTTTACCAACATGCTGTAGCGCCAGCTTCGCTGACCGAAGCCTAAGTCCCGCTTATCGACTAACATGCCCATGCCTTTGGTAAAGTCGCCATTACCATCCGGAAGCATGGTGATTTGATCGGCCTCTTGACTGGCTGCCCAGGCATTCATCACAAAGGTATCATTCACCGAGACACAGATAATGTCATCGACACCATTGGCTTTGAAAACAGACTCCAGTTCGTTATATCTCGGTAGGTGTGTTGATGAACAAGTCGGGGTAAAGGCACCTGGCAGTGAGAAGACAATAACGGTTTTACCAGAAAACAAATCCTGGCTATTCAAGTGTTGCCATTCATCACCCGTTCTCACAGCAAAGGTTACGTCCGGAATGGTCTGCCCTTCTTTATTGGTAATAGCGGTCATGGTGTTCTCCAGATACTGTCATTTGTTCGATTGAACATCGATTAAAAATCGGTTGAATCAAGTTGTTGAGTTGCGATGGGTTCAGTATCTGAGAAAAAACTGTATTTATAAAATTAATAATACAAATGGAATCTATAGTTTAAGTCAATTATTGCGCGGTGGTGGGAAGCCACTTATTGAGCACAGTCACTAGTTCCTGGGGTTTGAACGGTTTGCTGACAAAGTCGTCCATTCCGGCTGCCTGGCATTTGTACTTGGCGTCTTGTAAGGCATTGGCGGTGAGAGCACAGATGGGGGTGTGACGATCTGACTCTGCTTCGGCGATCCGAACTTGTCGGGTGCTCTGGTAACCATCCATCACAGGCATTAAGCAATCCATGAACACCAGGTCGTAATTCGTATTGGTAATCTTGTCCAGGGCTTCCTGGCCGTTCTCTGCCAGATCGACGGTAACTCCAAAGTTATTCAAAATTTCCAGGCCGAGCATCTGGTTAATCGGTGTGTCTTCTACCAAGAGTACGTGACCTGAGAAACGGGTAAATTCAAAGGCATTGGTATCCACTGATTTTTTGGCGTTGTTACGGGTGTCTTCGAGACTTGTATTCATGTCTGTGGGGTTTGTATTAGTCCCTTTGGCGTTTGTATTAGTCCCTTTGGCGTTTGTATGAGTGCCTTTGGCGTTTGTATCAGTGTTCTTGTGTTTGATCTCTGTTTTTTCTTCTGTTGCTGAGAGCAAGTGGATTAAGCACTCGTAAAGATGGTCCGGGTCGATGGGTTTCGGTAGGTAGCTGAAGTGAGGATCCATATTGAGGGCCTGAATTTCGCTATTCATATCAACGGATGAGATCAGGATAATCGGGATCGCGGGAAGACTCTCTCTGACTTTTTGAAGTATGTCCAAACCACTCACAATGGGCATGAGGTGGTCGAGAATCAGCACATCAAATTCACTGGCCTGATAGTGCGTAAAAAAGTGTTCCGGGGTTTGCAGTAAGCTGACCTTGAGATTCCAATGTCTTAGTTGATCCCCCAGAACCTGAAGATTCATGGGATTATCGTCGACCACCAGAGCCCGAACTTTGGAAAGCTCTTTGGGTGGATGAGATTGATTCACCGTGACGGCTGGGAGCTGAAGTTTAAATGAGAAACAACTTCCCTGGCCTTCTTCCGATGTCACCTCCATGCTGCCACCCATCAGCGAAATCAACTTGTGTGAAATGGATAACCCCAGGCCGGTACCGCCGTATTTTCGGGTGGTTGAGGCGTCTACTTGCGTGAACTCCTGAAATAACTGACCGACTTTGTCCGCCGGAATACCAATGCCTGTGTCTTGCACTTTGATTGCGATGCTATGGCTATGATTGTTTGTAGGTGTGGTTTCAACCTGCACCAAAACATGGCCTTCGGAGGTGAATTTAATGGCGTTGCTGATTAAGTTCGTCAGGACTTGTTTTATACGAACTTCATCGCCTTTGAATGCACGGGGGCCGGAGACGGGTAGGTTGAGAATAAGTTCCAGCCCTTTCTTTTCTGCCAGGCTGTTGAAGAGCTTGGTGATGTGCTTAATTTCTCTAAAGAGATCAAACTCGATTGCTTCAATGGTGAGCTTACCGGCTTCGATCTTGGAGAAATCGAGAATGTCATTCAGTACCGTCAGTAACATTTCGCCCGAAGATTGAATGGCATCCAGATACTCTTGTTGTTTTGGGGTCAGTTCAGTGAGTTTGAGCAGTTGACTCATGCCAAGTACCCCATTCATGGGGGTTCGGATCTCATGGCTCATGTTGGCCAGGAACTGGCTCTTGGCAATGTTTGCCGCCTGGGCTTGTTCTGCCAATTGACTGGCTCGCAGCGTCTCTTCTTCTAACCGTTTAAGGGTCCGACGATTTTCGGTGATGTCTTTGGCAATGCCGAGGAAGCCGGTGATCTCTCCTTCGGCGTCTTGAATGGCGGTGATACTGAGACTGACGGTAATGTGGTCGCCGTTCTTTTTCACATAGGTCCATTCCCGCTCTTCGTATTTGCCTCGACGGGCCAGAGCGACAAAAGTTTCGAAGCCTTCAATCGGTACTCCTAATTGCTCTGTTAATTCCTGACTCCGTTGAATAACTTCGTCTTCCAGGTGCAATATGGCAGGGCTTCTTTGACCCACAAATTCCTCTGCCTTATAACCGAGCATGTGTTCTGCTCCGGAGTTAAAGACCGTAATAGTGCCTTCCTGATCGGTCGCAATCATGGCGACCAAGGTTGATGCGTCAAGGATACTCTTGGTTAAGGCGAGTGCATCCTGTAGGCGTTTTTCATACTCCCGTTGTTGCGTGACGTCCCGGAGAATGGCGGTGAAAATAACTTCGTTGTCTAGCTGGACTTTGGAAATGGAGACTTCGATGGGGAATTCAGAGCCGTCTTTTTTCTTGGCATTCACTTGGCGGTTGGTCATGTGTAAGCGCGGTTCTTTACCTTCGGCAAACGCTTTCATGAATTTCCAGTGATGAGTGCGACTTGAATTAGGTAACAGTTTATCTAACTGGTGTTCAATTAATTCCCCTGGGTGGTAGCCAAACAATACGTCTGTGGCGGGGTTTACAAACAAAATACGGTTGTTCTGATCGACACCGAGTACACAATCAGGGGCCGAGTTGAAGATGCCCTTGAATAACTTTTCACTTTTTTGCAGCGCCTGTTCAATCTGTTTGCGCTCCGTGATGTCCGTTTCAATGGCCATGAACTGAGTCAGTTGGCCTGTATGATCAAATAACGGCTGGATGTCGAGATGAATCCAGTAGGGCGTTCCGTCTTTGGTGTAATTGATGAGATCGGCTTGAACCCCCGATTGGGCGTTGATTTTTCTTCGTAAAAACTCAATGGTTGCCTGACTGGTTTCTTCGCCTTGCAGGAAATCACCGGGCTTCCTGCCTTTGACTTCATGCAACGAATAGCCAGAGATGCGTTCAAAACCGTCATTGACCCATTCAATATACCCATTCGCATCAGTAATGATGACGCCGTTTGTGGTTCGGCTGGCAATCAGAGCAAGGGTTCGTGATTTTTCTTCTTGAGCCTGGGCATACAGGACGGCTTTTCGCGCACGTTCGGTTTCATTGACCGCTTTCGAGCATTCGGTTCTCAGTTGCTCCATGATTTGATTGAACGCTTTTACTATGACGCTAAGTTCATCTTTGGTGTGGATATGTAAGGACTGGTTAAGGTTTCCTTTCAGGAGTTTTGTGGTGGATTCATCGAGCAGCAATACCGTTTTGATCACAGACTGATAGAAACCATAAATTAAGGCCACGGCGAGCAGCAGAGCTAACAAGGTGATCACTGAAAAAATGGCAATTTTCTGCTGGATGCCAGAGATCCGTTGTTTCAGCTTGGCACTAAGCTGGTTGTTGGTGAGATCCCAGAGTTCATAAGATTTGGCAATGGTTTTCTGCAGATTAGTAATGACCGTTTTGTTGTTCAGTAGCGTGTTTTGATTGTCGCTCTGAATCTGGATGATCAGCATTTGGGTTGCATGATTCAGTTCTTTCAATACCGGGGCGAGAGTTTGTTCCGTGTTCTGATTGGGCGATTTCTTAAAGGCGGTATATAGATTGCGAATCAATCGGAGTTTGATCTCCCTGAGCAGGATGATTTTTTCCTGCAGTTTTTGATAGGCATAAGACGGGGCAGAGATGGTCTGTTGGAGCATGTCCGGTTGGAGATAAAACGCCCGCTCAATCTGGATCAAGGTGTTTTGCAGGTCATGCAAGGTGATCAGAATGGTGTCCATGAGGTAGTAGGTGTCCAGATCCGGGTCAAGGATCAGATTGGAAGAGTCTCCTACTTTCCGGGTCAGGGATTCGAGTTTTCGGTTGAGCTCATAGGTGTAAGAGCGTTGCCAGTCGGTTTGATTATCTGAT
Source organism: Litoribrevibacter albus (assembly GCF_030159995.1). Taxonomy (NCBI): domain Bacteria; kingdom Pseudomonadati; phylum Pseudomonadota; class Gammaproteobacteria; order Oceanospirillales; family Oceanospirillaceae; genus Litoribrevibacter; species Litoribrevibacter albus. The sequence goes on along the minus strand of NZ_BSNM01000016.1, from coordinate 236,368 downwards.
TCACCCAAATACGCTTTGGCGATGTGCCAGAGTTTCTGGATTTCCTGAAGCTCTTCTTGGGTATCTAATTGATCACCATAGTTATTGTCTAACTCAAGTGCTTCCTGCAGGCGTTGCGATGCAGTTTGAATGAGTGTGTCGAGCGTCTTCGGATCATAGGCCGGATCGGAGCTGTTTCTGAGTATCTTACCTTTATGATTGGATTCGACCAGATAGAGGGCGTGTTTGAAGCCGGACAACCCTTGTAGATATTCTGCCCCCTGAATTTCAAGCTGAGTGAATGTAATGCGTTGATAAAACTCCGATAACAGAAATGAACAGCACACCACGAGAGGAATTAAGAACACCACGATCAAGGCAATGAACTTTTTAATATAGGGCAGTCGGCCCATAAAATGAGTCAGTTGTTTGCCTAGCGTGGATAACATTGATAGCAGGTTCTCGCACAGAGAGGTTAGCTGGAAACGCGGAAAAAGCCTTATCCATTAACCATAGCCTTGTTTAGGCAGAGATCCAGTGCAAGAACCGGTTGCAGCGGCTTATTCTGAGGTCAGATTAGCCACCTTCAATGGTCATCTAATCCCTGGTCAGTAGCTTGTATAACACGGGGACCAATATCAGTGTCAGTAGGGTAGAGACGGCTAATCCACCGATGATGGTCCAACCTAAAGGTGCCCAAAGCACACCGCCTTGAATGGTCAGAGGTAACAGACCGCCGACGGTGGTTAAGGTGGTCAGTACAATGGGCATTAACCGGGTGGCTGAGGATTCTGAAATGGCTTCCTGAATACTGGCTCCCTGAGCGCGCAATTGATTGGCGTAATCCACCAGAATGATGGAGTTATTGACCACAATTCCCATCAGACTGTTCAGGCCAACAAAGGCCACAATCGAGAATGAGTAACCGCTGACATACAAGCCTAGAATGGCTCCCGTAATTGCAAAGGGAATAGCAATAAAAATGATCACGGGCTGTAAGAAGGAGCGGAACTGAAGCACCAGTACGGCAAAGATACCGAGTAAGGACAACACCAGGGCTTTGGCCAATCCTGCAAAGTTCTTGTTACGGTTTTCTTCTTCGCCACCGGCATTCCAGGTCACGTCGGCGGGCCAATCCAGCTGATTCAATTGCTGAATTACATCCTGAGTTACAGCCGCGACGTTATAGCCTTCGGCGACATCGGCGGTGATGTAGGTCATGCGCTGCAAGTTATAGTGCTGTAACTTGGCCTGATTGGACTCCAGCTGAATATCGGCCACCTGACGCAAAGGAATCTGAGCGCCGGAGGCACTGGTCAGCATGATGCGGTCAAATTCTTTGCTGTTGGGGTGATTGTAATGATTGCTCTTGAGAACGATGGCGTAGTCTTCCCCCAGGTTATCCCGGAAAACACCGATGTTGGCGCCATTGAGGGCTGTCCTTACCGCCTGATCCATTTCATAGGCGTTGATGCCCAGCAAGGCGGCTTTGTCCGACTTAATCTGAATCTTGGTGGTAATCATCTCATCGGAGGCAGCGTTCTCAATGTTGATGATGCCCTCCATGCCACGCATGGTAGCTTCCACCTGCTCCGCCATTTGACGAATGCTGCCATGCTTGTCGCTGATCACGCGAATGGCAATGGGCGCTTCATAGGGAGGGCCGGTTTGGAACTGTTCCACTTTGATGTCGGCTTCCGGCCAGTTCACCAGCAGTGCCCGTAACTCTTCGGTAATTGCCGAAGTTTCCTGAATGCTGTTCGCATCCAGTTCCACCATGAGCTGGGCGTAATTAGGCAGCCCTTGTTTGGGAATCTTATTGTAATAGATGCGTGGGTTGCCGTTGCCGACGTTAGTCGCCACATGAGTCACTTTCGGGTGCTTGTTGATGACGTGCTCGACTTTTCGGGTAATGGCATCCGAATGTTCGATGCTCGCATTTACCGGCATTTTGATATCGACCAACACTTGCGGCTTGTCAGCTTTCGGGAACATCGACACGCCGACAGATTTCATAACGCTCAACGAACCAATAAATAACCCAATACATAGCAGCAGTACGAGCCAAGGGTATTTCAGACTGAATCTCAGTGTCGGCTCATAAATACGCTGGTTGAGCCAGTCAAAGCCCCGATTACTGGTTGTGGCTATGGGGCCGATTTTGTGGCTTAGCAGATATTTGCCCATCAACGGCACGATGGTTAAGGCCAACAACAGCGAACAGAGCAGAGTGATGACCACCGTTACCGGCATGGAACGCATAAAAGTGCCGGAACCGCTCTGTAATAATAACAAGGGGAGGAATGCCAATACGGTGGTGACGGTCCCGCTGGTAATGGCCCAGCCCACTTGAGAGGCGCCTTTAAGTGTCGCGTCCAAACGGCTGTATCCCTCTTTCAGGAAGCGCTGAATGTTTTCCACAACGACGATGGCGTTGTCTACCAGAAGTCCCAAGGCGACGATCAGTCCGACAATGGTCATCTGTTGAATACCGAATCCGGCGGTATCCACCCAGCCGATGGCAATGACAATGGAAAGGGGGATCGATACCATGGCCACCACGGCCGGACGAATACCCAGGATCAGGAAGAGCACGCCGCCGACCACCGCAATCCCCTGAAGCAAGCTTGAGAAAAAGCTGTTGGTCTGACGATCCACACTTTCACTCTGATCGAATACCCAGGTTAATTGAACAGTATCGGGAAGGGTGGCTTCAAACGCTGAAACCTGTTGCCGGATCTGGTTCATTACATCGAAGATTTGAGAGCCTTCGCGTTGGACTGCGGAGATAAACACGCTGCGTTTGCCATCGTAGCGGGCAATGTGTCTTGGCGTGGCATCGGCCAGACGAATGGTGGCGATATCTTCGAGATGCAGCACTTGATAGTCACGAGAGTAAATCGGTGTTCGGCCAATTTCTTCGAGGGTTCGGTACAGACCACTGGTGCGGACGGTGAGGCGATCGGTGCCTGAATAAATGAAGCCTGCAGGAATGTTTCGGCTATTGCCTGACAGTACATCCAATACTTGGTTGGAGGAAATGCCAAGCGTGGCCAGCTTGCGAAGATCCAGTGCGATTTCTACCTGCTGTTCCGGATAGGCCCAGGTTTCACTTTCTTTCACATTACGAATTTTTTCGAGCTGATCTTCCAGGTTCTCGGCGTACTGTTTTAACTCCAGATAAGAGGCACTTTCAGAACTCAGTGCCAGCTGAACAATGTTTACATCCGTAGGCGAAATACGCTTGATTTCGAGCTTCTGGATGCCATCCGGTAACTGATCTCGAATCTGATTGACCGCCCGAACCACTTCTTCGTATTTGTCGTCCGGGTCGGCGCCATACAAAAATTGAATGCGTGTGGTCGATACGCTATCGCGAATGGTGGATTTTACATCGTCGATGTCATCCAACTCGTTCAGCGCTTCTTCGATCTTATCGACAATCTGGCTTTCCATGTCGAAGGGATTAGTTCCCGAATAAATTACGGTAATCAGGCTGGAAGGGAAGTTGAATTGTGGGTCTTCCGAGCGTGGCATGGAGTTATATGAAACGATGCCCAGCAGCGTCAGGATCAGCGTGGCGACCCACACGAACTGATGGTTATTGATGGCTAAGGCTGGTAAACGCATGACGTAACCTCGTTAATCCTGAAAGGGGTGAATGTTTATGCAATCTGTTAACAACGATCAAACGTCAGAGACGGTTTAACGCCTGATGGCCGTGCCAGCGGATAGGGGGAAAAAAAGGGCCTCACAACGCGAGGCCCGAAACCGGCATCCGCATGAAATGCCGTTGGCTCTAAACCTGAACAGGGCTTTTGGTTAATTAATGAATACGTTGTTAACCAAGGTTGATTGACTTAAAACTCTGCCGTTACTTGCGATACTTCTCGCGGTGCATTTAATTGAGACGGGAAGTTATAAGGCGACCCCGTGACAATTGGCCAGGCGGTGTTGAGTCCGTTGGAAATAAGCACCGAATCGGTGGATAACGAATGCACGTTGACGGTCATCATCTCGATACTGCGACTCACCGGATTCATTTGGGCAACGGTGGCCTGCTTGCCATTAGCTGTGAGCAAAGATGACGTCGGTACTCGATACAGCACCGGTTGGTCTTGTGGGTGGACATTGATATGTGCGTAGAGGCCTGACAGCAGGCGGAACGGCTCTTCATTGATGCTGATTTCTACTTCGAATAATCCGGTATTCGGGTTCGCTTGGGCAGCAATTTCAGTGACTTCACCTTCTAAACGTTGACCCGGGTAGGCATCCAGCTCGATGGTGGTGGTATCGCCCAAATTAACATATACCGCTTCACGGTCGATCAAACCTGCTTTGACCACCCAGCCCTTGCTGTTCGGTGAGAAGGTGATGACCGGTTGACCAGCCGAAATCAACTCATCCATTTCAATGTGCTTGGTAATAACTACGCCACTGGCGGGAGCGATGATCTGGGAGTGCTTGAGATTGAATTCAGCAATGTTCAGCGCGGCTTTGGCTTTATCCTTTCGGATCAAGGCATTATCTAATTTCTCTTTAGGCGCCAGGCGCTGTGCAACCAGGGTTTCCAGACGGGTGACATCCAGCGAGGCTTGTTTGAAATCGGCTTGCGCCTGGCGTTGTTGTGCCTGGATTTCGGAGAGATCCAATTGAGCCAGTAGCTGGCCTTTTCGAACCTGCTGGCCGTCATCTACGGTTATCTTTTGGACAATACCGGAGGTTTTGAATGAGAGGCGGGATTGCGCTTTATTGGCAACAAGGCCGGAAGAATAGAAAGAAACGGCATCTTCAACGGTTTCAATATCCACCGTGTTAATGGGTGGATTTGCATGACTGGTCAGAGGCAGCATCGCTGACGTGAACGCAACGGATAATAGCAGGATGAACGGTTTCATAGAGCTTCCCTCCACATTTGCAGCAGCTGTCGGCTGGCAAATGCATTGTTTGGTCAGTGTCGTTTAATCAGTACGACGTGTATTCATACATGTCATGATCAGTTGATGATCGACAACAAATCCGCCAAATAACCCTCTGTACACTTACAATGTAAAGATAGTATTATGTTGACAATGACAACATGGTAATCGTCTAAAGTATGCAGTGTCAACATAAATGTGTGCATTGACAACATGGCACTAAAAATAAATAACATTAAGAATAAAGAACGTGTCGTTGATCAGCTAAGTAACAGAAAACCCTGTTCTTCTGACTCAGAGGGAATCGCGAGCCAGTGAAGTTCAAATCATTCTGCTTCAATGTGGTATGATGCGCGCGGCAAAATTTGGAGTCATCATGGAAAAAACCAACACTTACCATCACGGTAATCTTCGGCAGACGCTGATTGAGATTGCTTGCAGTGATATCCGGGAAAAGGGCGTCGACGGATTAAGCCTTCGTGCGATCGCTAAAAAGGCTGGGGTTTCGGCCAATGCACCGTATCGACACTTTTCAGATAAGCGCGCTTTGTTGATTGCCATTGCCATTGTTGGTTTTGAAGAGCTGAAAGCTCGTTTGAATGAAGTGGAGCAAGCCGATCTCGACATACTCCAAGAATTCAGTATGAAAGGCATGGCGTATGTAAAGTTTGCGGGTGATTGCCCGGAAAAATACAAGCTGATGTTTGGCCCCGCAATCACCGATCGAATGGAAGATGAGCACCTCTCCATCGCGGCGGGTGAGTCTTATGAAATGCTACTGACCAGCATTCAGCGAGGCATCGATGCCGGTATCTTCAAAAATCGCCCGGTTCAAACGCTGGCAGATCCAATTTGGTCGATGATGCACGGCATCTCCAGTTTGTTGATTGATGGCTTTTTTGAAGAAGAGTTTCAGATGTTCCGTGAAGACAAAGTACCCTGTCCGATGAAACATATGTGCTCGTTTGAAGAAATCATGAAACACAACCTGGAACTTGTTTTACATGGGTTGTTGGCTTGAGTTAGGGCTGAAAAGACTGGCCAAGCGGTTTAACTATGACGAAAGGTAATGTATGAAAACTCGAATCACTGAATTATTAGGCATTGAACATCCGGTTGTGTTGCCAGGCATGAGTTGGATTTCTGTGCCGGAATTGGTAGCCGCCGTTTCCAATGCCGGAGGCCTGGGTATTTTAGCATCGGGACCTTTAAGTCGTCAGGAAACACGAGACGCCATTCGTCGTATTCGAGAACTCACAGATAAGCCCTTCGGTATTGGTGTGACCTTGATGATGCCGGGTGCCGAAGAAAACGCCAAAATTGCCTTGGAAGAAGAAGTACCCGTGATCAACTTCTCACTGGGTAAAGGTGATTGGCTGGTGGAAGGTGCTAAGAAATACGGCGGTAAAGTGATTGCCACCGTAGTGACCGAAAAGCATGCGTTGGCGGCACAGAAATCAGGTGTTGATGCACTGATGGTGACCGGTCATGAAGCCGCTGCTCACGGTGGTTCGGTGACGTCTTTATGTTTAGTGCCAGCCATTGCTGACTTGGTCGATATTCCGGTCATTGCTGTTGGCGGGTTTGGTGACGGACGCGGCTTGCTTGCTGCCCTGGCCTTGGGGGCTGAAGGTGTGGCGATGGGATCTCGTTTTGCGACCAGTTTAGAAAGCCCGTTACATAACCGAGTGAAAGATACGGTGGTGACTAAACGTGTGGAAGACACCATTTACTCGAAGAATTTTGATGGTTTATATGCGCGCGTGATGAAAACTCCGATGGCTGAAAAAGCCACTAAACGTCCGATGAATTTCATCATGGCGGCGCTGAAATCCTTTAAAGCTGCGAAAATGGTCGATATGCCATTATGGAAGCTGATGCTAGGGATGTTGGCTCAATTCGATAAGATTCGTATGTTGTCGTTATTTGGCGCGGCCACCGAGAAATTGGAAGCGGCGACCATTGATGGTGATCTTGAGAAGGGCGTGCAGTTTATTGGCCAGTCTCAGGGTGTGATTAATGATGTCGAGTCGGTACAAGTGTTGATGGATCGAATCATTAATGATGCCAAGAATTTATCCATTGAGCTGACCAAAACAGTAGTGGATTAGCTTTCTGTTTTTGTGGATTAATTTGTTGTCTTTGATGCCAAGCATGTCATAAAAAAGCCAGCCTGTTGAACAGTAAACAGGCTGGCTTTTTATTGAATTGGCTGCGCGGATTACGCAGGATCAGGAATTGTTACTGGCGATTCCGACTTCAAGCCCTTCAAACCAGTCCAGGAATTCTTTGACCTGTTCGCCTTTAAAGATGCGTCCGTGTTGTGGACACATGTATTGAATGTCCAGGCGACGAACCCGATTGATCCAACTTTGTTTGGCGGTATTGGACGGCATCCAGCGTTGGTGGAAGTAACGCATTTTTTCGGTATGACGCTCAAAGTCCTCGACGAATAATGGGAAGTCGCCATCCTCTAATGCTGCCCCAACGTCACCGCTAAAGAGAATCTTGGCCACCGGATCATAGACATGGAAGTTACCGGACGAATGTAAATAATGCGCCGGAATCAATTGCAGTTCCAACGAACCTAACTTCAAGGTGCCACCTTCGTCTTTGATCGGCATATATTCGATGTTTTCCATGCCGAAGTGTCGGATAAAGCCTTCCCATAGCCAAGGGCTGTAGAGCTTGGCATGAGGCAATACCTGATCCCACAGGCCCAAAGAGGAGATAATGTCAGGGTCTTGGTGAGAGGCGAACAACGCCGTTACTTGCTCAGGTTTTACGTGTTTTAAGACATTCGCAAACATGGAAGAGAATAACTCAATGCCGCCGGGATCGAGAATCAGGGCTTGTCCGTCGGAGACAATCATATACTGGTTAGTGTCGATGATTTTCTCTGGCTTGTTGGGATCCCTTCCGAACAGAATCCATTCATGATTTCCTTGGTAGATTTTCCGGCTTTTCATAAGTCATCTCTGGTTAAAATACGTCGTGATTCGGTGGCACGTTCTTTAATCTGGTTGGTCAGGCGCTGAATGTTATCGGCCATTTCCCGTAAGTTTTGCTCAAACTCTCCGGTGCGGTTGGACTCTAAACGAGAGGTGACAACAATGACACTGGCTGCTCGCATCAGGGTCTGAATTTCTTCCAACTGGGCATCCAGTTTGTTGAGTTCCCGTTTCAGGTTGTCTGAGATACTGTGCATTCTCTGCATCGCTTGCTGAATTACTCGTTTGAGCGTTTGCTTGTGCTCATCTTCAAACAAGTCCTCCCGGGCACTCTTCAAGCGATCCAGTAGCAAACGAGCTTTCCATTCTTTTACTGAGTCTGTGGCGACACGCATGGAGATATCGTTAATGGTATGCACCAGCTGGATGGTGTTCTCTGCCAGTTCAGCAAAATAGCTGGTGATTACCGTTAACCCGGCCGCCTGGCTGCCGGCACGAAATACCACAAAACGGGCATTCTTTGCGGCTAGAGACAACTCTCTAGCAATGGATTCGGCTTTGTCTAGCTCGGCCGCGACAGAGGCGGTTTTTATAGAGAGGCTGGCACTGTTACTCATGAGGTTTTGTCTGTCCTTAGATATGCCAATACTCATCGACTAAGCCATTGGTACGATATTAGGTAGGGCAGCGGCTCAGTGATTAATGGTTTGTATCAGGTTAAGTTGTTCAGTGTAGAACATATATCGACCGGTATAAGGCAGAACTTTATGATCTCTGGCAAGAGATCGACGCTTTGTGTCTCACTGGGGTGTCCCAAGCCGTGATCTAGGGTGATTGGCTGAACCGAAAATAGTTGGCGGAAATGGGGACAGTCTCAAAGGCTTGGTTTGAATGGGTTCGTTCTGAAAGAATCGGCCTGAAACACAGTTTTGTTAGGCGCCGGTACAATCGACGCATGTGTGAGAATGCTGTCAATTGTACCAACGGGTTTGAGCTATTTGATTTCGAGCTTAATGCCAACGGCGTTTGGTGGCGAGCTGTCCGAAGGTTGATTCAATGCCGACGCTTTCATGAAAATGCGTTTTTCTGTTAATCCTGCATCGATCAGCAACTTGCGGGTTTTCAAGGCCCGTTCTTGGGCCAGCGAAGCTAAGAGCTCTGGTGCCAGAGTCTGTTGCTTGATAACCACTTGCTCCAAATCGTAGACCTGTTTCAGTCCTGTTGGCTGTGGTTGCCCGCTCTGTTGTGCCAGCAACGCCAGATATTTCGGATTCTGTGGATCAATGGTGATGCCTTGGCTGTCCACATAACGGCGCCAGCTTTGCGACTTAAGCGTCGTAACGTCAGCAATATCGGTTTGCCCCATAACGCTGAGCTTCAATGCCTGACGTTGTTTCAGCGCGGTCACCAGCTGGGTAATTTTCTGTTGGGAGTCCGCCGTAAGCTCGGAGGTTCCTGTCTGGAATTCCAGAGCACTCAAATCTGCATCGCTTCCGGCCAGATTGGCAATGAGCTGGAATGGTGACGTAATCGCTTTGGTGATGATATTAACCAAGGCGCTGACCACCACCTGACCGTATTTGAAGTCGGGGTCATTGAGGTTGCCCTGGATCGGTAAGTTAATGTCAATTTCACCGCTGTTGGTTTGTAACAGGCTGACCGCTAATGGCAAGGGCAGCCCTAATCCAGCCTCACTTTCAACGTAGTCTCCCAGTTGTAACTGATCGATAAAGAGTTGGTTATCTGCAACTAACTCACTTTGATTCAGCTTGTATTTGAGATCGGTGGAGAACTTGCCTTGGACCAGCGGATAGTTAAGAAAGTGACGGCTGTATGGGGAGAAGGTTGATAGCGCGATGTCGGTCATCGAAACATCAACGTTGGTGTAGGCTTGCTCGCTCAGTGGGTTAATCTGGCCTTTTACCATAAACGGCGCATAGCCATTAATCTGACCGGCCAGATTGATGTCGGCTCGGCTGAGATTCTTACTCGACAGTTGATCGATCACACCATTGAGCTGCTCGATATTGAAGTAGACGGGCTCGTCCAGACCTCGGTCGCTGAATTGCAGTTTGTTGTTCTTGATCGAGACTTTCCCGATGTTCACCAGCCAGTCTTCGTCTGCGGTTTTCGGCGCGGTAGTGTCTGAATCTGTTTTATTTGATTCCGTATCAGAGGCTTTGCTGTCTGGCGTATCGCCGGTTTCAGACGCCTCTGTTGTTTTCATCAGTTGACTGAAATTGGTGGTGGTGCCTGATTCGTTTCGTTTCAGTACGCTGATGGGGTAAAGCATCTCGTCGAGGAGGATTTCACCAATAGACAATGACTTCTGGGATTGACTGAAATTTATGTCTTCAAAATAAATGCCTTGGCCTGCAAGGACAGCCTGAGATTGGGCTTGGTTGGTGAGCTGAAGATCCCGGAACTGGGTTGAACCCTCAAAGTTCAGTTGCTCTCGTTTGAAGCTGGCTTTGCCGTTGATGTCGAATAAAAGACTATTAATGGAGAGTGACGTTATAGGCGTCAAATAAGGCTGAATCATGGCTACCGGGAAGTCTTTCAAATCCAGCTGTACATCGACGGCTTTCTCTGGAATGACGAACGCCCCTTCCAGTTTCAGGTGGCTTTGGTAATCCGGTTTTGAAGGACGATGGCTGCTCAGTGACAAACTAAAATTCGCTGGCGCTTCAGTCAACGTCAGGTTTTGAATATGCCCTGCAATTTGATCAAGGGTCAGTTGCGCCGACGGTGAGGTGGTGTGATCTTCAAAGGTGACGGCGGCTTGCTCCAGAAGAATGTCGGTCACCGACACCTGCCAGTCTTGCGCGTTGTCCGTTTCCTCTTTCACCTTGGTTTTGACTTTCTCTTGAACCGGACGTTGAGCAAAGAGTTTTGCTAACTTGATCTGTCCATCGCTAAGACGTTCTGCCGACACGGTCAGGCCCGATGTTTTGGTCTGATCGATCTGAACTTGCTTCTCCTGAAGATCAAAGAACAGCCCCTGAACCTGTTGTGAGGCGAGCTTGAGCACCGCGTCGGTTTCCCCTTTTCCGGCAATCGAGAGGTCCGACAGCTTGACCCAACCATTGTTTAAGACCAGATCAACTTGCTCTTTGGTGAGTAACTGATAATCAAAGCCGACGGCAAGATAGCCATCCAGAGGCTCGTAAAACACGTCGTCCTGAATGTATTCCCAGAGTGTGCGAACGGCTAATTGGTTTAACTCTAAGGTACCTTCACTAAAGAACGGATGCAGACCGATCCGGCCTTGCCACTTAAATTCAGCGGTACGTTGATCTTGTGGTAAGGCAATGGACAGTTGGTAATTGCCTTCGTCATTAGGCAGTGTGGATAGGTGATTCAGTGCCAGATCCATCGGGCCGATGTGCTTGCGGAATGGCGTAGCTCGGGAGAAATCCTCAAAATCGACCACCGCTTTATTGATGCTCAAGGATTCAATCAGCACGGGAAACGGTTGCGTTTCGTTCGCTTCATTTGCGGGTTGATCCTCGTTTGATTCCGCTGCCGAGGCGGCAATCCAGGCATCCCAGATGAAGTGTTGCTGAGCGTTTTTGGTGATTCGGCTGTACGGGTCTGTGATGTTTAACTCCGATAACACCAATGCCTGATGAATAACCGAACTTAATTGAAGGTTTACTGAGACTTGGCCGAGTCCGGCAAGTTTAATGGCTTGTTGTTCCTTCAATTCGTCAATTTGAATGCCTTCAATGGTCAAGCGTAACAAGAAGGGGTTGAATCGCACGTCTTTCACTGACGCCTGAAGCTCGGGAAACGGTGCCATCCATTGAGGCAGTTTTGTTTTGAGCACATAGGGCATAATCAGCCCTGCAGACACCAGGTACAGAACATATAGCGTGATCAAGGTGGTGACGATTGGGTGCTGCTTAACCTTTGAAAAAAGACGCGCTCGTAGCTGTTTCATTGCATTACCTGTCCATGTATCCATCTAGTGGCAAGTCTATCCCTAAAGAATGACCTTTGCACGGTTCCTTTGTTCCCAATGTTTGTGCCTATTTTTTGTGTCCTGTCTGTCTTTTGATCAGTCATAAGTGTCGCTCTCGGAACAATTGCTGTCACCTCCAAACATTCGGGTCTCGAATAGCATCTAGACTGCCTGTTGGGCTGATAACAAAAATAAATATAAAGCACATAGAGGTTATACGATGAGTACTACACATTCTCATAAGGCTGTAACAGTTAAAAAAGCACTAATACATAAGGCACTATCACATAAAGTACTAACAAGTAACGCGCTAGCACGTACGGCGATGGCAGTGTTGGTGACGTCATTGGCTGTATTTTCTCAATTTTCTCAGGCAGAAACGCCGTCAAAAGCTGCTGTGGTTGGTGACAGTATTACCATGGGGTTTGCAGCAGACTGTACAGGCAATGTCTGGTTCTGGGATCTGTTCTGTTTATTGGGTGGCGATCAGCCAGAGCACAGTTGGTTTGATGGTTCGTCCAGTAATGTTCAAAGTTTTGATGATAAGTGGGACTCGATCAGTTCGGGGGTAAATTCCACCAAAGCGGCAGCGAAGTCCGGCTCTGAAATGCGTGGTGGGGACAATAACTTTGCTTATCAGGCGCAGCAAATTGTCGCAATGACCACCAAACCGGATCATGTGTCCGTGGAACTGGGCGGGAACGATATCTGTAATCGTGGCTGTGTTGATCCAAATAACTGCGACGATCCGTTGTACACCGATGCTGAGTGGCGTGAAGCGGTTCGTAATGGTCTGAATGTATTGGTGGACGGCTTACCGGCTGGTTCATCTGTGCATTTGGGCAGTGTGCCTCGGGTTCAGGATTTGCGTGCGGCCGGTCTGGAGAAGCAGAGCAGTTCAGGCTCTATAAACTGTGAGAGTCTGTGGTCTTCTTTCAGTGTGTGTGAAGTCGCTACCGCTGGTGGAACCTTTAATGGCGAGAGTCATGCAACCCGTTATGCCGGTGTGTCTGTAGCACAGCAACGTTATAACGAGATTCTTCGTGAAGAAGCGGAGGCTTACAATGCCAACAATGCAGGCCAAAACCCTCGCGGTATTGAGGTAGTGGCAGATTATGTGGATGAGAACACCTTATCTGCGGGTACCCGCTCGTTTGGTGCATCTGAAATCGACGGTGGTGATTGCTTCCATCCAAGCATTAAAGGTCAAAATCTGGTGTCTGACATCTTGTGGATGAGTAACCCAAGTAAGTAATTGTCAAAACCTGAAATGATAAAGAATCAGCCCGGTCAGAAGCCATTCTCCTGAGTGGCTTCTGTTCTTTATTTGTTTTCAGAGTGAGATGTCTGTTTTTTGTGTGAAATAGCGGTGATCGCCATCATCGACCACTTCTTTGTGTTACCACTTCATCATAGGAAGAGGATTAAGAGGGTTTTTGAAGATCTGCATACGAATGATTTTGACCAGTAACGGATGGAAGCCGTTATCGGGGAAAATCTTGTAGATCTGCTTTATCTGCTGCTGGTCGACGCCAAAACTCCTAAGCCCGAAGGTTACATCGATCCAGTCGGCTTTTCGGAAAATCTCGACGAGGGATCTTTTATTGTCCGCCGCTGTGATTTTATGGTGTTCCCGAATAATGCGGCAGATGTCTTCCGACCACTCCGGGCAATCGATTTGTTGCAGGTACTGTTTCGCCAGATCCTCCGAGGGCGTGACATAATCTGCGGTGTGACTGGTCCACAGCGCAAGATCGTGAAATACGGCGGCGATCTCAAGTTTGCCTTGTTCTTCGGGTGACATCTCGGCCTGAAGGTTACAAAAGTTTATCACCCGATAGAGGTGGTTTTTGTACCCTTGGAAATCCTTACCCAATGTATTTTCATAAGGCTTCAGGAGCAGTTCTATGGTTTCGCAAAAGGTAATCATACGCACGGCTCGTTGATAGTTTTGGTTAGCAGCAGGCATTGAACGTTGTCGACCTTGAACCTTACCGATCTTGAACATTGTCGATCTTGAAAATTGCCGTAGCTACTTGTAACTATCGAAGAGCCGATGCGAATCAGCAAACAGAACTTTACGTGTTATACCTTAGGAAATTTGCCATACATGGATAAATGGTATGTCCTGTTTGGGTTACTGAACACTGTAATCGTAACGTACCGGTAAACCGTGTCGTATCAGCTGAATGGTGACATCCTTTTCCTGATCGAGTGTTTCCCAGAGTGTGTTTTGCCCATCATAAACCCAGGCATCGTTCACCCTAAGCACCACATCGCCTTCTTGCAGGCCGAGGGTTTGATAAAACTCTTGTTGCTGTACATCGCTGAGTTTGAGCAGACTCTGGCCTTCTACCTTGTGAGAGGCAGGCTGGAAGTGTTCTTCCAATTGCGATTGATTCATTAATTGCTCATCCAACCACTCGCGCGACAAGGGCGTCAGTGTGGTCACCGGCAGTTCTCGATTTCCTTCGTTAAAGCGACGTTCCGGGTATAACTCCAGGGAATCCTGGTTTGTTTGCTGATCCTCGTTGAAGGTGCCTGTTGAGGTGACAGCGGTGGCCTTTTGGGTAGTGTTTTGAGCGTTCGAGGCTGTATCTGAGGATGGGGCGGTTAATGATAAGAAGGATAATACGCCTTGATGTTTGATCAATACACGTTGGGCTTCAATGGTTACCAAGATCGGAGGTTCACTGAAATAGTCACTGAATTGAATGGGTTGGTTGTTCCGGAACAAAGCCTGAGATTCGTCGTCAATCAGTTCAATCACAGCCGTTGAGTGTTCTGCATCACTAGCTAAATTAATGGCTACCAATCTTAGAGGTAGCTGACTTTTCTCTATTTGCTGTTGTTTGTCTCTTTTCTGGTCTTTGGATAGCGCTTGATCTGCCACCTGAGACAGCGCGTATTGGCTGTAAAAGTTCAGCGTTGAAAGTAATGCCGGCCCTTTGATGTAAAGGCCGTTAATAAAGGTGATGGGCACGTTGCTCAAGCCCAGGCTTTCTCCAAAGGTAACGTCTTGCTCCACATACTCTCGATATTCCAGATTCTCAAGGCAGGCTTTAAATTCGGGTGTGTTGATATGGAGTTGTGTGGCGATGGAAAGAAATCGTTCAGGAGTGAGATCGTCCTGATGAGCATAGAGCGCGTCTGAATATTCCCAGAACTTACCGTAGCTATTGGCGCAGCGTGCAGCATTCGCAGCAGGGCGGGCGTTGCGATGGAACGATAGCGGATAATCAAAGTGTTCAAACCGTATTTGATCGCCAAGTTGTTGAGCAAGTGCCTGATAGACAGGTTGCATACGTTTGCAGTGCGGGGATTGGAAGCTGCAAAACACGGCGACAGAGAGTGGCGCATGTATCTGGCCTTTTGCTGAGACACTGCTCTTGGGTAATTCGGTTACCGGAGGAATCGGCGGTGTCAGCAGATTCTCTATGGCTTGTTGTTTTGACTGGGCTTGGGTTTGCGATCCGGTATCCGCTTGTTTTTGCACCAGCTTGTTTAGTGCCGCTTGTCGCAATTGGTATGCTTGCCAATTTAAGTCATGCAGTTCAAAACGAATCTTCTGATCTACTTCGCTCAGCTCAATCGGATAGCCATTTACCCGGGCAATGGTCTTGGACGGTGAGGGAGTACTTACTCCGATGGATGTGCCGTGTGTTTGGGGAGCGCTGTCATAAACCGTCGATTGAGAACCGTGGGGTGGAGCTGAGGTTTCTGTTTCTTGGCAGCCTGACGTTATTAAAACAGTCAGCAGCAATGGTGTTATGGCCGACGCAAAGCACAGCGAATCGCTGAGCGAGTTGAACGAAGCTTTTAGTGTCATGAGGTTGTCCAGCGTATTTATTGTTATTTTTTATCGAGTGCTGTGTATGGATTTCGTGTCGTGAATCCGTCTATCAATACTAGTTCACGGTAGTCGTGGTCTGCCAGGGCACTACGAACCGATGCAGGGTTGTTTTGCCCTGCATTCGGAAAGAGACTAGAAGGAAATCAGATTTTAAAGCGGGAAATCAGTTTGGAAAGCTGCTCGGACAGATCGGCCACGGCGAGCGCAGACTCTGATGTTTCCTTGGCATCGACATCGGTTTTTTCTGCCATTTCAGCAATGTGGGTGATGTTTTTATTGATCTCTTCTGACACCGAGATTTGTTCTTCCGCTGTGGTGGCAATCTGAAGGTTCATTTCATTCACTGTGTTCACCGAGTTTGTAATGTCATTCAATGAACTGCCTGCGTCGTCGGCTTTTGAAACCGCCAACTGTACTTCTGAAAGGCTGGCCTCAATGGCATCCACAGTGTCTTTGGAGCCTTTCTGAAGCGCTTCTACCATCTGATTGATTTCTTGGGTTGAGTCGTGAGTTTTCCCTGCAAGGGAGCGGACTTCGTCGGCAACCACCGCAAAGCCCCGACCTTGTTCCCCGGCTCTTGCTGCTTCAATGGCCGCATTCAACGCCAGGAGGTTGGTTTGTTCGGCAATGCTTCGGATGACATCTACCACGGTATTAATTTGCTCGCTTTCTTTTGCCAGACGATCGGTAACTTCGCCAGCGGAGTTCAAGCGAGCCGCCAGGCTTTCAATAGTTCTGATCAGTTCATCAACATTGGCCTGACCTGTTTGCGTTGCTCTGTTGGCTTGATTGGTGGCTTCGGCTGCTTCATTGGTATGGTTAGCCACTTCCTGTACTGTGGCTGTCATTTCATTCATCGCGGTGGCGGCTTGGTTGCTTTGATCAAGTTGTTCCCGTGCTCGATTAACGGTTTGCTCGGTAGCCGACATGGTTTGGGAGGCGGCGGTACTCAATTGTTGTGAGGCATCGGCGACCTTGTGCAAACTGTCCCGGAACTGACTCATCATGCCGTTGAAGCTGTTGGTGATGTCGGCAATTTCATCTTTGCCGGTGGCTGTCAGCGTTAAGGTAAGGTCTGCGTTATTACCTACGGTTTCTAGGTGATCTTTAAGGCGGATAATGGGATTGCTAAGAGATCTTGAAAACACGTAGCTGCTTGCCACCGCAATAATCACCACAATCACAAATACAATGATGGCGTTAGTAATAATGGTGCTGGAGACTTCATTGGCACTTGCGAACGCTTCGGCTTCGTCAATTTCGGCAACTAATGCCCAAGTGATGCCCTTGAATTTTAGTGGCGTAAAGGCAGAAAGCACTTCAACGTCCCGATAATCAAAGATGTGTTTGAACCCTTGTTCGCCATTGAGTGCGGCTTTAATACTTTCGCTGTTAACTTCTTGAAGACCAATGCTGGATTCTCTGGCTTTGATGAGGTCGATCGTGTCTTGAGCTAGACCTGAATTTGAAAGAGCCTCGGTATAGCCATTAATGTCTTCCAGTAAAAAGCGACTGTCGCTACGTAGTTTGAAGTCTTTACCGACCAGATAGGTTTCCCCTGAGCTACCTAATCCTACGTTCGACCAATTCTTGTCGTGTGTCATGATGTTATTAATGATGTTCAGTGGCATCTGAAAAATAAGAACACCAAAGGTCTCATTGCCATCCATAATCGGGGACGCCATAAACGACGCCGGAGATTCATACGAAGGCGGATAGGGGGCAAAATCGGTAAAGGCGATAAAGTTTGGGTCTTGCGCGCTTTTGGCTTGTCGGTAAACCTCTGCAATGCCCGTGTCTTTAAATGGCCCTGTTTCCAGCGAGGTAGCAAAGTCAATTTCTTTGAAGACAGAGTAAACTATTTGACCATTCTTGGGGTTAACAATGAAGATGTCGTAAAAGCCAAAGGTCTCCAGATATTGGACCATCATCGGATGGTACATCTCATGAAATTGCTCGTAGGTTGTGTAGTCTTTGATATCGACGAGTTTATGTTTTTCCCCTAAAGGATTCGGGTTCTTTGCAATGAAGATGCTTTGGAATTCCAGGGCTTTTTCGCTCATCTGGGATACCCAGTTCTGAACCGGAGCCTGTTTACCATTGTTTAAGGCGCGGTATTGGCCTTGGAAATCGCTGGAAAGAAAGCCGCTAATGTCTTGCTTAAACTCATCGGTTTTGCCGAATAATCCGGCTTGGGCTGTATGGTCTTTAAATGCACCTGAAAAACTCATCGCGGCCTGAACCGTGCCCGGATTGGCCGACAGTGTGACGATCAGGTTTTCCAGATTCTGTAGATAATCATCGAGACGAGCTTTGGTGGTATCTCTAACACTTTTTAGGCGATCTTGAGAGGTCATTTCGAGAGCATTGTGACTGGTCGATGTTGCTTTGGTGCCCACGAGAAAATTGGAAACAACAACGGGTATAACTGCAAGTAACGTCGCCCCTAAGATGAGCTTGGTTGATATCCGCATAAACACTACCTTACTGCTTTTGTCTTTCTTTTCTGGGTTATCGGCCAGAAAAAGAATTTGACCAGTGTAAATAATAAAACGAGGTCATCTGAGTAGGAGATTAGCGTATTTTAGAATAAGTGGTAGGCGGTTCTATGGGAGAAAAAGTCTCAAAAACTGACCGTTTACAAGATACGAGCCCAACGAGGAGGAAATGACCAGTTCTGATCGTGTGAGAAAAAGAAGTGCTTTATTGACCAGTCAGTCCTGATCAGAGCGTTGATGTGCAATAGAAAAGCAGCCCTGATTAGGCTGCTTCGTAGAATAGGTCTGCTTTCTGTTCCGAGGCTTTTTCAGAAATGAACTCACGTGCGAAGTCTTCACATTGACCACAGCAATTAGCAACGCCCAGTTGCTCCTGAACCTGATCAAAAGAAAGATTGCCTTCTGCCATTACTTGTTCAATATCGTGCGTAGTAACTTGGTTGCAAAGACATACGAACATAATTCAAGCCTCATACATAGAGATCAATTAACTTGGGTGGAGATAATATTGCAAATGATAAATATTATCAAATGCATTACGTCTTTTATCGACAAGTGGTTATTCTACGAAGATCGGGGGCTGGTGTTATTGATGAAGATCAGTGCAGGGAATGAATTACTATTAATAATAGCGTGGCCTCAAGCTCCACTGGTGGGCGCCGATAACTCTTAAGTTAGCCTAAACATCTTGAGGTATTGGCCTCTCGTTTTTTTGAAGTTGGCTGTACTAAGTGTTTGTTTTCATTTGTTAATACAATCTTTTCCAATTCTGTAACTAACTATAAGAGTTCGACAGTATGTATCGCACCATAGTAGATATGCCGCTTAGATTTAAGTTTTGGATGGTCAATTGTTTTTCCTTTATCGGGATGAGCGTTCTTTCCATTTACGCTATTACCAGCAGTTTTAACCAAGTTCATCCCAATGGTGAAGTCGCGTCTGCCGAGTATTGGCAATATTTCTCTGATCAGGCTTTGGGCTATGCGTTGTGGGTTTTCGTCCTGATGTGCTTGGTGATGGGGGCGTCCCAGATTCTGATTTCCTTCGTGCATCAACATGTCAAAGTGCTGAAAAAAGCCATGAGACAAGCGGCTGAAAAAGGAGATTTGAACATTCGGGTTGTGGAAGACTGTAACGATGAAATTGGTCAAATGGCTGCCAGTTTCAACAACATGCAAGCCACTTTTTCTTCCATTGTCTCTGATGTGAAGCAAGCTACCTCAGAAGTGAATCAGGTGGCGGATGAGTTTAAATACCAAACGGAAACAGCGTGCAGTTCTCTGAACGGGCAGCAACAAGTAAGTTCTCGTGTAATGTCGGAAGTTGAAACACTTAAAGCGTCTTCGGATCAGGTGTTATCGAGTGCACAAACCGCTAAGCGAGTATCGGAACATGCGGAAGAGGTGTTGAATGAAGGTCGATCCTCCATCGAACAAATTATTTCTTCCACGAAAGTCATTGCAGGGGATGTGGAGCAAACTTCCACTCAAGTAAATCAACTGGCAGAAGACAGCACCAGCATCAGTGGTTTTGTAGAAGTCATTAGAAGTATCTCAGAGCAAACCAATCTGTTGGCGTTGAATGCGGCCATTGAAGCAGCGCGGGCCGGTGAACAAGGTCGAGGTTTTGCGGTCGTTGCGGATGAAGTTCGTAGTCTCGCCAGTAAAACCCATGAGGCTACCGATAAAATCGGTGACATCCTCAATAAGTTTGCCGAGCTGACTAATTCAGTGGTCACAGCGATGGAGCAGAGTCGGGCTCACGTAGAAGAATCTGTTGAACATGCGGATTTAGCTCAATCTTCGTTCTCTCAGATTGCCAGATCGGTTACTGAACTGGCGGAAAGTAATCAGTTGATCGAACAAGAAGCCTATGGACAAGCGGATAAAACGGAAAGTGTTTTTGACTGTGTTCGAAGTATTGAGTCCGTTACTAATACGACGGTGAGTGGCGCTAAAAACATTCATCTGCAGGTTGAGCATCTGCAGTCTGTGACTCATCAGCTAAGCGGTCAGCTGAATAAATTCCAATTGAGTTAATTGTTAACGCCGCAGTCCATTATCCAGCATCACAATGCATTACCGATCCAGTTTCAATAAATCCTCCCGGATTTTCATTGGATCGGGGCTGGCATCGGTATATACCAATAACCCTTCAACCTTTGGATGCATCAAATAAACGTAACTTTGATGTTCCAGCAGTTCACTGAGCTGGCTTAATGTGAAGCTTTGCTTTAACGCTTGCAGGGTATCTGTGAGTTGTTTCTTGTTGGCGATCTGAACCCCGACAAAATCCGGCCCGAACTGAGATAAATAGTTTGCCAGATGTTCCGGCGTGTCTTTGTCCGGATCTATGGTTAAAAAAGCCAAGGTCGCTTCATTGCCTACAGACTTTGAAAGGCGTTGATAAAACGACATGGTCATAGGGCAGCTATTTGTACAGCTGGTAAAACCGGTCGTGATAAATAAAGGTTTGTTAGCAAGATCCATCCAGTTGGTGTTGTGATGGGCTTGAGTCGCCAAATTTGCGTCCGGCAAATGGAATGGCGTGATGTGTCCGTATAGGTCAGAAGGTAATGACTTGTTTGCAATGGCTTTTGATTGGAAGAGCATGAACCAGGTAGCAAGTACGGCGGCTATGGTCACAAGCAGGCTTATAGTTATTGGTTTTTGCATAATCGATCCCTCATGCGTTGCCTTCTGTTAAGTAAAGCATAAGGGGAAAAATAATCTTCACGAGAAGCTTGGTTTTTGTGTAGGAAATCGCAGTAACAGAGGGCTTTAATTTGTGCGATTTCCTGCCAAATGTAACTCGCTTTGGTAGCGTTATTTGTTAGAAGCTGGAACGACAGAGTTCCATCCAGCGTTCAATGCCGGCGCTGCGGTACTTTTGCTTATGAATCACAAAGTAAAATTTCCGGCTGAAGTCTCTGTGGGGCACAGGGAGTGGAATCAGGCTGCCACGTTTAAATGCGTCTTCCAATGCCACTCTGGACAGACAGCCAATGCCGAGATTTGCGGACACTGCTCGTTTAATGGCTTCGGTGTGTTGCAGCTCCAGTTTGACCTGAATCTCAGGGAGGACACCGTGCATAGCCCGATCAAAGGCTTGGCGTGTACCAGAACCGCTTTCGCGTAAAATCCATTCCGCTTCCTTAAGTTGACGGTCAGTCAGTTGCAGTTGATCTGCAAAGGGGTGTTCTGGCGCGCAGAACACCACCAGTTCATCGTCTCGCCAAGGAATTACATCCAAATCCTGATGTTGCAGTTCCCCTTCAATCAGACCGATATCAATTTCGAAGTTAAGTACTTTTTGGCCAATCTCAGAGGTGTTTGCCACCGAAAGACTGACTTCGGCATCAGGCTGTTCCTGCATCATTTCCGCCATGGTCGAGACAGCCAGATAGTTTCCTATGGTCAGTGTTGCGCCCACTTTGAGGTGTCCGGCGTCTTTATGCTGCGCCATGATTCGCTCCAGTTCCTTCGCTTGCTCGATAAGCTGTTCGGCTTTAGGCCGGATTAATCGGCCTTGCTCATTAAGTTGTAATCGCTTACCGATTCTATCGAATAAGGGCAGGTCGAATTGCGATTCGATGTCTTTCAATGCACTGCTGGCAGCGGACTGAGACATTGATAGGCTATCTGCCGCCTTGGTGATGTTCTGAAAATGGGCGGCAGCAAGGAAGACTTCAAGTTGGCGAAAGGTATAACGCATTATTTGTAAATCCGATATATAAAAGATGAATTATCTGTTTTACAGATTATTGGTCGAAGAATACAGTTAAAAGCATAGCAAATGCAAGCGTATACCCAGAGAGACCTTTGTAGAGTAACTGGTGGTATGACGCTGTGATTTAGGCGAGTAATAGATCGCCAGCACTGAACAAACAAGGAGCACCTAATGAGCAATCTAATCCGAGAAACCGTAACCAGCGTTCATCACTGGAATGACACTTTATTCAGCTTCAAGACAACCCGTGATCAGGGATTACGTTTTAAAAACGGTTTTTTCACTATGATTGGCTTGGAAGTGGAAAATAAACCTTTATTACGTGCCTACAGTATTGCCAGTGCCAATTATGAAGAAGAGATGGAGTTCTTCAGTATCAAGGTACAAGACGGCCCACTGACTTCTCGTCTACAAAATTTACAAGTGGGTGATGAGATTCTGGTTGGCACCAAGCCGGTGGGAACTTTAATTGCGGATAATCTGCTGCCAGGGCGTAATCTATGGTTGTTAAGCACAGGCACCGGGTTGGCTCCTTTCCTGAGTATCATTAAAGATCATGAGATCTACGAGCAGTTTGATAATGTAATTCTTACCCACGGAGTGCGCTATGTGTCTGAATTAGCGTATCAGGATTTGATCGAGAACGAGCTGCCGAAAAATGAGTACTTTGGTGAGGAGATTCAGCAGAAGCTAAAGTATTACCCGACGGTAACGCGAGAGGACTATAAGAACCAGGGCCGTCTGACGGATCTGATCAACAACGGTAAGATTTTTGAGGATTTAGGCTTGCCGGAAATTGACCCTGAGAATGACCGTTTCATGCTGTGTGGTAGCCCTGCCATGTTGGATGAATTAACCACCATGCTGAATGCCCGAGGCTTCAAAGAAACTCGCGGTGGTGAGTTGGGGCATTACGTCATTGAGCGTGCTTTTGTGGAAAAATAAGCCCTCAGTTCTTTTCTCTACTGTCTGACCAGGAAAGAGAATGTGTTTCTCTTTCCTGACTTCCTGATACACTCTGCGGATGAACAAAGAAACCCTCCGTCACGCCATTTTACTCAAGCTCGAAGATCAACTTCAGCTCGCCATCAAAGCCGCTAATGAAGCCCGAGATTTGGCCATTCATGAGCAGAGCCAGCCTGAAACCCAATACGATACGGTTGGGCTGGAAGCATCGTATTTAGCGCATGGGCAGTCTCAACGAGTCTTTGACTTGGAAGTAATGATTCAAACCTATCGTAAGCAGGTATTCAGGGCGTTCACCGATGAAGATGAAATCGCCTTAACGGCCTTGGTGCACCTTCAATACCCTGACGCGCGCAAAGCATTTTTTATTGGCCCTTGTGCGGGTGGCTTGGAGTGCAATGTCGACGGTGAGATTATTCAGCTATTAACCCCGCAGGCCCCCTTGGCTAGACAGTTGCTCGGGGCATTTGAAGGTGATGAAATCATGTTGCCTGGTCAAGATACCCTGATTGAAATTCTCTCTGTGAGCTGATCCTGAACTAAACTGGGAGAGTGACTCATTTTTGTGAGAGACTTATGAAAACAGGGGCCAGGAAACTGCATTCGATCTTATTTCTGCTGTGGGTGCTAATCGGTTTGAGTGTGCCTTTGGTTTCCGTTCATGCTTCCCAGGTTACGTACATTCCTGTCTACCATTACCACAACTGGGAGCCTTTCTATTTCAAGGAAGGCGCTTCGAAGAAAGGCTTTTCTCTGGTCTTGGTGGAACAGCTCAATGAGTTCTTCCGAAAACGGCGCCCTGATTTAAAAATTTATTTCAGGCTACAACCGATCGCTCGCCCGGAATTGAATCAAATTCTAAAAGATGGGCAGCAAGGGTTGATTCTGTGGGCCAATCTACTTTGGTTTAAGCGATTGTTTGAGCAGCCGTATTTCATTGCCTCTGCTCCCATATACTGGGATAACGATGCTGTAGTGTCCTTGTCCAAATCCCCTATGGAATACGTTGAGCCGGAGTCGCTGATTGGGAAGCACATTGGTGGTTTACCCGGACATTATTATCACGGGGTAAATCAGTTAGTGGATCAGGGCAAGATATTGCGTAGTAACGCTATCAATGACCGGACCAACCTGAAACGATTGATTGAGGGCAAAGTGGACGCCATCATCATTACTCAAACCGCTTTTAACTTTGTTAAACCGGATTACCCCAGCGTTTCTTTTTATCAATCCTTTGTTCCTCAGGACTCGTACAGTCGCCATATTCTGATTACGCCTGAGTATCAGTACATGGAAGAGTTGCTCAACTTTTTCATCTCCTCATTACCGCACAATAAAGAGTGGGTAAACGTCTTGGCTGAGTATGGCTTGGAAGATTTAGTGGTGCCCTTTACTTTGGATCTTAATGAATTAAATAACTTCTCCATCGAAAAATAACTCTTGTCTGTCATTCTGCTGTTACTTGTTTGTCATCTTTCCTGTGCATTGTTGTTTCTTCTTAAAATGTTATGTTATAACATATTTAAAATATTGAGATGTTTTGGAGTTTTCATCGATGAAATTAAAGAGATCTGTGTCTTTATCGGGAGCCGTTCGCATGGCAGGGTTATTTGGGCTGATGGCATCCAATGGCGTGTTCGCAGAGCTAACACAACCAGAACCAACACAACCAGACCTAAGCCAACAAGGGCTACGTCAACATCAGGCGCATGAACACGGCCATGCGATATTGAATGCAGCTCAGGAAGGAAATGAGGTCGAGCTGTCGTTTGAAATACCGGCAATGGATATGGTGGGGTTTGAGCACCAGCCTGAAACTCAGGCGCAGAAAGACCAAATCGAAATAATTCATGCCTTCTTACAACAAGGGCAGAACGTGGTGTCGTTTAATGAGGAAGCGCACTGTCAGTTTGAACAGGCCACCATTGAAAGTGCACTGTTGTCAGGCGATGACCATGAGCACCACGAAGAAAATAATCATCATGAAGAGCATGGTCAGCATGATGGACATCACGGTATGCACCAAGATCACGATGACGAGCGCACGCATAAAGAGCATGATCATGAGGAAGAGAACGGACACAGTGAGTTTGAGATCACCTATCACGTTGAATGTGCTGATCCTTCTGAACTTGCAGAGCTGAATATCCTGTTATTTAAGCAAGTGCCGACCTTACAAGAGATTGAAGCCAATTGGTTTGGTGAGACGGCGGTGAAAAAATCAGAATTGACTCCTAACCAACCAAGCATGGACTTGCGCTAGTCCGTCCATTCGTCGCACACTTGTCTTGTCATCTTATTGTCATGCGGCAGGAGTAGTGTCCTGCCGTTTTCATATGTCAGTTCACAGCGAGCAATGCTTCGTCAATCTGGATTGCTCAGCGGATTGCTCAGGACAACCAGGGTTAAAAAAGTACGCCATGTCAGATGCAGTTTTATCAGAGACCGTATTAGAAATCTCGGGGCTGGAATTTCAATGGTCCAAACAATCACCTGTTATGCACGTCGATCAGCTTGAGGTGTTGGCAGGAGAACGGGTGTTTCTCAAAGGTGCCAGTGGTTCAGGAAAATCCACCTTGTTAAGTTTGATTGGCGGCGTGACCACGGCCACGACGGGGCGGTTGGCTGTATTACAGAAGGATCTACAGAGCATGTCCGCCAAGCAGCGTGATCGTTTCAGAGCCGATCATCTGGGGTTAATCTTTCAGCAATTCAATTTAATTCCGTATTTAACGGCGCTTGAGAATGTCTTGCTTACCGGACGCTTTTCCAAACAACGTAAGATTTCCCAAAAGGATGCGTTTACCCTGCTCGACGAACTAGGTATTGACTCCCAGTTGGCTGAGAAACAAGTATTTCACCTGAGCATTGGTCAGCAGCAACGCGTGGCTGCGGCAAGGGTATTGGCGGGTAAACCTCAGCTAATCATTGCCGATGAACCAACGTCTGCATTGGACGAAGAAACACGTGATGGTTATCTCGACTTGCTCTTTCACCAGTGTCAGAGCCACGGTGCAACCTTGGTTTTCGTCAGTCACGACCGCACCTTGGCCTCTCTGTTTGATCGCGAGGTGAATATCTCTGATGTGGTTCGGTGGTCAAACACATCGATGAACAATGAGCAGGGAGGTGCACTGTGAATCTTTGGGCATTGAGCTGGAAGAGTTTGGCAAACCGTAAAATAACCAGTGTGTTAACGGTGTTGTCTTTTGCGTTGGGTGTGTTGTTATTGCTCGGTGTGGAGAAGGTTCGCACTGAAACACGGCAAAGTTTTATATCGACGGTATCTGGAACAGATTTAATTATCGGAGCCCGTTCTGGCCCGGTGAATTTACTCCTCTACAGTGTCTTTCGCATAGGTAACGCCACCAATAACATCAGTTGGCAGAGCTATCAGGACATTGCATCCAGTCGTTCGGTGGCTTGGTCGGTGCCGATTGCATTGGGGGATTCCCATAAAGGTTTCCGGGTCTTAGGAACCACACCGGCGTATTTTGAACATATTCAATATGGTGCGAAACAGTCGCTGACCTTTGCTCAAGGTGTCACCTTTGACGAGGTATTTGATGTGGTACTCGGGGCGGATGTTGCGAAGACGCTCGGTTATCAATTGGGCGAAAATATCGTCATTGCTCATGGTGCAGGAACCGTCAGTTTTGTAAAACACGATAATCTTCCCTTCAAAGTTGTTGGTATTCTTGCGCCGACCGGTACGCCTTCTGATCGCACTGTGTTTGTATCGCTGGCCGGTATTGAAGCCATTCACGAAGGTTGGCAAAGTGGTTCCCCCAGTGCGAAAAGTTTGAAACTCAGTCATCAGGACTTTGAAGGCAAAGATCTGCAACCGGAGACCATCACTGCCGCGTTTGTCGGACTGAAATCGCGTATGGCTGCGTTTCAGTTACAGCGTGCGATCAATGAGTATCGGGAAGAAGCATTGTTGGCAATCATGCCGGCACTGACCTTACAGGAGCTTTGGCAGCTAATTGGCATCGCAGAAAAGTCTCTGCTGGTGGTGTCTGCTCTCGTCGTGTTTAGTACTCTGTTAGGTATGATGATTACCATGCTGTCATCGTTGCAGGAGCGCCGTCGGGAAATTGCTATTCTTCGTGCAGTGGGTGCGCGGCCTCATCACATTTTCTTTTTACTGACCAATGAAGCCTTATTTATTGCGGTGTTAGGCGCGTTGTTGGGCTGGGCTGCTTTGTACTTGAGCTTGTATGGATTAAGCTCTTACTTTGTGGATTGGTTTGGTATTCACCTTGCGATCAGTGCGCCGAACTTGAAAGAGGCGGGAATTGTGCTGGTAATTGTGTTTGCTGCTTTGATAATGAGTTTGATTCCTGGCTGGCGAGCGTATAAAAACAGTTTGTTTGATGGACTGACCGTCCGTACTTAAAGAGAAAAGTTTACTTATGAAACAGATCATTTCGTCTCTCGTATTTGTCGTATTTACGATGTTGACTCTAACGGCTTGGGCAGCCTCCGACGGGAAAATTACGGAAATTAACTGGCTGGATTTGATGCCTGAAGAAGACATTGAAGCAATGGAAAAGATGCCGGAAATTGGTCATGACAATCCCTTCGATAAGAACTCACTGCCGGAAGTGATGTTCTCCAGCAAGGTAGTCGACAAGTTCGAAAATAAACACATCCGTATTGCGGGTTATATGGTGCCGTTGGAGACCAATGACAAAGGTGAACTGATAGAGTTCTTTCTGGCGCCATACATGGGGGCGTGTATTCACGTGCCACCACCGCCGCCAAATCAAATGATTCACGTGAAGTTCCCGAAAGGTGCCGAGGTCGAAGGCATTTGGTATCCCTTCGTGATTGAAGGTACGCTAAAGCTGGAAACCTTCGATAACGGCATGGGCGCGTCCAGCTACTCAATGACGGCGATGTTAGTGAAGCCATATGAGGAGTAGTTGGATCTGGGGCTGAACGTATTACGAAACGAAAAGGGCTGAGTAATTGAGTTACTCAGCCCTTTTTAATTTTCAGAGAGCAAGCTACGCGGCCACAGCAACATCAGGCCAAATACAGTCTCCATGCTTAGCGCTCTTTGTGATTTGTCTAAACATCAACCTTAAAACCCAAATCAACATCACAGGCGGCTTGGCCTCCTCTGATGCCCCAGTTTTCAGC
Organism: Litoribrevibacter albus; assembly: GCF_030159995.1. Classification (NCBI taxonomy): domain Bacteria; kingdom Pseudomonadati; phylum Pseudomonadota; class Gammaproteobacteria; order Oceanospirillales; family Oceanospirillaceae; genus Litoribrevibacter; species Litoribrevibacter albus. The sequence goes on along the minus strand of NZ_BSNM01000016.1, from coordinate 208,361 downwards.
GGTAATTTCACGAAGCATAATTTTGACGTGGCTCGGTGGAATGCCGAAGGTTTCCAGGTTGCTCACAATGGTGCGGTACAGTTTCCGTTTTGCGTCGAGCGATCTGCCTGCAAAACAGTCAATGCTGATGTGGGTATAGAGTTCCGGCTTTTCTCGGTCCGGTGGACACTCAAAGCGATGCGGTTCATGCACCAGCAAGCGAACATTGCGATCCCCTGATTTGATTTTGAAACTGTCTCTAAGTGCTGAATGCACTGCTTCCATGATGCCTTGTTCTGTCTCGCGGGGGTATTGTTGTCTGACCTCAATCATGACACTAGGCATGGTTCCTCCTTGTGAATATCGCCTTAGCAAATCTGTAGAAACCCTTTCTACATTCCTTGTCTGTGATTGCTCTTATCCTAGCGGACAATTTTGTTTAATTGAACATTAAATGATCTGCTTCGTCATTAATTCCCAGTCACCACCATGCAGGCTGCCGGGATAGAGAATAACAGGTAATGATGCTTGACATTGATAGCCTAGCGTTTGGTAGAGGTGCTTTGCTGCGGTATTCTCAGATGCAACGATCAGGCTCATCAGATGAATACCTCGTTCTTGCGCGGTTGTTTCGGCATCTTCCATTAAACGTTTTGCAATGCCTTGCCCTCGAAAAGATTCGTCGGTTGCGATGGCATTAATATACCAGGATCCAGGTACGTTTGATTCAAGCTGAATTAATGGTTGGATAACCTTGGGTATGCTCTTTAAATCACCCACCACATATGGATCATCAAGTTGATAAGAAAGCATCATACCTACAACTCTTGAATCTCTACAAACTACACGGGCATGTTTATAACTGAACGCGCCTTCGTCTCTTGATGCGCGCTGAGCACCTACATCGTAGGGGCTAGCTTCGTCAGTCATCATTTCAGACCATAGATATCGAGGTAGTCCTTCACCAGCCAAATCAACCAAATAAGCTAATGCCTTGGCATCCTCTCTTCGCGCATTTTCTATGTGCATCTTGATCTCTCATTACGACCCATTTCATAACAAGAATAGTCCATCAGTTATGTGGCTTACATGTTGTGGCTGTAATGATGGCATGAGACATCTGGTAGGTTATGACTTGGCTAAACAAGTTGATGTTGACAATGACAACATATGAATCTAAGTTTCTCTATGTTTACAGTGTCAACTTTGGCGATTGATAGTTAATGGATGAATAAAGGAGAAAAAGACATGGATTCCTCACTCGAACTAAACAGTTACCTTGTATTAAAAGGCTTGCACATACTGGGCGTGGTGTTGTTTTTGGGCAATATCATTGTCACTGCCTGGTGGAAGGTAATGGCCGACCGCACCCGCCACCCTGGCATTGTCGCCTTTGCTCAACGGCAAGTCACCCTGACCGATTTCATTTTTACCGCTACAGGGGCTGGATTAATCATCGGAACAGGGATGTTGCAGGTGATCCAGCAAGGCATAGATGTTCAGGCGACTTACTGGCTGAGCTGGGGTTATGGGTTATTCATCGCTTCAGGCATTATCTGGGCGGCGGTGCTGGTACCCTTGCAGTGGAAGCAGGCGAAGTTGGCAAAAACCTTTGGTAAGGAACAGGCAATCCCCGAGCGTTACTGGCAATTAAATAAACTCTGGATGGGCTTTGGGATGCTGGCAACGGTTCTGCCGCTGTTGAATATTTATTGGATGGTTTTCAAGCCGCTTGCTTAGATGGCTTGAAATCGAAGAAAACAATCAATGAGGTTGATTAGGCGGTATGTAGCTTGGCTATATACCATTTTCTATATATGCGTATACTACGCGCCCTTTCAATTACCTCATGAGTAGTCCGTCGTATGAGCACGCCTTTTTCTCGTCGTTTCCAGTTAGTTGTCGAACAAATCTGTCAGGGCAATAAAAAGCAGTTTGCCGAATTAACCGGTAAATCAGCGTCTCATATCTATCGTATTTGTCGCGGGGCGAGCCGTCCTTCGATGACCTATCTGCAAGAGCTGTATGACGAATTCAAAGTGGACTTGAATTGGTTGCTGACAGGGGAAGAAAGCAGCGGGCAAAAGGCAGGAACGGCGTCCAGTAAGGATTTGGTATTCGCGCCCATGTTTGATGTGGAAGCCAGTGCCGGAGCCGGGGCACTTGTTCAAAGTGAAGACATTGTTGAACACTTTGGCTTCAACAAAAACTGGTTGTCTTCGCATCTGAGAGTGTCTTCAGATAATCTGGCATTTGTCACCGTTAACGGCGATAGCATGGTGCCAACACTTGAAGATGGCGACATGATTCTGGTCGACATGTCTCAACAACAAGTACACCGAGAAGGTATTTATCTGATTACCACTGAAGATGGTCTAGTCACTAAGCGATTGAAGTCCGACAAAAACGCACTTCAGGTAATCAGTGATAATCCGGATTACCCGTCGTGGACGATTGACCCGCAGAACGCAGATCAGTACCGAGTGGCGGGTAAGGTGATCTGGAATGGAAGGAAGGTTTAGTTGCTGTTTAGATTACTACTAAAAATGGAGCTTTTATGTCCACATCGCCCAGCGAACATTAATTAGGCGATGAAGCATTTCATCGTCTTTTTCATATTGCTGTTCAGATTCGCCCCAACTACCATCTTCTTTAGACCTTGTAAGCCACCAGTGATACAGGGCCTTTAGCTCGGTACGTGCTTTAGAATGTCTTTCATCTGCTTCCCAGTCTGTGTTTCCACTGAGTAAATTTTCATTTTCTACACAATCTTTTAGGAGTTGAAAGCAGGCATGTAGAATGATGTTGTCTTTGTCTCGCCAATTGTTGTCTTCATGATAAAACGAATGTTTAGATACTTTCTTAGTGTGTATTTCTAAATGACTTTAGCCAAAGCCCTAAATAAATAAGGCCTTGGCGCTATGCATTAGGCTTATGGATTAGCAGCGTTTTCAGTTGCAATACTTTCAGGCTTTTTCGTCGCTAAAGTGCGAATAACCAGACCACCAAGTAATAAACCAAGAAAGATGCCTAATCCTTTGATCTTTTCAATTAGGGTTTCAGGTTTGTACGTTGTATCAAGGTAGGCGAAATCTACGTTAGGGAATTCTTTCTTATAGGCATCTAGAATTTTCGAAGGAAGTTCAGATCTGTTCTGTAATAGGCCAGAGAAATTAGCCGTTTTTAGTACGTCTTCGATGCTCGGTTCATCTGATGTTTTTAAGACATAAATGACGGCGTCAGTTTCAGTGTCCTTAACTGGAATGAAATAATCTGAGTTAAGTTTTACATCGGACTTTTTCGTTTGAAGGCTATATTCGTAAGTGTTTGCTAAGTCGAGTCGTCCACCTTGGATGGTGGCATAAGCAAGCTCTTCGGTGGTTTTATTTACATCAGATGATTGTATTGCACTTGGGGTTTGGCTGACATTACGTTCTTTGATGATCTCCCAGACACCCATGCCTGTGAAGACTAGGCCTGCGAGAAAGGCCCAGGTTGATATTTTGATGATTAGATTTCTCATGACTACTCCTTAGTCTATTAATGTTCTGTGATTGCTTCACAGTGTATTCAGCGAATTAGATCCGCAAATCCTTGTGGTATTTTGGAAGCTTATTTATTCACAAAACTGTCTGAACATCAAATATCGAGCTTCTTAGGGTCTAAGATATTTGGTTGATGTTTTATTCGTATTTTACAGGCCATTAAGAATCGCGAGAGCAATCCAGAGTGATTTAACAGAGTGTATAAAACCCGTTGGGCGTATTAATCCCCAAAGTGATATCACACAAAAAAGGACGACAGCTATCCCCATTGGTATTTGAGGGCTTTGGATTTCATGAACCTGATTAAGAAACCAGTAAGTACCGAAAGCAACAGGAAGTGAATACACCAGTGAACACAAAAGACCTTTTAAATGTTTCATGAGTACTTCCTTTCAAAGCCAATCTGGTAGAGTTTGTGGACCAAATAAAACGCAGCCATCATCGTACCTGAAATTTCCAATCTGAGCTGATAGATGAATAGACTTTACATTGTTCATCCGTATTTTCCTGGTTTAGAAGAGCAGGGGCTGATTTGAAACGCTGTTTTTAAAGGAAGGTTATCTATGAAAAACTGCTTCTCTGTAGTATTGGGTCTAAGTTTGTCTTTTATTGTTCAAGCTGGCGAAATTAGTATTCCTTCGTACATCAACACTCTCGAAACATCTCGGGTCGGTGATTATATATTCCGATACGTTTTATTTAGCACGGAGTCTGATTTTCCGTGCATCCGAACAGAGTTGCTTGATCCTATTAATAACAGAGCGTTAGTTGATAACTTGGATGTTTGTGCATACGACGGAAAGTCGTTTAGTGAGGGTTTTGCTGCCGTCAGTTTTAACAACCCGAGAATAACCGAGAGCGCTTTTGAGTTTGAGCTTCAATTGTTTGCTCTAAGAGGGCCTGAAGAATATAACCTGGATTGTTCTATTGAAATTAGCGGAGCTAAATTGGGCTCGTTGGAATGTCACTAAGAGCTGTGCGGCCAAAACAAAGGCGATGCTACTGACATAAAAATCGGGCTCTTCCTCAAGAGCCCGTCTTAAACAACCCCTAAACCATCATAAACGAGCGAACTTCTTCTTCGTTCATGTCTTCGCCTTTGCCGGACAACACCACTTCACCACGGTCCATCACCAGATAATCATCGGCCAGTTCTTTGGCGAAGTCCAAGTACTGTTCCACCAATACGATGGCCATTTCGCCTTGGTCACGCAGCATGGCGATCACGCGTTGAATGTCCTTGATGATCGAGGGTTGAATGCCTTCGGTGGGTTCGTCCAAGACTAAAAGTTTAGGGCGGGTGATCAATGCCCGTGCGATGGCGAGTTGTTGTTGCTGACCGCCGGAGAGGTCACCGCCACGGCGTTTGAGCATGTCTTTGAGCACAGGGAAGAGTTCAAAGATATGATCAGGAATGTGTCGTTCTGAGCGCGGCAAGCAGGCAAAGCCGGTTTGCAGGTTTTCCAGAATGGTCAGTTGCGGGAAGATCTCTCGGCCTTGTGGAACCGACGCAATGCCCATGTGAGCACGATCAGTCGCGCCCAGTTTGTTGAGTTGTTTTCCATCCCAGCTGATATCGCCGGATTGAGGTGATAAGTGACCGGTGATGGATTTCAACAGCGTAGTTTTGCCCACACCGTTGCGGCCAAGTACCGTGGTGACTTTACCGGTTTCAGCGGTCAGGGAGACTTTCTTAAGCGCCTGGCTGGCGCCGTAAAAGATGTCGATGTTATCTACTGTGAGCATGCTGTTATCTCCCTAAATATACTTCAATAACCTGTTCATCCTGCTGAACCACATCAAGCGGCCCTTCCGATAGCACGGAGCCTTCGTGCAGCACGGTAACTTTACAGTCCAGTGCCTTCACGAATTCCATGTCATGCTCAACCACGATGACCGAGCGGCTCTTCGCCACATCCCGTAACAGGTCTGCGGTTTTGAAGGTTTCTTCGTCGGTCATACCCGCAGCGGGTTCATCCACCAAGAGTACTTCGGGCTCTTGCAGTAATAGCATTCCGATTTCTAACCACTGCTTTTGCCCGTGGGAGATGTCCCCCGCCAGGGTATTCTTTTGATCGCCGAGATTGATGTAGTTGGCCATCTCATCTAAGCGATCTTTGTCTTTGTTGGTTAATTTGAAGACCAGGCTTTGCCAAGGGGTGCGGTTACCTGCCAAAGCCAGTTCGAGGTTTTCCCAAACGCTGAGCGTTTCAATCACCGACGGCTTTTGGAATTTACGACCAATGCCTAAATTGGCGATGTCAGCTTCGTCGTGCTTGGTCAGGTCAATTTCTTGTTTGAAATACACGTCGCCCACGTCCGGGCGGGTTTTGCCGGTGATGATGTCCATCATGGTACTTTTGCCCGCCCCGTTGGGGCCGATGATGGCGCGTAATTCACCTTCTTTCAGCACGATGGACAAACCATTGATGGCTTTAAATCCATCGAAGCTGACACTCACTCCGTTAAGATAGAGGATGGTGTCGTTAGGAATATGTTTATCGACCATGTTACACCTCCTCAACTAATTCGGTGGTTTGTGTTGCAGGCTTGCTGGTGGTGTCCTGTTCGGATGCTGAACCACTGCCGGACATTGCTTTTTTCTCCGCCTGACGTTGCTTGATCTGTGTATACAAACCGGCGATGCCTTTCGGAAGATACAGCGTCGTTACCACGAACAATGCGCCGAGCATGAACAACCAGGCATCCGGTAATACACCGGTAAACCAGGTCTTGGCGTAGTTCACTAAGATGGCTCCGATGATTGCACCGTACAGCGTGCCTCGACCGCCCATCGCCACCCAGATCACCAATTCAATGGAGTTGATCGGAGAGAATTCGCCCGGATTGATAATGCCCACTTGTGGTACATACAAGGCTCCAGCGATACCGGCCAACATGGCGGATAATACGAATACCACCAGTTTGTAATGTTCAACACGATAGCCCAGGAAGCGCGTTCGACTTTCGGTGTCACGCACCGCCACTAATACACGACCCAAGCGAGACGAAACGATCCAACGACACAGGATATAACCCAAAGCCAAGGCGATGCCGGAGCAGAGGAAGAGGCCAATACGGGTCTGGTCGGATTGCAGATCAAAGCCAAGGATGTCTTTAAAGTCGGTCAAGCCGTTGTTGCCACCAAAGCCCATGTCGTTCTGGAAGAAGGCCAGCATTAAGGCATAGGTTAAGGCTTGGGTGATGATCGACAGATATACGCCCGTTACACGAGAGCGGAAGGCCAGCCAACCGAACACAAAGGCGAGAATCCCGGGTGCCAGCAATACCCACAACATGGCGAACCAGAACATATCGAAGCCTTGCCAGTACCAAGGCAGTTCCTGCCAATTCAGAAACACCATGAAGTCCGGCAGTTCGGCATTACCATACACACCGCGATCACCAATCTGACGCATTAAATACATGCCCATGGCGTAACCGCCCAGTGCGAAGAAGGCACCGTGGCCGAGTGACAGAATTCCGCAATAGCCCCAGATCAAATCCACGGCTAAAGCGAGCAGGGCATAACACAAGTACTTACCAAACAGTGTCACCGTGTAGGTGCTCATGTGCAGCGGGTTACCCTCCGGTACTGCTTGGTTTAAGAAGGTAATGATGACTAAGGCGGCGCCCAGAATGGAGAGCATTCTTAGGCCTGCTTTGTCTTTTAAAAGGAAAGAGTCTTTTGAAAGGAACGAGCCTTTCATTAAGAAGGAATCTTTATTCATTGCTTAACCCTCCACTGCTCGGCCTTTCAGCGCGAACAGACCACGCGGGCGACGCTGAATGAATAGAATGATGAATACCAATACGATGATCTTAGCGATCACGGCTCCGGCCCAAGGCTCGATCAGTTTGTTGACCACGCCCAAGCCCATGGCCGCAACCAAGGTGCCCCACAGGTTACCCACACCACCGAACACCACGACCATGAAGGAATCAATGATGTAGTTCTGACCCAGGTTTGGCCCTACGTTGGTGATTTGAGACAGCGCCACACCGGCGATACCGGCTACGCCCGAACCTAAACCGAAGGTTAATGCATCAACCCAGCTCGAACGGATACCCATGGAGTTCGCCATCGCGCGGTTTTGAGTTACTGCGCGCATTTGCAGACCGAATAAGCTCTTCTTCAATAGCATCATCAGAGCAAAGAAGATGATCACACTGAAGATGATGATGTAGAGGCGGTTGTAGGTCAGCGCGAAGGATTCAGTGATTTCCAGCGAGCCACTCATCCAACTTGGGTTTTCAACACTTTGGTTGAGTGGAGACACCAAGGTACGAATGGCTTGTTGCAGAATTAAACTAATACCGAAGGTGGCTAACAGGGTTTCCAATGGACGACCGTACAGGTGACGAATCACCGTGCGCTCGATCAGAATGCCCACCAAACCCGATACCAAAAAGGCAGCTGGAATGGCGATGAATAAGGAGTAATCGATGAGGTTTGGAAACAACCACTGAATGCCGAAGGTGGTATAGGCGCCAAGCATCATCATTTCGCCATGAGCCATGTTGATTACACCCATTACACCGAAAGTAATGGCTAAACCAATCGCTGCTAGCAGCAATACCGAACCAAGGCTCAAACCGAAGAACAGGTTCTCCGCCACGCCATATAACTCTTGCCGGGATTCAATGGCTTCAATGGATTTGTCGATAGTGGCGATTAAGGTTTTATCCTTGGCACTGGTTTTAGTTTGGTTAAGTAAAACGAGTACTTTAGGATCGTCACTGCTTTCCAGTTGTTTAGCAGCGGAGGTTTGTGTTGATAAGTCACCGTGTTTGAGTTGAATGGCAGCAATGGTCGTGGTAATTGCTTCTAACACATCGGGAGAGGTTTCTGTGTCCAGCTTTGCTGTAAGTGTTGGTAATAACTCGCTTTCTAACGCATCTCTGAGATTGCGAACGGCAGTCAGCCGAGTGTCTTCATCTTTGGCATTCAGTTGTAAGCCAGCAAGTGCGTTTCGAATTTCACCACGAATCTTGTTATTTACTTTGATTTTTTGAAGTTTGCTTTTCTTGAAATCGCCAATGATTTCATTCGTTAGAGCACTGTAGGCGGTGTATTGCTTACCTTCGCCTTTTTCAATGTAAACAAATTGGCCAGTGGCTTTAACGTAATAAAGTTTGCCGTCCAACATTTGGTTCAGCACGGTTGAAGCTTGTGCGTCTCCGGTGGAGGCAATGGCTTGAACCGCTTCAATACGGTCGTTGGCTTTTTTAGATTTAAGCCCTTCAAATTGAGATTGTAAGGATGTGGGCGAGCCGTAGCTTATGCTTGCCAGGAGAAGCGATGTGAACAACGCGAAAATGAGTTTGAACCTGGTCATGATGTATTCCAAAGATTCGTTCAATTCATGATCTCAGAACCAAAAATACCCCTACCCAAGGAATGGGTATATTAAGAGTTCAGAGGGAATGCTTTTAAGGATGATTCAGGCCAAGTCCGTTTCGGCCTGAATCATCAAAGTGATTAACGATCGATTATTCGTAGTTCTGACCAGAACATACGCTGGTTTCGATGTTGTAGTTACCACAGTTGATTGGAGCGGTCCAATCTGCAACCACCTTGGCACTGCTTGGCAAGTGGTCAGTCCAGGCATCACCGATCACGCCTTTCTTGGTTTGCCAAACGATTTCAAATTGACCGTCGTCCTGGATTTCACCGATCAATACCGGTTTGGTAAGGTGGTGGTTGGTGTTCATTACGGCTGTGCCGCCGGTCAGGTTAGGTACTGTGATGCCGTACATGGCTTCGCGCACTGCGTCCACGTCTTCTGTACCTGCAATTTCAACCGCTTTTGCCCACATTTTGAAGCCGATGTACGTGGCTTCCATTGGGTCATTGGTTACGCGCTCAGCATTGCCGACGTGTTTCTTCCACTTCTCGATGAACTCTTCGTTGGCTTCGCTTTCAGCACTTTGGAAGTAGTTCCAAGCCGCCAGGTGACCAACCAATGGGCTGGTGTCGATACCAGACAGTTCTTCTTCACCTACCGAGAACGCAATCACCGGAATGTCTTCAGCTGATACGCCTTGGTTACCCAATTCTTTGTAGAAAGGTACGTTTGCATCACCGTTAATGGTTGAGATTACTGCCGTTTTCTTGCCAGCAGCACCGAACTTTTTGATGTCGCTTACGATGGTTTGCCAGTCAGATTGGCCGAACGGCGTGTAGTTGATCATGATGTCTTTTTCAGCCACGCCTTTGGCTTTCAGATAGGCTTCAAGAATCTTGTTTGTGGTTCGAGGGTAAACGTAGTCTGTGCCTGCAAGAACGAATCGCTCAACGCTGCCACCTTCTTCGCTCATTAGGTAATCAACCGCTGGAATCGCCTGTTGGTTTGGCGCAGCCCCTGTGTAGAACACGTTCTTCGAGGATTCTTCACCTTCGTACTGAACCGGGTAGAACATCAAACCGTTCAGCTCTTCAACGACTGGAAGCACTGACTTACGAGATACCGATGTCCAGCAACCGAAGATTACGTCTACTTTTTCTTTTGAAAGCAGCTCGCGACCTTTCTCTGCAAATAAAGGCCAGTTCGAAGCCGGGTCTACAACCACAGGCTCCAGTTTCTTACCAAGAAGACCGCCAGCTTTGTTCTGCTCTTCGATCATCATCAATACGGTGTCTTTCAACGTGGTTTCAGAGATCGCCATGGTGCCCGAAAGCGAGTGCAATACACCCACTTTGATGGTGTCATCAGCCGCCATCACAGCAGAGCCAAATGATACCGACAACGCCAGAGCAGAGAATTGTGTGAGTCTTTTTATGCTTTTCATCGTGATTCCTTGTTATGGTTTTAATTCGATTTCTAGTCGTTAAAGCTTGGGCCTGAGCCAAACAGGTTGGGCTAAACCAAAGGGAAACAAAGCGATGAAAGGGACGGGCTGAAATAATATGGGTTGCCTCTGAATGTCCTTTTCTACTTTGGTGGTGTTTTCCTTTCTTTGGATAGCCAACCTAAGCTTTTTGATTGTGAGTCTTGGGCGCTTGTAAAAAGTCCCCTAAAGCTGAGGCAGGTTTTGCAACGGCTGTGCCATACTGTGCAAAAGCGCATGGAGACTGACTTTGACTAATGAAAAAGTTGTCTATTTGGTTTGTTAGTGCTGCTTTGTGGTGCGAATAAAATTTGATCGGCACTAAATTGGGTCAAGCTGGGCTTTCTTGCTTTTGTATCTAATTGAATTTAAAGCTAACTTGCACAAGCCAAGTGCAGAGAGAGTGCAGAAAACCTAGCACTAAAGTATTATTAAAAGTTGTCTTGTTGGTTAGGTATTTAACTGGCAAACACTTTGCAGAGAGTTTTGGCTGTAAGGTTTCAAAGAATAAGTTATTCAAGGAATAAGGCTTTAAAGAATAACGTTTAGAAACGGAATGATTGAAGGAAGACGTTTGAACGATCAACTCAAGACAGCTGCACTATTACCGGATTCCCAGCTTGACCCTAGTTTGCATTGGTTGGCGAACTATCAAGCGGAGTTGGTGTATCTGGATGGAAAAACACGGCTGGGACGAACAGACAGCTTTGGACCATTACGGGTGCAACGACCTTTTTATCCAGAGGGCGATGTCTGTGCCCATCTTTATCTGTTACACCCGCCGGGTGGCTTGGTAGCCGGGGATTATCTCACCATCGGTTTTCATCTTGGGCCTAAAGCGCAGGCCTTGGTCACCACGCCTTCCGCAGGGAAGATCTACAACAACATTACTGACCGTAAGCAGTATCAAAAGGTGCATCTCACCGTTGCCGATGAGGCTGTAATGGAGTGGCTTCCGCAGGAAACCATTGTTTTTGATGGCGCGAACGGTGAGCTAGTTACTGAAGTAGAGCTTGAACAGAATGGGACCTTTGTCGGTTGGGATATCGTCTGCATGGGGCGGCCGAGCAGTGAAGATTGGTTTGAACGAGGCTCAGTACGTCAGCTCTTATCTATTAAACGCCAAGGCAAACTGATCCATATCGAGAATAACCTGATTGATGCTAACTCCGGAATTATGAACGTGCGCGCTGGTTTGGCCGGTCAGCCGGTGTTTGGCAGCTTCATGATTACCTGTGATGCCTTAACTGAATTAACGGAAGAACAACGAGATTTCTTACAGGAAATGGCCAAAGGCGCTTTGGTGTCTGTGACTGTGAAACCGGGGATTACCGTCGTGCGCTATCTTGGCGCTTGTTCGGAAACGGCTAAAAAAGTGTTTACCCAATATTGGGCGTGGGTACGTGAAGAGGTAAACCAACGTGGTGCATGTCCGCCGAGAATTTGGAATACCTGATCTCAATTTTTAGGTTTATTGATTACTTGATCAGCTAAGTAATTGATGTAAAGGCATTAAACTAAACGCACAAAAAACGAAGTTTTTATTAATAACAAATCATGGGCTGCACTATATGTGGTTGATTGGTGTGTAGTAGCTGCATGGTTATGGATCACTCAACGAGGATGTTATGGAACTCTCACCCAGAGAAAAAGATAAGTTACTGATTTTTGTAGCCGCCGAGTTAGCAGAAAAGCGAAGACAACGAGGCGTCAAATTGAACTATCCGGAGTGTATCGCCCTTATCTCTGCGTACATTATGGAAGGCGCTCGTGATGGTAAGACCGTTGCCCAGCTCATGAATGAAGGTCGTCAGGTGATCAGCCGGGACGAGGTGATGGACGGAATTGATGCCATGCTTCATGAAGTGCAAGTGGAAGCGACCTTTCCGGACGGCACTAAGTTAGTCACCGTTCATAACCCCATTGCGTAAGGAGCACGCATTATGATTCCAGGCGAATACATAGTGGCTGATGAGCCCATTACCTTAAACGTAGGGCGCAAGACAGTGACGGTTCAAGTGTCGAATTCGGGTGACCGTCCCATCCAGGTGGGCTCTCACTATCACTTTTATGAAACTAACTTATCGCTGCAGTTTGATCGCGAAGTGACCAAAGGCTATCGCTTAAATATTCCTGCGGGCACGGCGGTGCGTTTCGAGCCGGGCCAGACCCGAGAGGTTGAGCTGGTGGAATATGCGGGGACGAAAACTGTATACGGTTTCCGTGGCGATGTCATGGGTAAGGTATAAATCGGGCAAGTTATAAGGGATAGGACGAACAAAATGACAACCATAGATCGTAAAGCCTATGTAGATATGTACGGCCCAACCGTCGGTGACAAAGTCCGTTTGGGCGACACCGAGTTATTCATTTCGCCAGAGAAAGATTTCACCGTGTATGGCGATGAAGTGAAGTTCGGTGGCGGTAAGGTAATTCGTGATGGCATGGGCCAGAGTCAGGATACCTCAGACAAAGTGCCGGATACCGTGATCACCAACGCCTTGATTCTGGATGTCACCGGCATCATCAAAGCCGACGTTGCCATTAACGATGGTCGCATTTGTGCCATTGGTAAGGCAGGCAACCCGGATACTCAACCGGGTGTGACCATTAATGTCGGGCCGGGTACTGAAGTGATTGCGGGCGAAGGTCAAATTCTTACCGCTGGTGCTATCGACGCGCACATTCATTTCATCTGTCCACAGCAGGTGGAAGAAGCCTTGATGTCGGGCATCACCACTATGATCGGTGGTGGTACCGGCCCAGCCACAGGCACCAATGCGACTACCTGTACGCCGGGGCCGTGGCATATTGGTAAAATGCTGCAAGCGGTGGACGAGTTACCGATGAACTTTGGCTTCCTGGGGAAAGGCAATGCGTCTTTGCCAGATGCCTTGAGAGAGCAGGTGGAAGCCGGTGCCATTGGCTTAAAACTGCATGAGGATTGGGGCACGACGCCTGCGTCTATCGACTGTTGTTTGTCGGTGGCGGAAGAGCTCGACGTTCAGGTGGCGATTCACACCGATACTCTGAATGAATCCGGGTTTGTGGAAGACACCTTAGCGGCGTTGAAAGGCCGGGTGATTCACACCTACCACACCGAAGGTGCGGGTGGTGGTCATGCGCCGGACATCATCAAGGCCTGTGGTGAATCCAATGTTTTGCCTTCTTCAACCAATCCAACCCGTCCTTACACCATCAATACGGTGGACGAGCATTTGGACATGTTGATGGTGTGTCACCACCTTGATCCAAACATTCCTGAAGACGTGGCCTTTGCGGATTCCCGTATTCGTCGTGAAACCATTGCGGCGGAAGACATTCTTCATGATCTAGGCGCGTTCAGCATGATCTCTTCGGATTCCCAAGCGATGGGCCGTGTCGGTGAAGTGATTACTCGCACCTGGCAGACCGCGCACAAAATGAAGGTGCAACGTGGCGCGCTGCCGGAAGAAGCAGAGACGACTACCGTATCGGGTGCCGATAACTTCCGTGCCCGTCGTTACATCGCCAAGTACACCATCAACCCGGCCATTACTCATGGTATTTCTGAGCATGTGGGTTCCATTGAAGTGGGTAAACTGGCGGACTTGGTGTTGTGGAAACCGGCGTTCTTCGGCACCAAACCCTCTTTGATTATGAAAGGCGGAATGATTGCGGCTGCGCCAATGGGCGATCCGAATGCGTCGATTCCTACGCCTCAGCCGGTGCATTACCGCATGATGTTTGGTGCGTTGGGCAAAGCGGTGTCGGCCACCAGTCTGACCTTTGTGTCTAAAGCGGCGATTGAGAAAGAGTCTTTATCTCACCTTGGTTTGGAGAAGACCTTAACGCCGGTTCAGAACTGCCGTTCAGTGCGTAAGTCGGACATGGTGTTGAACGATTATCAGCCGACCGTAGAAGTTGATCCGCAAACCTATGTGGTGAAAGCCGATGGCGTTGAGTTGAAGTGTGAGCCTGCGGAAGAGCTGCCATTGGCTCAGCGTTATTACTTGTTCTAGTAGATAAGCAGTTTTAATGGGCAAGTTTTCTAGCCAGTAATTCAAATAGGTTAGAAAAGATAAGAAACATTATGGAAAGTTAACAGGATTCAGTTTTTCTTTGCTCGATCAGAAGGCACATCCGTGTGCCTCTGATCGCTCACGTGATGGCTTATTTTAGTATGTCGTTCGGCAGAAAATCTTTAATCCTGTCATCTTTCTGGTGAACTTTCCCGAATAGATAGCTGTTTGAAAATAAAGTATCTGTTTGAGAAAAGGTTATTCAAGTATTTGGATATTTATGATCACAATTTCAGAAAAACTAACCCAAACGGAAACCGATGGGTTAGACATCAAAGACACCATTTGTTTGCCTTTTGATGAGCGCAAACGAGGTCGCTTAAAAACAGTGACCGCCTCGGGTGAGGATGTCGGTATTTTTGTTGAGCGTGGCGAAGTGATGCGCGACGGTACTTTGTTGAAGGCCGAGTCGGGTGACATTTTCCAAGTGGTTGCAGCGAATGAAGAGGTCACCACGGCCTCAACGGCAGACGCGCATTTGTTTGCTCGTGCCTGTTATCACTTAGGGAATCGCCATGTGCCTTTGCAGGTAGGCGACGGTTGGCTGCGCTATCAAAACGATTATGTGCTGGATGATATGCTGTGTCAGTTGGGCCTGGATGTACAACATGAGCAAGCCCCCTTTGAGCCGGAGAATGGCGCGTATGGTGAGCACGCCAGTGGCGGACATTCTCATCATGGGCATTCACATGGTGGTCACTCACATGGGCATGGTCATGATCACTCGCATAGCCATTCACACGACGATGGCCATCACCACTAGATGACGAAAGGGATTTGAGTGAAAACCACAAGCTTATTAAGCCTTCTTCATATCTCCAGCCCAGCCTTGCCGATCGGTGCCTTTGCTTATTCGCAAGGCTTGGAATACACCCTGGATGCCGGTTGGTGTAAGACCGCGAAGGATGTCGAGCAGTGGATTGAGTCTGTTCTCAGGTTTGGTCTTGCGGGTGTGGATTTGCCGATTTTACAGCGTTTGCATCAGGCTTGGCAGACGAATGACCAAGAGGCGGTTCAACATTGGAATGACATGCTTCTGGCCTTTCGGGAAACCAAAGAACTGTACCTGGAAGACGTGCAAGTAGGTGCAGCCTTCAAACAGTGGCATCTAGCTCAACTCTCGGAAAGCGAGTCTCTTAAGCAAGCTGATGATATTGAAGCAAAGCTGGAATGGCTGGAAAAACCGTCGGTGGTCGCAATGTATGCGTTGCATGGTGTGTTGACTGACATTCCGGTGGAGGAATGTCTGATCGGTTTCTGTTGGGCCTGGTTGGAAAACCAAATCGCCGCAGCCAGTAAAGCCATGCCGATGGGGCAGACGGATGGGCAGAGAATCATGCGACGTTTGATCCCGGTGATTGACGAAGTAGTGGCTCACGCGATGACGTTACCGGATGAAGAGGTCGGATCTGGCTTGGTGGGTTTGGCAATGTCGTCGTCGCTGCATGAGCATCAGTATTCGCGATTATTTAGATCTTGATGAAGATTCAGAAGCACAGAATTTTCAGGCTTTTATATACGAATTCGATTTTTAGACTATAGAAACAGTTAAGTGAGAAAGAATTATGAGCAGTAAACAAACATTACGCGTGGGTGTAGGTGGCCCGGTTGGGTCAGGTAAGACGGCGTTATTAACAACTTTATGTCGTGAGATGCGTGATCACTACAACATCGCGGTGGTGACCAACGACATTTACACCAAAGAAGATGCACAGTTCCTAACCCGTAATGAAGCGTTAAGTGAAGACCGTATCTTGGGTGTGGAAACCGGCGGTTGCCCGCACACGGCGATTCGTGAAGATGCGTCGATGAACCTGGCGGCGGTGAAAGAACTTCAGGATCGTCATGAAGGCTTGGAGATGGTGCTGGTGGAGTCGGGCGGTGATAACTTGTCAGCAACCTTCAGCCCGGAATTGTCGGATCTGACCTTGTATGTGATCGATGTGTCTGCGGGCGATAAGATTCCACGCAAAGGTGGCCCGGGCATTACCAAGTCGGATTTGTTGATTATCAACAAAACGGACTTGGCGCCGATCGTAGGCGCGTCTTTGGAAGTGATGGATCGAGATGCGAAGAAGATGCGCGGTGATCGTCCGTTTGTGTTCTCCAACCTGAAAAGTGGTCAGGGCGTAAAAGAGATTGTTCGCTTTATTATTGAGCAGGGCATGTTACGCGAAACGGGCTTGATGAAAGACTAAAATCCCGTTGTGTGATCTGTATGAAAACGCTGTGAGGTTATCGACGTCACAGCGTTTTTTTATGTCTCTTAGCTGAATCAGTGCGTCTCTAGTTGGTCGAGTACCAAAGCTCTTTGCGATTTAGCGGTGTTTTTTCCGGCAGGTTTGGATTCTTTAAGAAGAAGGTTCGACGCTGGTTGATCCGCAACTGATTCACTTTTCTTCCGTAATTCTGAAAGAAAAAACGATCGTATTCTCCATCGGCAATCATCCGCTCCATGTTGTCTTCTAAGCGTTTTGCTAACGTCGGTTTATGTGGCGTTACGAAGAAGTACATGGGTAAGGGCAAGTAAATTGCCAGATCCTTTTCTATTTCCAGATTCGGAAAGTCAGGATGAAATTTATTGTATTCCTGAAGGATCTCATTGGCGCCTCTGGGGAAGTAATCCGCCCGGTTAAAGTGAATGATTTTGAACAGACTTTCGTAGTCCACATTAGTAATGGTATTAAAACCGTATCCTTTCCAGACCGGGGTAATTGACCACTGGGTTCCAAGCACGGCAGTCATCGATTTCAGTTGTTCTATGTTGTTAATGGCCGAGAATTTTTGTTGATGATCTTTATGGATCAATAGCAGTCGATATCCCAGTAACCCCTTAAAGATTGGAATTCGGACTGTCAGTAGGTCTTCTTCCCAATCCGGGCGAGTTGCGGTGGCTTGAATATCTACAGCGCGGCCTTCTTTTAACAGTGCTTTGAGCCGTTCACGGCTGTGCATGGTATCGCTGTATCGGATACTGATTGGAGGTTGGGTTTGTTGGTAGTTCAAGGCAGTTTCCAGAAGCAACAACACATACTCTTGTCGTGGATCTTTTTCGGATTTTGGCTTGGCGAGGATGATCTCCATGGCCATAGATTGGTGGGTAAAAAGACAGAAAAATATCGAGAGTAAGGGGATCTTCATGATGATGTCTGTTTCATGTTTTCTTAAAGAGTAGATCACGTGTCCTTAATTTCTACTTGAGAATCATTCTTATTATGATATAAATGAAAATGGTTATCATTATTATGAGGTGGTAAGGATGTTTCGTAGACAGAAAAGCAGTGCAAAACAGGATCAAAGTGTTTGCCAGCATTACTTTATCGCTTGTCAAAATACCTCTCATGCGTTTGCCATGTCAGGGGATTTAACCAAAGCAGAACAGTATCTTTCTCGTGCTCACTATAAGTTCTTGGCGCTGGTGACTGAAAGTGTCAAAGGAACGCTGTCCTGGCAGGAAAAAATGCGTTCTATCTGTGAGCGTTCGCTGGATACGTTAGTGCAGTTTTTAGAGCGTCATGATCGTCAGGGAACGGCCACCAGTGTGATGATGGAATCTCGTCGTCTACTTCACTAAGATTTAGGATGGTTGATTTCATGAGTAAAAGCTCATAAATTAACGTTTCACTCAATCTTGGAGAGACGCGTATGTCATCGGTTGTATGGATCACAGGCTGTGCCAGTGGCTTAGGAAAGCACCTCGTAGAAGCGTTTTATTTGCGGGGCTATCGAGTGGTGGCAACTGATATCAACAGCGGTGCTCTGACCCGACATGCCCTTACCGAGCGATGGCCGGACGATTCCGTGATGTGTGCGCCGTTGGATGTTACCTCTGCCGAGCAGTGGTCTGCATTGCTCTCTGATGTGCTCGAAAAGTGGGGGCAGATTGATTACCTACTTAATGTGGCAGGCTATTTAAAACCGGGTTACGCGCATCAACAATCACTTGATGAGATAGATCGTCATCTCGACATTAATGTCAAAGGCCTGATGTATGGATGTCAGTTGGTCGGGCAGCAAATGACTAAACAGAAATCCGGACACATCATCAATATCGCCTCTACTGCTGCGCTGGCTTCGGTGCCCGGATTAAATCTCTACAGTGCCTCCAAGTTTGCAGTTCGCGCGTTCAGTTTGGCCATTCGACATGAGCTCAAACCTTATGGGGTTAACGTCTCTGTGATTTGTCCTGATGCCATACAAACGCCGATGTTGACCTTGCAAGAGACCTATGAAGAAGCTGCCATGACCTTCTCAGGTAATAAAGTCCTGAAGGTGGAAGATATCGAGCTGTTGATCTTTGATCGGGTTATTCCAAAAGCGCCTGCCGAAGCGATGATTCCATTCAGTCGAGGCGTGTTGGCTAAATTAGGTAACCTATTCCCGGGCTTAACTGACCGGCTGGTGGTATTCCTACAAGAAAAAGGTAAAAAAGCGCAACGAAGTTCTTACAAAAGCTAGCAATACCACGCTTCTTTGCAGAGTTGATTGAACTACCCTTATAAATAAGAGTGGGGAGAAATATGCAAAGAATACTGAGTGTTATCTGTTTGTTGATATTGTGCTTGTTATCGTTTGAGGCATTGGCCTCTGAACGTAAGCAAGTATTGGTTATTAGCGCGTATCATCCTGCATTCCCAACCTTCTATCGTCAGAATCGAGGGGTTCATCAAGGCTTGAAAGAACAGGGCTTTGATCAAACCAATATGGATCTCGATTATGAATACATGGATTCCAAACGCTTTCTGACCGAAGAAAACCTTGCCAATTTTACGGCTTCGCTGCGTTATAAAATGTCTCAGTTATCGCGCCCTTATGATGTGGTCTTAGTGGCGGATGACAATGCGCTCGATTTTGCGCTCCAGAATAGATCGACCCTCTTTAACAATATCCCGGTTGTTTTCTTTGGTGTGAATAACGTAAATAAAGCGCTACTGCTTGATGCTGATCCGCAATTTACCGGGGTGGTGGAAGGAATTTCCATCAAAGAAACCTTTGATGTGATCAAGCGAATTTATGGCGATAAAACATCACTTCAGGTGATTGTCGATGAGACTCCGTCTGGGCAGTCCAATCTCAAATCAATTATGGCGTATCAGGTGCGAGCAGAAGGTGTAGACCTGAACGTGTTGGATCTTTCCAGAATGACCTATCCCCAGTTGGCAAAAGAACTGGAAACGTCTTCCAGTGATGCGGTGCTATTGCTCAGTGGCTTCCGTGATGCCGTCGGAACGAAGAAAGATTTCTATGAATTAACCGCATTTCTCGAAGCTGCCTCGCCCAGCCCCATCTATCACTTTTGGCGTCATGGCGTAGGGGATGGTTTGTTCGGCGGTAAAGTCGTTAGTCACTTTGAGCAGGGACGAATTGCCGCCAAGATGGCGGGAGAGATTCTACGAGGAACGCCGGTGTCAGATTTCTCTGTCATCGCTGAAAGCCCCAATGTGTACATGTTTGATTATGCGAAACTCAAAGATTACGGTCTTTCAGAGGCTCTCATTCCTGAGTCCACCCAGTGGTTCAATAAGCCTATTACCTTACGTGAATCGAACCCTCAAGCTTATTGGGTTGCGGTCGCGACTATCTTGGTCTGTTTGTTTGTTATTTCTGCGCTGTTTGTCTTTATCTGGATGCGTAGAAGAGACGTAAACCGCTTGGAAATAGCCTATGAGGCAAAAACAGAAGAGCTAAAAAAAACCTATGATGATTTGGTTCACTCGGAAAAAATGGCGTCCTTGGGCCGTTTGGTCGCAGGCGTGGCTCATGAGATTAATACCCCGGTCGGCGTCGGGGTTACGACGACCACCTATTTGCAAAGCTTGTTTGATGATATCGAACGCGCCTATAACTCGGGTGAACTCTCGAAGCGTCAGATGGAAGTCTTCATCAATAACTGCAAAGAGGGGTCGGATATCCTTCTCGGTAGCCTGTCGGGAGCGGCGCAACTCATATCAAGCTTCAAACAAGTGGCGGTTGATCAGAGTGATGAGAAGTGTCGGGAACTCAATACGGTAGATTACATTAAGGCCATTGCTCTGAGCCTGTCTCCCAAACTGAAACTCAAAGGGGTTGAAGTTGAAGTGGTCGGGAACAACGATGCCATGCTCACAACTTATCCGGGGGCTATCTCCCAAATTTTTACTAACTTGATTATTAACAGCCTGGTTCATGGCTTTGAAACCAAGAAGACCCTGTGTCAAATCCGCATTGAGGTGGACGTCAAAGAAGAAAGCGTTGAAATTACCTATCAGGACAACGGTAAGGGCATGAACGAGGTTACGGTACAAAAAGCCTTTGATCCGTTCTTTACCACCAAGATGGGTGAAGGCGGCAGTGGCTTGGGATTGAACATCGTATACAACCTAGTTAAAAATAAACTGCATGGTGATATTCGGTGTGAAAGTAAAGTCGGTCAGGGTGTAACCTTCCGGATCAGTTTACCCAACCTGGAAAAACCGAAAGAAGAGATACCTGAACTGGCCGATACACCAGCTCAGGAAAGTGTCATTCTACACTAGCCTCAGGTGCTTATTTAGCGCCTTTCAGCATCATAGAAATACGAGCCTGGGTTGAGTCTGATACCAAAAGTGGTACGAAGGCATTTAGCTCGTCTCTTGAAACCTGAGGTACTTTTCCTGCCGTTTCAGCTCTTAGTAAACGTTTTGTTTCTAACAACGAAGGCATTGGTAGTTTCAGCAACTCACCGGCAAGCTCCATCGCTTTATTGATGGCTTCTTTCGCTTCACAGGTTTGATTGATGAAACCCCATTTTTCCGCTTCCTGGGCACTAAAGAAACGGCCAGTCATTAGCAACTCAGCGGCAATTTTAGGGCCAACGTGTTTTTCCAACAGATAGCTTGAAGCACCTTCCGGACATACACCCAATAGAGAAAACGGCATACGGAACTTGGTGTTCTCAGCAGCGATGACCATATCGCAGTGCAGAAGCAGCGTAGAACCGATGCCTACGGCCACTTTCTCTACCGCTGCAATCACTGGTTTAGTGACTGCGTGACTGGTCTCGATGATGCCTTGAACACACGCCATCAAAGTTTCAGTGTCGCCATCTACCAAATCCGCTAGATCATTACCGGCAGTGAACACGTTGTTCGCACCTGATATCACGATCACGGATACATCATCTGACGCATCAGCTTCTTTCAGGCCCGCAATGATGTCTTGATAGGTTTGAATACGAATGGCGTTCAAACACTCAGGGCGATTAATCTGAAGGTGAGCAATACGGTTTTCAATGGTCAAGGTAATGTCTTGATACATGATCGGATTTCCTATGCGATGGTTTCAGTGATGTCACGACTGCGTGAGCACTTCAGGAACCTCTGAATAACTCCCTCTCTGCTCAGGCCTATAAGAGAAATGTCTATTTGAGGCGCGGTTTTGAAGGCTAACGGGTTCGACCCGAAGGGTTACGTCAAAAAGCCGCAACAAAAAAGAGGCATTTCTCTTAAGGCCCCGAAGGGCGCCCGCTGAGCTAGAGTGGACTTGTTCAGAGGTTCCTTAATTAAGCAGACGACACTTTAGTGGGTGAGCGTGTTGTGTACAAGTTTTTCGGGGGAAGCGCATTCAATACGCATTGATTTTAGCTTTAGATAACTATGAACAGTCTCTTTGATTTATATAGCTTTCCATGAATAATGGTATGCATCATACGAAAGTGGATATGCGTACGTAGAATTAACTTTAGGCTTAAGTCATATAAAGGAGAATAATATGAGTAATCAAGGAAGTCCTATAAAGAAATTTCTGTTGGGTATCGATGAAAATGATTTACCTGATGAAGTTGATGAAGTGAAACCGCAGAGTAATTTAACTCAGCAAAAGAGCCTAGGTTACCAATCGAGCTATAGTTCAGCTCGTACTATAGCTGACGTATTATCCGTAATCGGCTGGCTTACAGTTGTTATTGGAGTATTTAGTGCCCTTGCTTTGGCTTCGCAAGGGTCTAGCTTTGATGTTTTTGCTATGTTGCCTGGACTTGGCCTAGTCATCTCTGGTTTATTTATGGTTGTAGCTGCACAGGTTACACGAGCAATAGTTGATAATGCAGATCATACAAGAGAGATTCTATCCCTACTGCGAGAGAAAGCCTAACTTCTATATGACCGGGGCTTGTCAGGCGCTGTTACGGACAAATTTCAGTCGGTCTTTTTTGTGCATTTCGCTTTGTTGCACAAAAAGTCCGTCATTCAATTACCGTAAAGCTGCACGTTATATGCTTAGGAGAATATATTGAATTTATGCATCGCTATAAGTGAAATCGACTGGTCATTGACCAAGGATGTATTTTCAATCATAGGCACTGTTGGTGCTCTTATTATTGGTACATGCGGTCTATTCACTTGGAGGCGACAACTGCGAGGAACAAGCGAATATGAACTCGCTAAAAAGGCAGTTTTAAAAGCTTATGAAGTCCAGCAGGCCCTTCAAGTTGTTAGAAATCCAATGTTGTACCTAAGTAAAGAAGAGGTTGATGCTGGGCGTAGACTTGAAGAAGAGCAAAGGATATATGATGAACGTATGTCTTCACTTTATGAAAAGTGGACAGAGTTACAAACAATACGTCTTGAAGCAAAGGCGATATGGTCCGATAGTGCTCATAACTGTTTCAATGAAATGCAGCAACGTATTGGGGATTTAAGAGGTGCCATTTGGCTGCATTTCTGGATGAAAGGAGCTTATGCCGGCCCTGGAGCTAAAGTTGATAGTAGCCCTGATCGAGTTATTGAGAATAACAAGGTTGTGTACTTTGTTTCGGATGATGACGAATTCAGCCAAAAGATAATTGAGTCGGTTAGGAAGGTGGAGCGATTTTTTGGCCCTAAGATTCGAGGTAAATGAACATAACAAAGGCTTCAAAAATAACGCCTGGCGGTGCATTTTAAGCGGGCGTTCTAGGCAACTTCTCAATCTTCAGATCCTGCTTATTCGAAAAATCCCTATTCTCCGTTTTGGTTGTCGATTTTCTTGAAAAGACCTGTTAATAGGTGCTATAAGTAGGTCTTTGATGGGGGCTTTCTCGATGCAAACAAAATTTTCTGAAGACGTTATTCCATTGTCTGACCTTAAAGTTAATCCCGGTAAAGTAGTCAATCATGCTAAGGATACGCATCGACCAGTGCTTTTAACGAGCAGAGGTCGTGGTGTAGCGGTGGTTCAGGGATTGGATGATTACGAAAGTGCTAAAGAAGAACTTGAGTTTGTAAAGGCGGTTGCTCAAGGTTTAATGGAGATTAAGGAAGGTGATACTTCTGATATCGATGAAGTGAAAAAGCAGTTAGGTCTTTAGTGCGTGAATATTTCTTTTTCAGCATCGGCAGTCGAAGACCTTAAGAGCATCAAAGAGTATTATTCGGAGCAGGGTGTTCCTCAAATAGGCCAGGATTTTGTTGCATCCATCATTGAGCATGTCGAAACTCTGGCAACCCACCCTGAAATTGGGAGGGTTGTGCCGGAGTTTAATGATGAATCTATTCGTGAACTGATTCATTCGCCATTTCGAGTTGTGTATCTCCGCGAGAGTCAGGCAATTAAAGTTATTCGTGTATGGCGTAGTGAACGCCTGCTTAAACTGCCTTAGATTATCTACTTCCTCAACTTCGCAATCCACTGATCCAGTTTATTCGCAAAATCCCTACGCTCGGTTTGATTCATCGCGGGTGGCCCACCGCTTACTTGACCGGCACTTCGCATGTCTTCCATAAAGTTTCTCATGGTCAAGCGTGGGCCGATGTTGCCTTTGTGCAGGCTTTCGCCGCGCGGTGTCAGGACAGTTGCTTTGAGCTCGATGACTTCACCGGCCAGAGGAATATCACCGGTAATCACTAAATCGCCTTCGATGATGTTTTGAGCAATGTAGTGGTCGGCCACGTCGAAGCCGGGCATCACTTGTACCGATCGAATAAATTTTGAAGGTGGAGTAGCAAGCGGCTGATTAGCAACTAAAATCAACTCTATGGCAGCGCGATCAGCCGCTCTAAATAAGATGTCTTTGATGACTCGTGGGCAGGCATCGGCATCGACCCATATAGGCATGATTTTTTCCCGGAAGTTAATTTGATACGAAAAGGAACATGCATTATATACGTTTAGTCGCTATACTGCGCGCCTGTGAAACGTATCCACTTAAGGATTGTGAGATTGCCAGGGTGGCGATCGTGTCTGATGTTGATCTGTCTAGATCCTAGGGTGGTCCGTTATTTTTTTCCTTTCTCTATAAGGCCTCCAAATGTCAGATGAGTTAAATGTGACCTTCGGCGATCTGGGTTTACCCGATCATGTGCTGAAGGCGCTTAAAGACGTGGGTTATGAAACCCCTTCTCCAATCCAAGCAGAAACTATCCCTTACGTCATGGAAGGACACGATGTCCTTGGTCAGGCGCAAACCGGTACCGGTAAAACTGCTGCGTTCGCTGTTCCTCTGGTAGCGAACATCAATATTCGTAAGAGCAAGCCTCAAGCTTTGGTTCTTGCTCCAACGCGTGAGCTGGCTATTCAGGTAGCAGAAGCATTCCAAAAATACGCAGCTCGTCGTAAAGGTTTCCACGTGTTACCTATTTACGGTGGTCAAGACTACAGCTCTCAGATTCGCGCGTTGAAGCGTGGCGTTCACGTGGTTGTAGGTACTCCGGGCCGTGTTATGGATCACATGCGTCGTGGTACGCTGGATCTGTCCGATCTTCAGACCTTGGTTCTGGATGAAGCCGACGAAATGCTACGCATGGGCTTCATTGATGACGTTGAATGGATTCTGGAACAAACACCAGAGCAACGTCAGATTGCGTTGTTCTCGGCAACCATGCCGAAAGAAATTAAGCGTATCGCGACTAATTATCTGAATGACCCGAAAGAAGTTACCATCAAGGTAAAAACTCAGACGGCGTCTACCATCCGTCAACGTGTTTGGATGGTAAGTGGTATGCACAAGCTGGATGCGTTGACCCGTATCCTTGAAACCGAGCCGTTCGACGGCATGATCATGTTCGTACGTACCAAGAATGCGACCGAAGAATTGGCTGAGAAGCTGGAAGCCCGTGGCTATTCAGCAGCGGCGTTGAACGGTGACATGGCACAGCAATCCCGTGCACGTACCGTTGAGCGTTTGAAGAACGGTCAATTGGACATCTTGATCGCAACCGATGTTGCGGCACGTGGTTTGGACGTTGAGCGTATTACTCACGTAATCAACTACGACATTCCTTATGACACTGAAGCTTACGTTCACCGTATTGGCCGTACTGGTCGTGCGGGCCGTAGTGGTGAAGCAATTCTGTTTGCTGCGCCGCGTGAGCGTCGTATGTTGCGTGCTATTGAGCGTGCAACTAATAAGACCATCGAAGAGATGACCTTGCCGTCAACGCAAGACGTGAATGATCGTCGTGTGTCTCGCTTTAAAGATCGCATTACTGAAGCGCTGGGTTCTGAAACAGATCTTCAGTTCTTCCAGGAATTGATCGAGCAGTATCAGGAAGAGAAGAACATTCCTGCGCTTGAAATCGCGGCGGCATTGGCGAAGCTGGTTCAAGGTGATGAGCCGCTGTTGTTGAAAGATCGTCCTAAGCGTGAACGTCGTAAAGACTTCGAAGAGCGTGATGGCAGAGAAGGTCGGGATGGACGAGATGGCCGTGGCCGCGATCGTGGTGACCGTCCTAAGCGTGAACGCGGTGAGCGTCAGCCACGCGACACAGGTGTTCCGATGGAAGAGTTCCGTATGGAAATCGGTCGTGCCGATGGTGTTGAGCCTAAGCATATTGTGGGCGCGATTGCTAACGAAGCGGACATTGAAAGCCGTTACATTGGTAGCATCGACATTCACGAAGATCATTCTTATGTGTCATTGCCTGAAGGCATGCCAGCAGAGGTATTTGAGCATCTGAAAGGTGTGAGAATCGTTGGTAAGCAAATGCGCTTGGCAAAAGCCACTCAAGGGCCTAAGCCTAAGAAAGGTCGCTCTGATCGTGGACGTTCTGGTGACAAGCCTCGGGGTGACAAGCCTCGTGGTGATAAGCGTTTAGCCAGCAAAGGTCGTCGCCCGGAAGGTGAAGCGCCTAAAGGGCCGCGTAAGCCGAGAAAGCCGCGCAAGACAGAAGATTAATCTCTGATTGCGTAGTTCTTCTGGATGAGCTTTCTAGATGAGTTTTCTGATGAGCTTTCTAGATTAGTTTGCTAGATGAGCTGTTCTGGATTTAATCGTCAGGATCAGATCCAGAAAACGAAAAAAGCGCCGGGTGAGATCATCCGGCGCTTTTTTTATGGGAAGGATTTATCTCCGTTCCTGATACAGAAACGGAATAAGCTTCACTTAGAACTGGAAGCGAATCCCCAGAAACGCTGAAGACTCAAGCGAGCGGTCTTTACCTTCTTCCATATCGGCTTTGATATAACGATAACCGAACTGCACAGCTGCATTAGGCATCACTGCGTAATTTGAGTAGGCTTCAAGCCACAGGAAATCATCCACATCGCTGAAGGTCAGAATGCTTGGCGAGTAATGCAGTGAGCCACCCAGCGATAAACCTGGCACTTGATTCAATTCAATCTCACCAAAGCCACCTAATCCCATGCCCAAGCCATCAAGGTTGTGCTCGTGGTAGCCAATGCCTTTCATACCTAAGCCCACGTGCGTGTCATTGCCTTGAAAGCTTGATTTATTCTGAGCATGAAAATCAAGATTCATTACATTGCGGCTGTCTTCGTGATACAGATAGCCCGCTGAGAATCTCATTGGCGTGGAATCAGGCGAAGAAACTTCTGCGTACACCGAGTCATCGCTTAATTGAAGCTCGAAATCTCCTGCTTGTGCGGATGCAGAGAAAGCCACGGCGCAAGCCAATGTTAGGGCCGAAGAGAGTTTGTGTGAGATAGGTGCTTTCATGAGAATCCCTTTCGTTGATATTTGATGGGGGCTATCTTAGTGGCGTGATCGCGCTTGGTAAAGCAACTTTACCAAGCATCATCCGGTGTCTTGAAGGATATTAGATCTGGCGATAGCCCAAGAATAGCGTTAAAGGCGATCCAGCTTTGACTCTATTTCGGCGATTTTGTTCTGAACAACTTTTTCCAGATGTCTGAGATCTGACAAGATTTGCTCTTTTACCGATTTCTCATCATGTACGTGGTTGGTGATGTCATCCAGCTCCGCCAGTACGTGAGTCAGTACGGACGAGACCTCACTGATTTCTTTGTATTCGGAAGGATTTACATCCGAACGAACCATTCGTTTTCTGCGAGGGAATTTAAACTTTTCACTGCGCTGAAACAGCTCGCCTTTTTTACGGACATGGTAAATTTTGAGGACGTCCTGATCTAATTCACTGCGTAGAGAATATTTCTCAATGTCTTCTATGTGCTTGACGCCCAGTGACTTTAACGAATTGTATTCCATATTGGCCTCCACCCTGCTGATTGATATTCGCTAGGGATTTAAAGTGCTATGTGATGACTTAAACACTAGCAGATATTTATCGGAGAAAGTCCGCCTAGATCAATAAAATGCGTGCTTAAATGATCACTCTGTTTATGTCATCTCTTTGATGCTATTCGTGCTCTGCTTTTATGGCCAAGTATGTATAGCCAAGTGTATGTAGCCGAGTCTATTTGGCCGATCCACTAAGCAGGGCAGTTGAACATGTTTTTGAATTCGGCAGGGATTTTCTTCGGCTTGCCTTGATCCTTATCCACATAGACCCAGTTAGTGTAGGCACTGGCTAATAGAACTTGATCCGAAGTACGTTTGATCTCGTATTTTCTCAACGATTGGAAGCCTTTGATGTTTTCGATCCAGGTTTCAATCATCACCTCGTCACCGGGCATGGCAGGTTGTTTGTAAACGATGTTGTGCTCTCGAACAAACCAGGTGCCATTATCTTTATCGGACAGCTCGATAATGCCTGCGGTCTGGCCGTGATCTTCAGCGGCGTTTTGCATCCACTGAATGTAGACCACATTGTTGACGTGGTGGTTATGGTCGAGGTCCTGATCGGTGACTTGAGTACGGTAGATGTGCATGCAGCCCTCCCAGTGAAAATAAGGTATTGATAATAGTATCAGTTCTTGTGTCTGGTCGAGTATCAATTTAAAGTGGGGCCATAATAATGAATAAAAGCTCATAAAACGAGGATGATATGCTCTCTGAAGTATTACTAGAGTGGCAGCGTTCAGGTGACTACTTCTCTTATCAGGGGCACCGGGTGTTCTATAAAAGGGAAGGGGCTGGCGACCCTTTGTTACTACTGCATGGTTTTCCTTCCGCCAGTATCGACTGGAAGGGCATCTGGCCGCTATTAACCCCGAACTTTGATTTAATTGCACCAGACATGATGGGCTACGGCTTTTCGGACAAGTCTACGTCGTTTGGTTATTCCATTGCGAAGCAGGCCGATGTCATTGTGCATTTAGTGGAGCAACTGAAGTTACCGGCGGTTCATATTCTGGGGCATGACTATGGCGATACGGTGTCGCAAGAGCTGTTGGCACGTCATATTGAAGGGAGTCTGAGCTTTGAGATTAAGTCCGTCAGTTTATTAAATGGCGGGTTATTCCCGGAAACCCATAAACCCTTACTGATTCAAAAGTTACTGATGAGTCCGATAGGATCTATCCTGGCGAAGTTGATGAGTAAGAAGAAGTTTACGGACAGTCTTCAGCGGATTTGTTCTGACGGGTTAACTTTGTCGGATATCGATGAGCTATGGACGTTGCTTGAGTACAAACAAGGGCGCTTGGTCGTTCCGCAGTTAATTTATTACATGCAGGAACGTCGGGAGTTTCGTGAGCGTTGGGTGGGGGCGTTACAGCAGTCTGATGCGGTAGCGATGCCCTTGCATCTCATTGATGGCGTGATTGACCCGATTTCCGGTCAACATCTGGTTAACCGTTTTAGGAAGCTGGTTCCGGGAGCTAAAGTCACCGAGTTGGAAGAGATCGGCCATTATCCGCAAGTGGAAGCTCCTCAGAAAGTGGTCTCTGCGTTTCTGGAAGGGCTCAGTGATCGTTTCAAAATAGAACAGTCGGCGCTTGAAGTCTGATCATCCGTGAAGCTCGGATGATCAGCTTAGTGGCATGAGGGGTTAACGAGCAAAAGAGTTAACTGGCATAAGAGGATCACTTGGAACGGGATCTCTTTTGGGACGAAGCAAGGCGAAAAACTTCCCGATAGCCGCCTTGCACCAACGCCGCAGAGTGGTCTTCATAGAACCCCCGTTGTCTTAGCAGTCGGTGCATTTCCGGCAAATTGTAGCCCGGCACAGTCGGTTGGTAGTGATGCTCGCAATGGTAATTCACATAATTTGGCGCAAAGGTCAGGCGTTCCCACCAACTGGCGAGGGTTGTTCGGGTGGTCTCCCGAACATCCTTACTCGATAACTTCGGCATAGCACCGTGCTCTGCTACTTGTCTCAGACGAATGATGAACGGATAGGTGAAGATATAAGATGCCCACCACAGTAGGTAGAGCATAGGTTCACCGATCATCCAGAAAATGCCAAAGAAGGCACTGTGAAAGATCAGAATGTCGCGGAAGTTGGCAAAGGCAAAATCGCGGGTTTCCTGAGCTGTGCGCTGATTTTGCTTATTCCCGAGAGAAACGGTGTTCCCAACTCGGCCGGTATTGGCAAAAAATAACACGCCATATAAGGCTTTCAAACCGGAGCGGCCCGTGAAGTCTCGCCAGACTTTTCGACGCATACTGGCTTTGGTGACGGGGTAGTTCCGAATGTTATCCACATCCGGGTCGAGTTCCGTGCCGGTCTTGGTGTGGTGAATAAAATGGTAAGGGCGATAAAAGCGCATGGGTACCAAAATCGGAACCCCTGCTAACCAATGACCCAGATGGTCGTTCATCCAGCTTTTGGAGAACCAGGAGCGATGAGAACAATCGTGCAACAGAATCCCAAAGCCGAGCTGACGGCCGGAAATAATGATCATCGCCACCAGTATCGTAATCGGGTTGGCATCATAGCCCACCAAGGCAAAGGAAGCCGCCACCAAAAGCCAGTTGAAGACAAGTCCCCAGACCGCTTTCAAATCATTGGCTTTTCTCAGCGCCTGAACTTCTTCCCGTGCCAGATAGCTTTGTTGGTTGCCTGGTTGATCGTTTGGTTGTTCGATTGATTGATCCACCTGATTGATGGGTGGATTCGTCGAAGAGCATTGATCAAATGATCCATTAGATTGTTCATCCGTGTGACCCGTGTTTTGGTGATCGGATGACGAGGTATTCTGTGACATGCGACTGACCTCCTAGCCCAGAAAGGGAGACCCATGAGGTTATTCTTATACTATAGATGAAGCACTACCTTATGGGGGTTAGAGTATCAGTCGGGATTCTTGATGAGCTATTGCTAGGATGCGCGCATTAATAGACCGATTTGAACCGCGCTTGAACCTGCTGCTCTTTGTTAAACAACACCAGCGTTTCACCTTTGATGATCCAGAGTTTCGGCTCTTTCAGAAGATCCAGCATATAACCTTCGATTTCATCGGCCTGGCCAACACAGGCCATGCGCGTGCTGGCCATGCGCGTGAAGTAGATGATGGAATCCTGTAGGTGGTACTGGCCGAATAATTGATTACAGCCCGAATGCCCCTCGACTTTTCCATTGGCTGAAAACTGTAAGTAGGCACTTTGTTGCTCTTCTTTGGCTGTCACCGGGTAGGAAAAAATCTCGGTTACCTGCCAGTGCGTCTCTCTAAGCGGGGCATTGTCCGGGCCGGAGAAACTTGAACAGGCAGCCACTGAAATGACAGCTACAGTTAATAGTATCCAAGTGAAAAATTGGTGAAAGGCACTGATGGACGGTGCAATCGACATAAGAATCTCCGTTTGAGTGTTCAAAATTCCAGCAATGCGTTAGCTGGCCGATAATTAAATCATAGTAATCGATCTATCAGACTTGGTTAACTGTATTTATGGGCCGTTGGTATGTGAAGGTATTTACTCTACCTGTGGCTTGGAAATAATACGATAAGGATGTGCAGATGACACCGGAACAAGTGCAATTAGTTCAAGAATCATGGGAAAAAGTTGTGCCTATTTCAGAGCAAGCCGCAGAGCTTTTTTACGGTCGTTTATTTGAACTGGACCCATCTTTGAAACCTCTGTTCTCAGGCGATATCAAGGAGCAGGGTCGGAAGCTGATGAAAATCATCACGCTGGTGGTACGTGGTCTTCAGAGATTCGAGCAGTTAAAGCTCCATGTCTGGCAATTAGGTCGCCGGCACACTGTCTATAAAGTCGAACCCCACCATTATCAAACGGTAGCAACGGCGCTGTTGTGGACCTTGGAACAAGGACTGCAATCGGCTTTCACACCTGAGGTAAAAGCCGCTTGGGTGGAAGCCTACACCATCATTGCCGGCGTGATGCAAGACGGCGCAAACAGTCCCTATGCCAATCAGATGGATTAAGAACTTAACTATGAGTTAAGTTCTTAGACATAAGCTAAAGACCTAGCCAAAGACCGTGACGGTTTGTCGGCTGATGGCCAGTAGTTCACCACTTTCAGACCAAATTTGGGCATGGTTTTGACCATAGCCATTATGGGAGTGGTCAATGTCTACCTGATAACGTAACCAGCTGTCTTTCGTTAGATTTTCAATGGGTTGGATGAATTCCAATGCCCAGGTGAGTGAACTGGCGGGTGAAGGTTTCTTCATCTTAGACAGTTGAATCGGTGGCCAGCCATCAATCAGGGTAATCAGGGCTGTTTCATCGAACGCTTGATCATCCAGTTGTTCTGCCTGATCTCTGAACTGCATATAGCCATCAATTATATTCGATTGACTGCCAGAGAAAGGAAAACCGCCATCAATCCAGCGCATTCTGATTTGCTGAACAAACTCCGGGGTCACGCCTTTGATGTATGGCAGCTCTTTTGCCTCTTCCACCGGTATTCTGGCTTCGGGTGCTCTTTTGGCGGGTACTTCGATGCTGGATTCCCTGTCACTGCCAAAGCTGGCTAATGCCATGCATTGAACCTGATCATTCTGAACGGCTCTGGCTTCTACGTGAGTCACCGAACCGCCATTACGCAGGACATTTACGATTACCTGCATTGGCCCCGGCGAAACTGGCCCTACGAAAGAAATATTTAACGAGCGAATGCGTCTGTCTTGATCCACATGGAAGCGCATGGCCCGATACAGAATACCGCCAATAAGCCCGCCAAAGGTTGCTCGGCCTTGTCCCCAGTGCTCCGGAACTTGAATGTCGTATTCCTGCTGTTGGCTCGCAATCTGTTT
Source organism: Litoribrevibacter albus (assembly GCF_030159995.1). NCBI lineage: Bacteria > Pseudomonadati > Pseudomonadota > Gammaproteobacteria > Oceanospirillales > Oceanospirillaceae > Litoribrevibacter > Litoribrevibacter albus. The sequence goes on along the minus strand of NZ_BSNM01000016.1, from coordinate 175,690 downwards.
AATAATTTCATGGAATCGTTGCATGACGAAGGGCTCCGCTGATGATCTTCCGCTCATCATACTGAGTACCGAGGGAGAAGAACCAATGAAAGTGCTGAATTAATGCCATGAGCAAGAGTCATGGCATTAAGTTTTTGATGATTGAGATGAATCAGCGTGTGGTGGCTAATTTCAGAGCCAGTCCCACAAACACAAAGCCGGCAACTCGATTCAGCACGGTTTGTGCCTTATCTGAGTCCGCCAGATAGTTACGAAGATGGCCGGACATTAACGCAATGGCATTAAATACCAGCAATGCAGACACGATGAAGATGGCACTTAATGAGGTCAATTGCAGGCTGACGGAGCCTAACGCCGGATCAACAAACTGGGGTAAGAACGCCAAAAAGAAGATCGATAGCTTCGGATTGGTGGTGCTCATCGCAATGCCTCGGAAATACAGCTTTTTCAGAGGCGTTTTAGTTTGTGATTTGCTCAATTCAGAGCTTTTAGCCCGGAAGGCGCCCCAGGCGAGATAAAGCAGATAGGCGGCCCCCACCAGTTTTAACACCGTAAATGCGATTTCTGAGGTTTGAAAAATTACCGCCACGCCCAATACGGCAGCGGTGGAATGAACCAATAAGCCGGTGCACAGCCCTAACGTTGTCACCATACCGGCTTTCGGACCTTGGGTGATGGATTGCATCAACACAAAGATATTGTCCGGGCCGGGGGAGATTGATAACAACACGCTGGCGGTGAAGAATAACGTAATGGTTTCAAGCGTTAACATATTAATTACCTTCGGTGGCGTTTGAGGTTTCTCTGTGCGTTGTTGTGACCTTGTGATCTTTAATGGTAGTAACCGACAGCCAACATGCTACGGCTAGTAATCCAATAAAAATCAGGAAGGTGGTGTCCATCACCTGCATGTACTGTTGCGGCGCATCATCAATGCTTTGTTCGCCCAGATATACTGAGGTAATAGTGGTAATTAAAATCATCCCCAGGACCATTCCCAGTGACCGCATTTTAGCCCCTAGAGCCGACGCCAGACTGTACTGACTGGGTGGCACGCTGCTCATCACGATAGCCATGTTGGGCGACGAAAACAGGGCGAAACCCAAGCCCTGCGTCAAGATGATTGCTATTAGTATGGCTAATCCCGATTGATCGTCCAGTTGTAACGACAGAGCCAGACTGATGATGGCCATTGTGACCCCTAAACTGGTCATCGCGCGTTTATTAAAACGGTCGGCAAGTCGACCGCAAATCGGAGCCATGATCGCCATTAGCACTGGGCCAAGCACTAAAACTTGCCCGGCATGTTGAGCGCTGTAGTGACGCACCGATTGCAAATATAAACCCAATAGGAAGGTGACGCCAAAGGCACCTGCGTACATGAACAGTTGGGTAATCAGTGCATGGCTGAAATCTTTGTTGGCTTTCATTGCTTGAAGATCCAACAGCGGATGCGTCAGCTTGGATTGCAGAGCAAAAAATAACCCTAACACCACCACACCGGCAGTAATCAAAAAGCCCCCATGACCGTGATGCAGTGAGGCGCTGCCAAAGATCAGCAAGCCGATTGAAATACAGATCAGCAAGCTGCCAAACCAATCGAATTTCTCTTCCATTGGTTTCCATTGGTGAGGAAGAATCCAGACCGCGAGTGCTGTGGATATGGCTAACGGTACAAAGGTCAGAATATAGACCGCTCGCCAGCCCAGATGCTCTGTCACCCAACCTGCGATGAGTGGGCCAGCGGAAAGACCCGCATAGATGGCACCAATGCAAAAGCCCATGGTGCGGCCCAACTGTTCTTTGGGCACCTTGTGCGAAATGATGGCCATACCAGTCGCCATCATAAACGCTGCAAAAATGCCTTGAACGGCTCGAACCAGAATGACCGTATAGATATCAGGAAGCAGACTGATGGTGAAGGTACAGATCGCGTATCCGACCAACCCTATTTTGAACAATACTTCCCGGCTGGTGGCGTCAGCAATTCGGCCCATTGGTAAAAGTAGTGCGGCAGACAGCCCCAAATACACAGACTCAACCAGGCCCAGTGCTACGGCACTGGCATCCAGTTCGCGACCCATTTGTGGCAGAGTGATTGCGACTCCGGAAAACATGAAGGGGCTGGCAAATTGGGTCAGGATGATGATCCAAATAATGAGCTTGTCAGAGGTCTGTTTCATTCAGGAGGGATACCTAACGGTCAAAAAAGAGAAAAAGTTGACCGCTAGGATAAAGATCTTGAGGGCAGGCTTCCAGTCAATTTTCTGTATCTATGACATGAAGAAAATCGATGGATTATTGCGTAATCGATTAATTACTGACCAATAGTTTCTCGATCACACCCTTCAATCGTTCGGAACGCTCCCGGTTTACACCCAAGTCGCTGTAACCTACTCGTGAGGCAGAACGAATGTGCAGTAGCTTCATCTCCGGGTCGAAACGCAGTTCGATATCGTCTACAAACTCAAACCAGCCACTGGTGTACTCGGCGGCCATATAATGTTCATTTGTGTTTTTAACGATACCGCCGTGCTGGCGAATTGCCTGACGTAATAGAATTTGCAGACTGGTCCATTCGCCATCGGTAATGAGCAACGGCGCAATATAGTGCTCCTGATCATCCGGAAATTCACTGTTCACGCAATTTGGCGTGTCCGGGCAGGGCATTAATGAGCCTTGTTCGAGGCCCATTGCCGTATAGTCTTTTGACTCTTGGCCTAATGTATAAAAACGGGTGTATAACGCGGCACATAAAATAAACAGCACAACGAAAACCCATAGCAGGATTTTTTGGAACATAGCTCGCCTTTTGTTACTTATTTTTTTTCTTATTGTTTGCAGATCGAAGCGCTGCACCAAAGGCTGCATTTGCCCACTCGCATAATAAATGTGGGTCTTCTATCGCATCCTCAGGCGCTTGACTATAGCTCAGTGAAACGACTTTATCCTTTTTCGAATAGGAAAACGGTTCCAGTCCGAGGCTTTCAAAGTTCGGTCGCGTCAGCTCATCAGTTTTTAAGTAGAGCACATCGTCCGCAATCAAACCAAACATAAGGTCGTCCAGAAAAAGCCCATATCCACCGAACATGCGTTTTGCCCGCACCGGGCCAATCGGCATGAGTTGTTCGCACAGATAATCAGCAAATTCAGAATGACTCATTGCTTCAGTCTCTTTTCGAGCGATTGTGTTCTTTGTTTCTAGAATATAAAAACTAATACATTTTGATTAAGTCTAAGTGACATTGATCAATTTATCAGGAACTGATTAATGTTTTGGGAAGGGAACCCACCACAGCAAGGAAAACGAGACTGTGATGGGTATTAAAACTATTTCACTGTAATCGTGATTGGCTCAGACACCACCGGCGGATTATGCGGTTGGTGCTTCATGTCGCCCAGAATTAATTGCAGGGTGTGTGTGCCTGGCGTTAGCGTTAGCGTGGTTTCGGTTTGACCACCACCAAAGTGCTTCACGTTTTTGCCCATTGGCTGATCCATCGGAGGCAGCTTGCCATCCACCAGCAAGTGATGGTGACCTGTGTGTTTGCGATCCATCCCAGCGGGTGCAACTCCCATTCCTGTAAGACCGAATTTTACGGTAAAGGTTTGGTCTACGGTTTCTCCATGTTGAGGAGAGATAATATACGCTTGGGCATTCGCAGGTGCCTCTGAGCAATGACCACACTCAGCTTGTGCTTGCGTTGCAAACGCACCGGATAGACCCACACTCAGTGCACTAAGAAATAATGCAGTTTTGACTTTCATTTCGATGACTCCTTATCGTTGTTATCACTCTAGAAAAGCATTGGCTTGAGCGGCGACTCTTCTCTAAAGGTTCCCTAGTTATAGCTGTTTTTTGGAAAATTTCCTCTTTAATCTGACGTTGGCGCTTGAGGAAGCTTGCCTTTCGGTTTGGTGAATAAAGGTGTTTAGCTGTGAAGTAATACTTAATGCTAACTTTTGGGGTATTGCTAACTTTTCTGATATTGAATAATACATTGGCGACAGATTTTTGCGCCTTGTGGCGATGTGATTAATGCGCCAACTTCGGCACTGGGCTTACCACAAAATGAACAGCTTACGTCCGTGCCTACGACCTTGGAAAGTTTTGGTCGGGAAGATAAGACACCGCTGTCGACCAACAGTTTGGCAAGCTCAGGATCTATGTTGTCCGGGTCCAGTTCTGTGTCCAGATCAATGCCCATCTGCTGTTTTAGATCCTGCTTCTCTTGTTCCGAAAATTGCGCCAGCATCGCTTTTAGTTGTTGCTTCTGTTGTTCGTTCATACGCTTACTTCTAGGTTGTCAGCTTCCACCACGTTGTGATGTGTATTCCAGCTTTCTAATTTTAAGTAATCCGAGCGCGTACAGCATTCCCAGACTTACCACCATCACGCCAATGATTTCCACCAGACTCGGAAATTCATTCAATACAGGGATGGAGAGTAGCAGGGCAACCGCCGGAACTAAAGCACCAAACACGGCCCCTTTGCTGGCACCGATGAGATTGACCGATTTACTGAAGAACAGCAGAGCCAGGACTGCGGTCAGCACTCCCTGCATTACGCCTTGAAAGGCGACTTCGGATACCGGAGCGCTGAACAGTTTGGGATCGGTCAGAAAAAAATAAATAGGTGCGTAAATGAACATCGATAATACGGACACCAGCGTAGTGGCATGGAAGGCTTCGACCTGCCAAACCCGACTACTGATGGTGTACAGCGCCCAGAGGGAACCACAGAAGACAAAAATGATGTCGCCTTTCCAGCTTTCCGGATAATTCGGGTTGCTGATGTCGGAGTGGAGGCTGGACCAGCCGATCGATAGCACGCCGAGAATAATAATGATGAAGCCGAATACTCGACTGAGCGACAGTTTTTCTCCGAGCAGCAACCAACTGCCGAGTGTGGTAAAGGTCAGCATGCAGCTGGGCGTGATGATACCGAAGTGGCTGGCGGGTGCAAATGACAGTGCGTACAAACAGAGTGAGATGTAACCCAAGCCGGCGCCACAGGCCAACACCAAACCTTTACCGAGATTTACGCCCTGAAACCGGAGTTTATAAAAGAGCGGCAACAAAATAAGCCCGGATACGGTAAAGCGCAAAAAGATCAGGTCGTTTGCACCCAAAGATTGACGAACGCCCAGCGCAGAGACCACTGGCCAGGCTCCCCAGATCAGGGCTGCGATCAGCCCAAAGAGAATCCCTTGTGTCAGTTGTTGCGGAGTAAGGTGTGCGTCTCGATTCACAAAGACCTCAAACTGATAGATGAAGCGGAGTGGTGCGAACCAACCTTGCGTCATACGAGGGTTAGATTATGACAAGCTGTGGTTCATATTAGTCGACTGACTAAAAGAAAAGTTTTAACAGTCCAAAGGTGGCAAGACCGGACACTACTGTGAGCAAGGTGTGTCGAGTTATATAGGCAACGGCAAATGCCACAAGGGAGGACAATAGATGAAAGTTGTCCAAAGAGACAGATACAGTTTCCCCATCTCTGATCAGTACAGTTGGTACTATGATCGCGGTGAGTACCGCGACCGGCACAAAACCCAGCGCTGTTTCGACCACGTTCTGGTATTTCCCCCACAGGTTATCTTTTGATGCCAAGGCAAACGGGAAGTAACGCACGCCAAAGGTAACCATCATCATTCCTACAATGAGCAACACCATTTCGGTATCTGTCATAACGGTTGTCAGTGATTCTGTGTTCATCGTGATTAATTCCTAAAAACTGTCTTCAAGGCTGGATGCCGACGCTGTGGTCGATGTCGATGTCGGAGCCGGGGTAGATGCCTTTTGACGAAGGCTTAACCAGGTGGGGATCAGGATGGCGACCAACGCCGAGGCTACGATGCCTAATTGAAACGGCAGGTCATGACACAAAACGGCGGTGGTTCCCGCCAGAATGGCACTCAACCACATCAGATGATTTACCAGTAAAGGAGTGACAATTCCGATGAAGGCGACCACCATCGCTACATCCAGCCCCCAGGCGAGAGGGTCATCCAGTTGACCGCCCAATACAAATCCCAGCCAGCTACAAAAGATCCAGTTGCTGTACATGAACCCGTAGGAACCGAAGTAGTAACTGCCGGAAAAGGGTTCGTCCTGATACTGATTCAAACGATTAAGCACCGTGGCAAAGGTTTCATCCGTTAAGCCAAAAGCCATCATAGCTCGTCTTAATTGCGAGTAAGGGCGAACGTGTTTCATCAGGTTCGCGCTGTACATCATGTGTCGCAGGTTCACGATGAAGGTGGCACCGACCACGATCATCCAGGGCGTTCCAATACCCAGTAAGTTAGCGGCCACAAACTGGGACGAGCCTGCAAACACAAACACTGACATCGCCAGACAAAGTGCCAAAGGCAATTCGAAGGCTTGGCACAAAGCCCCGAATAAAATGCCAAAGGGCACAGCGGCCAAGACCAGCGGAAGGGTGTCGCGTACCCCATGAAGAAACAGCGTTGATTTGTTCATAATTAAAAAACAGTACATAAAAAAATAGAGTGAATTGATGTTTAATTTTAGTGAAAGCCGTCCGTGAAAGATTGTACGAAATTGACTTTGAACTATTGAGTAACTGGTTAGAAATTAAGATGCAGGAAATTGTGGGCCACATGACCTTCAGGCATAATCCAGCCTCTTTCAGACAAGGATGTGTTCAATGGAAAACCTTGAAACTTGGCAATACATCGCCATTGGTTTGTTGTTTGTCTGGAGTGGCTTTGTTCGCTCTGGGTTAGGTTTTGGTGGCGCCGTACTGAGCTTGCCGTTCTTGCTCTTGATCGTAAATGATCCACTGGTGTTCCTGCCGATTATTGCGGTGCACCTGTTGGTGTTCTCCTCTTGGATCGCGTTCTCTAGTCATAGAAATGCTAGTCACAGAAAAGCCAATCACCAAAAGGTAAAGAAAGAGACATTGGCGAGTGGTTTGGCAAATGATAATGCCGACAAGTCGGTGTCGACCATCGACTGGAAATACCTCAAGTACTCGCTTGGGGTAATGATTGTTCCTAAGCTGATCGGTGTGTTTGGCTTGTTAAGTCTGCCTTCCCATATTATGAGTAGCATCATCTTTGCTATTGTGACCGTCTATGCCATCGGCTATGTGCTCAACAAACCTTTCAAAAGTAACAGTAAAACGCTCGACACCGGTTTTCTCATGTTGGGCGGTTACATCAGTGGTACATCGTTGATTGGTGCTCCGCTTATCGTGGCGGTGTATGCCTCTCATGTGGCAAAACATCAACTGCGAGACACGCTGTTTGTACTCTGGTTTATCTTGGTCATCATCAAATGTGCTGCGTTTGTTTGGGCGGGCGTCGACTTCCAGTTAATTCACCATTTGTGGCTATTACCTTGTGCAACGGTAGGTCATTTTATTGGAATGCATTTCCACGAGAAGATGGTCAGTGCCGAAACGCCGACTTTTTTCCGAGTGCTGGGTTCGGTGTTGATTGTCATCAGTCTGATGGGCTTGTGGCAGGCGTGGGGGTGAGTCTTTATTAACTGAAGTTTTTGTTTCTCTAGTTTGATTTGAATAGCTCAACTACTATTGCTGTTGGGTAAGGATCTCTAGAGAAATAAGAAATGCAGAAAGACAACGATGGATTGGTGTACGCCTATTGTTTGAATGGCGCACAGAAAGGGCAGACACTGAATTGGAGTGACCTGGAAACCGCTGGCAGTGAAGGGGCGCCCGCCTGGATTCATCTGGATTACACCTCTGAGAAAGCACAGCAATGGTTGAATGAGAAAAGCGGTTTGGATCAGGTGATCATCGATGGCTTGTTGTGTGATGAAACCAGCCCTCGCTGTACCCGATTCGGCCAAGGTGCCTTGCTGACCTTGCGAGGGGTAAATCTGGCGCCTAACTCTGACCCTGAAGATATGGTGTCGATTCGGATCTGGATCGAGCCGTATCGCATCATCAGCACCCGCAAGCGTCGATTGCTGTCGGCACAAGACATCGTCGAACAAATTGAGCAAGGGGCTGGGCCGACTACGGTGGGTGAATTCATTGTGATGCTGACCGACCGATTGATCAGCCGTATGCAGGGCACCTTGCACGCGCAAGAAGAAACCATCGCGTCTTTGGAAGAAAAGGTCATCGACAGTGCCTCTCACTCGTTACGTTCTGATTTGGCGGATTTACGTCGTCAGGCCATAGTGTTACGACGTTATCTCTCGCCTCAACGTGAGGCAATGCAGAAACTGATTTCGGATCGTTTCTCCTTCATCAGCGACCATGATTACATCCATTTAAGACAGACTTCAGATCACTTGCTTCGTTATATCGAGGACTTGGATTCCATTCGCGAACGAGCGTCCATCACTCAAGATGAAATTGCCAGTGCCATGTCGGAGCAAATGAATAATCGCATGTACATGCTTTCGATTGTTGCTGCGATTTTCCTGCCGCTAGGTTTCTTAACCGGATTGCTGGGAATCAATGTCGGAGGAATGCCGGGGGCGGATAACTCTGATGCCTTTTGGATCGTTGCGGGGTTAATGACGTTAATCGCCGCTCTACAAGTGGTGTTCTTACGATTCAATCGATGGTTTTAGCGTTGCCGTGATTTAGAAGGGCATGTTTGAGTTATCGTAAGGGAAATTTTTGCTTGTGATGCAATACTCGCATGACTCGAATATGCTGCTCGTCGATCCAATACGACACTGTCATTGATATCTCAGGAATAATGAGCAAACGGCCTTTAATTCCTTTTCGAACAACGCCCATTTCGGGTTGTTCTAGTAGCATAAGCGTTCTTTGTTCAATAAGGGAATCAGTTTGCTCTGCAGCTAGAGGATTAAAACGGTAAAGGTATTCAAATATTTTTTCTCGGTCGTTAAGCGCCTCTTCTTCCCAGAATATCATGCCTTATTGAACCTGCTGCGAATGTTGGCTTTGCGGCGTTCCATTTCTGTTTGAGCGTCTGTCTGCTCAATAAAATGGGCATTACCTTCTTCCAGTTTGGCAAAGGCTTGATTGACCTCGTTTGCTAGCCATTCTTGATGCGATTCAATTTTTCTCTGTTGCTCGGCTAATTGCTCTGTCAGTTCCCGACAGGCCTCACTTAGCGTTCTGCCTTGGCTTTCAGCCATTTGTTGAGCTAAACGTTTGGTTTCTTCATCGACTCGAAATTGGATTCTTGTGTCCATATTTCACCTCGTCTTTTGTTATCAGTGTTGGTACAGATGTTAGCACATGGAGGTTATCGAAACATGATGAATAAGAACCAAATAGATTAATGGGGATGGCTATTTAATGGCGGGTTAATCACTGGTGATGCATTTACTTGCCGCTGGAACACGCCAGGCGTCACACCTACAGCCTTTTTGAAATGGCGAGACAGATGGCTTTGATCGCTGAAGCCCGTTTCTAAGGCCACGTCATGAAGTTTCATTCCGTGAGATAATAACGCTTTGGCTTGTTGTAAGCGAATCTGAACATGATACGCATGGGGTGGCATCCCCGTCGTTTTCTGAAATGTTCGTACCAAATAATGTGGGTTTAGATTGACCAGATCGCTTAATTGATCAAGAGAAACATTTTGATCTACATTGGCCGTCAGGAATTCCTTAACGGTTTCAATGGCCCAATGTTCTGAACCTGTCGTTAACGGCATGGCTCGGCTACGGTTGTGTCGCTGAATCAAGTGGCTGATGACCTGCAGATAGCAGGTTTGAATTTCCAGCGTGGAGCTGTCAGTTGAGGCCATCACATTGAATAAATGGCGCAGTTGATTCGCCATCAACGGGTCATGAACGACTGAGGCATCAAAGTAGGGTGTGCCGGTATTTAATCCGTATTCATTGGTTACCGATTCAAAGTGTTCCGGCGTTGGATAAATGGCCCGATACGACCAGCCGTGATCTGTTGCCGAATATCCGGTATGCACTTGATCAGCATTGACCAGAATGATGCGGTTTGTGCCTGCAACGTGAATTTCACCTGATCGGAAGAACGCCTGGGCGCCGTCTTCAATCACTCCAATACAAAACCCTTCATGCACGTGCTTTCCAAAGGTCTGACGACGAAAGCGTGCGTCCAACAACTCTAAGTTATTCAGCTGCTTAACATGATGATATCGGGCAGATTCAGACGTTAAATGTGTCATCGCTTATGGCTGTTCAGGTTGTAGGTACGGTGGCTATTGAACAATTTTCTGATCTTTTGGTCAGAGTGTAAAACTTTCTCATGATAGTGTTTAGAACGAAATTGACTTTTTAGACGGTTAGCTGAGAAACAGATAAAAGTAATATCGATCATTTCGATATTACTAGCCTATATTTTCTAGAAGATTATCGGATTGTTAATTGATAATCTTGCTAAAAATTTACGAAAGACATTCAACGGTGCGGCCTTCATCTGGCCTTGTATCGGATAACAGGGTTTTAAAATGCAGTTAAAAAATTCTGAAAATCGCTTTGGTGTGGTAACCATTTCTGTACATTGGATTGCAGCGCTGACCATCATCGGACTGTTTGCCTCAGGCATCTATATGCGTTCGCTGAGCTATTACGACAGTTTGTATCAGACCTTACCCCCAATACATAAAGGCATTGGCGTGTTGCTGTTCATACTGATTGTATTTCGTCTGGTCTGGCGAATGATCAATGTTCACCCTAAGCCATTGGAAAATCACTCAAAGGCGGAAAAAGTTGGCGCGAAGCTGGCGCACTTTGGCCTCTATTTATTGATGCTGGTGGTCATGTTCAGCGGCTATTTGATTTCTACCGCGAAAGGGCATGGTGTTGATGTGTTTGGGCTGTTTGAAGTGCCTGCACTGATCGCGGGTGGCGAAAGCCAGGGCGATATCGCTGGCATGATTCATGAGTATGTGGCGTATACCTTAATTGGTTTGGCGGTACTGCATGCGCTGGGCGCGTTGAAACATCACTTCATAGACAAAGATCGGACGTTACTTCGAATGATCAAAGGCTCGTAAGTCAAAACAATAGTATTCAAAAACTCTGCAATGAACACGGATTAGAAAGAACGTAACAAGAACACATTTAACAAGAACACATTTGACAAGAACAAACTTATAGGAGACTCAAATGAAATTAGGCAAGATCACTAAAACTTTATTGGCTGCATCGTTAGCTTCACTTATGTCAATGTCTGCAATGGCTGATAAATATGTGATTGATACCAAAGGCGCACATGCCTCGATTCAATTCAGAATCAAACACCTGGGATACAGCTGGTTAACAGGCCGTTTCAATGACTTCAAAGGTGAATTTACCTTTGATGAGAAGAATCTGGCGGCAAGCCAAGTGAATGTTGTGATCGATACCAAGAGTGTCGATTCAAACCACGCAGAGCGTGACAAACATCTTCGTGGCAATGATTTTCTGGACGTGAGCACTTATCCAAAAGCCATCTTCCAAAGCAAGTCGGTTGTTACGGGTGACAACGGCACTTTCCAATTGGTGGGTGATTTGACGCTGCACGGTGTTACTAAATCAGTAACCATTGATGCAGAACACATCGGTGGTGGTAACGACCCTTGGGGTGGTTTCCGTAACGGTTTCGCCGGTTCAACGACGATCAAACTGAAAGACTTCGGTATCGACTACAACCTTGGCCCAGCGTCTGAAACGGTTGAGCTGGAACTTCATGTTGAAGGTATTCGTCAGTAATCGATTCACTGCCAAAAACAATTTTTTGTTGTTCTATACCTATGGCCTCTTCGGAGGCCTTTTTTGTGCCTGGGAAAAGGTGGTGATATTGTGGTTCGGCTTATGACAGGGCGTTAATACAACTCGGAGGCAGGATGACAAAGGCTTTAAAAGGCATAGTCTTTAGTTTATTTATCGCGTTGGCGAGCTTAACCAATGCGTCGGAGATGGAAATTAAGTTTGGTCACGAAGCCTCTAAAGACCTGAATTACTCTGAGTTAGCAGAAGATGAAGCGTTGTATGTTCTCAAAAACAGTTTACTGACATTTTCTGTGTATGGAGTAGCAACCATTGTTCCTGCAGCCTTTTCGAATGTTGATGCTAAGGTTACTCGCTATTTTGAGGGCAATTATCAGCAAGCTACCTCTGAGATTTTAAATTTAAATGAGTTAAATAGAGAGGTATGGCCGTGGGTGGCTGAGAAAGAAAAGAAAAGGATTACAACGTATACAAAGGTTATACAGGGGTTGAAGGAGAGAGGGATTAATCTTACTGATTACAAAGCTAAAGTTTATTCTGGCAATGTATTTGAAGATGGAAGTGACGCATCTGATATGCATGTGATGTTAGTCGATGCAAAAGAAATTTTTGCCGGGTGTCAGGGAACGCTAATGGTTATATGGCGAACGGATCAGTTTAAGGCTTGGCGGTTTTACCTTCATGGAGGCTCTTTTATAAAGTATGAGCTTCAACATGTGAATGTTGTACCTGCTAACACTGTGGCAGAGGTTATTTCGTTGAGTGGGGCGGATAGTCGTTTGCGTCTTCACTCATTATTTATTTCGCCATACGCTTCAAGACTACTGCTATCACCAATTTTTGATGAGCAATCACTGTTGAATATAAAAAGTGATTTTTGCCAAGAGTGATAAAGTGTCTGTAGTTCTGTAAAGGGAGCGTTATTTCTTTCCTCACACCGACAACTGAAACACGCTCATATTCACCGCACTCGCTAAATTCAACGATTCAATGGCACCGTTGCCGGGAATGGTAAAGGCGGTGGCATTGAGTGCGGTAAGTGCTTCTCTCGGCACACCACGGGCTTCGTTGCCAAACAGATAACATGGGAAGTCGGCAAAGGCTTCGGATTTGATGATTTCTCCGTTCATATCAAGGTAGGCGAAGCGATCAAAGCGCTCAGCCAAATCATCCAGTGACACCTCTAATTCCATCGGCACATGAAAGATGGCGCCCATGCTGGAACGCACGACTTTGGAGTTGTACGGATCAACGCTGTTAGGGCTGAGCAATAAGCGAAAGCCGCCAAACCAAGCCAGTGTTCGAAGGATGGTCCCAAGGTTGCCAGGGTCTTGCACTTCATGAAGGTAGATACAGCGTTCGCTTTTACTCTGATCAGACACACTTTGATCGGCAGCTGGGGCTGACTCAGGCAAAGGCACACAGGCGATAATGCCTTGAGGGGATTTGGTATCTGAAAGCAGCGTCATTTGTTTGGATGACACGACACGCTTTTCAAAAGGGGAAGACCAATCCTGATACTTCTCCGTCACAAACAACTGAATGGTGTGTAGATCAATGCCGGATTGGGCAACCGCTTTTTGTAACTCAAGAATCAGATGTTCACCTTCCACCAGATAGTGACCAAACTGCTGGCGATATTTTTTCTGGTGGAGCTTTTTGATGTCGTCGAATTTCATGAGTTACTTTCCCCTTTGCTAGCCTTCCAGATCTGCCATCATTTGTTTCGCTAAGGCTTCGGCGACTTTAATGCCATCCACGCCTGCAGACAGAATGCCACCGGCGTAGCCTGCGCCTTCACCGGCCGGGTATAAGCCACGGGTGTTTAAGCTTTGCAGGCTGTCATTATCCCGTTTAATTCGAACTGGCGAAGAGGTGCGCGTTTCAATCCCGGTTAAGATGGCGTCGTCACGATCAAAGCCTTTGATCTTCTTACCGAAGGCGGTTAACGCCTCGCGAATGGCTTCAATGGCGTAGTCTGGCAATGATGGCGCTAGGTCTGTCAGTTTAATACCGGGCTTGTAAGACGGGACAACGTCACCCAATTCGGTAGACGGTACGCCTTTAATGAAGTCACCGACCAACTGGCCTGGTGCGGTGTAGTCTTCGCCACCCATCAGGAAGGCATTACTTTCCAGTTGTTCTTGCAGCTCAACACCGGCCAGTGGGCCGCCAGGGAAATCTTCTTCAGGATGAATACCAACCACAATGCCTGAGTTGGCGTTGCGCTCGTTGCGGGAATATTGGCTCATGCCGTTGGTCACTACGCGGCCGTCTTCGGACGTCGCAGCAACGACAGTACCGCCAGGGCACATGCAGAAACTGTACACTGCACGACCATTTTTGGCGTGATGGATTACTTTATAATCGGCGGCACCCAGTTCCGGGTGGCCTGCGTATTTACCCAAGCGTGCCTGATCAATCATAGGCTGAGGGTGTTCGATACGGAAACCAATCGCAAACGGCTTGGCTTCCAGATACACGCCTTGGCGTTCCAGCATACGGAAGGTGTCACGCGAACTGTGGCCCAGTGCTAACACCACATAGCGGCTATGCAGTTTTTCACCATTGGCTAGGGTGACGCCGGTGATTTGACCGTCTTCAATGTCGAAATCGGTGACTTTGCTTTCGAAACGAACTTCACCGCCAAGCGCTTTAATTTCTTCACGCATTCTCGACACCACGCCGGTCAGACGGAAGGTCCCGATGTGTGGCTTGCTGACGTACATGATTTCTTCCGGCGCACCAGCGCGAACGAATTCGCTCATCACCTTACGGCCATAGAATTTCGGATCTTTAATCTGGCTGTAAAGTTTGCCATCGGAAAACAGCCCGGCGCCGCCTTCACCGTATTGTACGTTCGATTCGGTTGTCAGCTGATGTTTACGCCACAGGGCCCAGGTGTCTTTGGTGCGGGCACGAACTTCTTTACCGCGTTCTAATACGATGGGTTTGAAGCCCATTTGTGCGAGTGTTAAGGCAGCAAACAAACCGCATGGGCCGAAGCCAATGATGATTGGGCGTTCTTTTAAATCTTCCGGCGCTTTAGCAACAGGGTAGTAGTTGGTGTCTGGCGCAACCTTCACATTATGATCGTCTTCAAAGCGCGCTAACACCTGCGCTTCGTTGTTGATATCCGCATCAATGATGTAAACGAATTTGATCTCTGAATTCTTTTTACGCGCGTCGTAACTGCGTTTGAACACCGTAAACTCATTAAGATCGGCGTCTTTGATCTTTAGGCGTTTCAGAATGGCGGCTTTGAGTGCGTCTTCCGGGTGATCGAGAGGGAGAGCAAGTTCAGTAATGCGAATCATAATGTGTGTCCTGGCCGGTGTCTCCGGCAAAGGTAATCGGGAGCAGTGAGACAAATAGTGTCGATTTAACAATAGCGCGAATTGTAGCCGCAGCGTGTTTAAAAGTCAGGCTAAAATACAGAGAGTTTTAGCCAGTTTGGGTAGTTTTGCGACAAGCTGGTCGGACGAGTACAATGCCGTCCTGCGACCTTTATTGGACCACAGTTTTTAAACCGGCTATTGAACTCATTTATTTAAAAACATTTCCTTGAAAATAAACACCGAGAGCGAACAACAGTATGGCGAGATCCAAGACCAGTCAAAAATGGTTAGACGAACACGTAAATGACCCTTATGTGAAACGTGCTCAGGTGGATGGCTATCGTTCGCGCGCCAGTTATAAACTGATCGAAATTAATGAGAAAGACAAACTCATTCGACCAGGCATGATCGTGATGGATTTGGGTTCTGCGCCGGGTGGTTGGTCGCAAATCGTCGGCCCTTGGGTGGGTGACAAAGGTAAGGTGATTGCGTCGGATATTCTGCCGATGGATTCACTGCCGGATGTCGACTTCATTCAGGGCGATTTCACCGAAGAAAGCGTCTTTGATGAAATTATGGCGGTGTTGGATGATCGTCCGGTGGATGTGGTGATCTCCGATATGGCCCCAAACATGAGTGGCGTAAATGCCACCGATCAGTACTCTTCTATGTACTTGGTGGAACTGGCGCTGGACATGGCTCGACAAGTCCTAAAACCCAATGGCAGCTTCTGTGCAAAAGTCTTTCAGGGCGTGGGCTATGACGAATACCTGAAAGACGTTCGCAGTTCATTCAACAAAGTGATGATCCGCAAACCTGCAGCTTCTCGCCCGCGTTCTCGCGAGGTCTATATCGTGGCTAAAGGGTTTAAGGGCTGAAAAAGTTCTAATGAATAAACGTGAATATTTAATTTAAAGGACTGAATAGTGGAAGAAAGAATGGACGCAGAACAGAAAGTGGAATCATCCATTTCAGGTTTTTGGCGAAGAATCGGTGCACTAGTTTTAGATGGACTTTTTTTGGGTGGCTTAGGGTTCCTTCTTGGGCTGTTTTTTGAAAGTTGGTTTGTGAGCCTGGGAGACGCCGCTCGCTTAATCGGTTTTTCAATAGCGTTATGTTATTTCGGAATCTTGAATAGCCGTATAGGACAGGGACAGACTCTTGGTAAAAGAGCATTAGATATTAAGGTGGTCAATCGAAGTGGGGACTATATTTCTCCACTAAGGTCGGTTGTTCGATACGTTGTTTTTGCTACTCCTTTTTATCTGAATGGTCTAAATCTATCGCCAGAGTTTATGGAAGGTCTTTCCATTGTTCATTATCTTCTGGCGATTGTGATTTTTGGCGGTATTTTCTCAACCGCATATTTATATCTTTTCAATAAACGAACGAGACAATCACTGCATGATTTAGTGGTGGGTAGTTATGTGGTTCAGGCTGAAGGCTCATTTCAGTCGTCGGTAAACGTATGGAAACCCCATTTTGCAATCATTAGTACCTTGCCTGTGGTCACTGTTGTTGTGATGTTTTTTATGGAGGATATGGTAGCGCAAGAACCTTTTAAAAAACTTCTGAATATTCAAGTCGAAGTTCTTAACGTTCCATCTGTAAGAAAGGCTTCTGTCGTTCAAAGTGAGCGATTTGTTTCTTCTAGTACTAATGGTGAGCAATCTTTTGAATTTGTGAATGTGAGTGCGAGTTTGACGGAAAATAATATCTCTGATCAGACGCTTTCAAAGAACATTTCGGATATCGTTTTTGATCTTTATCCTGCCTCAAGAGAGATGGACGCGGTAAATGTCACTTTGACTTATGGCTATGACATTGGTATCTGGTCTACTTGGTCGAGAGAAACTCGTTCCTATAATTTTTCGAATTCAGAGACACAATAGAGCGGAAGCCCGTTATGTACGTTTTAGTGAAGTGCTTTTCGTTGCGTACTTTTTGTTAAGTACTTAGTAAAAGGATTTGAGATGTACATCGGCGAAGTCGCAAAACAAACCGGGTTAAGCATTAAAGCCATTCGTTTGTACGAAGAAATGGGTTTGATTCGCACGCCTAAGCGACAAGGGCGTTATCGGGTGTATGCTGAACAGGATGTTGAGGTGTTGCGCCTAATCTTCGAAGCGAAGCAATTGGGCGTGACGCTTTCCCGTTTGAAGAATGTCATTGTCTATGACAAGGGTGAGGTGGATTGGGCCCGCATTCGTACCTTTCTGCGTGAGGTGAAAGCGGAGTTTCAACAGCAGCTACTTACCATACAACGTAATATCGAACACGTCAGTGAGTGTCTAGATTCTCTAAATGAGTGTTCATCTATGTCTTGACTCTGCCCTATAGGGCAGACGGTAGACTCATCATTTTTCACTCCTTGAGGATTTAAAATGATGAAGACACTCCTAATTAATGCCAACCCGAAAGTTCACAGTTTTTCCCTCGAATTAGCAAACGCCTATGAGGCTGGGGCAACTCAGATATCAGAGGTTCGACGCTTTAATCTTTCAGATATGTCGTTTAATTCAAGTCTGGATACGGGCTATGATGCCATTCAACCGCTTGAACCTTGTTTAAAAGAATTTCAGGACGCCGTTCTTTGGGCCGATCATCTCGTTATTGTTTCTCCGATATGGTGGGGCGGTTTACCGGCGAAGTTTAAGGGATTGCTTGATCGAACCTTTTTGCCGGGGGTGGCCTTTAAGTTTGAAGAAGATAATCCTGAGCCAATTCCGTTGCTCGCTGGTAAAACGGCACACTTGGTATTGACGATGGATGCCCCTGACGCGTTGTTGGAATTTCAGGCCGCGCCGGTACTCGAACAGTTAGATCGTTTTACCCTAAAATTTTGTGGCGTAGAAACGACTCAATGTACGTTGTTGGGTTCGGTGATCATGTCGGATGAGACGCAACGGCAAACCTGGTTGGATCAAGTGTCGTCTGAGGCAAGAAGCCTTGAGAACAGGGTTGCTTAACATGGCTTGTTACTTATTTATGATCTCTGGGCGTAGCGGTGCCAATCGAGACAGCAGCTTGTTTTGAGTAGGGTAAGCGATACCGATCTCTTCCATGGCATTGATCAGTAACTCGACCACCCGGTTAAAGTCGGCTTCATTGATGTTCATGCCGGTGTGAATGTCAATCATGGAATCGCCCTGGTATTTGCATGGCCCGCCTGAGACATCACACATATGAGTAATGAAGTTGTCTCTGAATCGATCGACATTGGCTTTGGCAAAGTAGGGAAAGATCTGTTCATCGTAGGCAATCTGCTCAATAAAGGCATCGACCAATTGTTCTAAACCTGTGTGACCGTTTAATTCTTCATAGAGCGTGCTGTTGGTCGACTGGTTAGGGGATGTTGAGCAGCCGATGAGTACCAGACTGATCAGTAAAGACGATAAGATCTGTTTCACAACGTGGTTTCCTGCTAGTGACTTTCTGTTAGTGGCTTCCATATTAAAGATACCCGGTCAAAGAGATATACCAGCCCGTTTGATCTTCAACGGCGGCGATGGCACCCAAATCCAGATAGGCGGCGGTGAGACTGAGGTGTTTGTTGGGAAACCAGGCAACGAACAGGTCTTGCCAATCATCTTCTTCCAATCCTAGGTTGTCGGGCTTTTGTCGGTACTCGATGCCGATCGCCAGATGTTTGTTCAGTAAGATGGCGGCAGAGGCTTCGGCGTGGATCGGGTTACTTTTGTCCGGCCCGCCAAAGCCTAATAACCCCATTTCATTGGCTTTGGTGTGGCGTAGGGTGAGGTTCCATAACAGGTTGTAGCCGAAGGCTGCGCCGAGGTGTAGTTTACTTGCCGCGAGGTATACATCGGTGCCTTGATCTTCCTCGGCCCCTAACGCAAATGCGACATCTTCGGTCTCAAGAAACTTGTGTTGAACCCCCAAGGCCACTTGTGGCCAGGGGCTGTAAATTACATCGCCAAAGAGCCGGAACTTGGTGCCAAAAATGCGCTGCTTTAATTCCAGCGACAACGGGTCAACTTCAAAGCGTTGTTCGGCGTAAGAGAACTCTATTCGATCATAGAGGTTGATCTGTGCGCCGCAGACATCCAACTGGAAATCATCGACCTTTGCTCGGGTACAAAAGGCCGAGGCGGATACTTCCTCTTCAGTGGCATAGCCAGCCAGTTGTGCCCAAGGTACCAGACCGCCACCGGCTGACCCTTCCACCTGAGAAACACCGGGGGTGGCCAGAATCTTACCGCCAGCGAGGGTGCTGGTGGATACGAATAATAGAAAGACTATGACTGTTTCTCGCATAGGGAATATTCGACTCAATCAGTTAAATTTTCGTTTGAAGCGTGCCTCAAAGGTATTTCTCGGCGGTGGTTTGATGATGTCTAACTGGATAGGGTGTTCAGGGGAGAGCTGTTCCGGATTTAACTCAATACGTTGGTCGACACCTTGGCTGAGATTGGGGTGCCAGATATAGACTCGTTCCAGTGCATCGGGCAGTGCTTCAATTTGAACACGACCCCGGTGGTTGGACTGGTAGGTGGTGTTGTTATCGGCAACGTAAATGTAGCCCACCATGGAGTCGTGGATATTGCAGCCAAGCACTACGATACCCGGATTTTCAAAACGAATGGGCGCTTCGGGCTTTCCGGAATAGAGCCGTAACTCAAAGGGTTTGGGTTTTGAGAAGGAGTAGACGTGGTGGCGGATGTTGTCGCTGTTAGGGAATTCCACCAAACTGTCTTTCGAAATAACCAGAACATCAGGGACAAACGCCTTGTTGATTTGATCCATGATGGATGGCATTACTTTCATTTGCGTTGCCTTCATCGGTTTTGGTTTCGTCGATGTATGCAGCTCGACGACGGCATCTGGCAGAGGTGCTCCAGATTGATCAATGATTGTCAGTTGATAAGCGTAGGCAGGTGTTAACGTCAGGCAAATGCAAAATGCCAGCAAGTTGTTCAGTAAGTTGTTCTGTAAGTTGTTCAGTAAGTTGTAAGGGTGTCTGAACATTTTGGGGGCCAGGAAATCCGTTAGTCTCCGAAGTAAGTATGGCAGGCAATCCTGGGTCCGCAATCAAGAGTTGGACATCAAGAGTTGGACATCAAGAGTTGGAAAGCAATGGAGGAAATGATAGCGACCAGATTCTGGTCGCCGGAAGTAGTGCCCGAAAGGATTCCAGACAGAATCTCAGGGTAGTCGTCTGAGTTAATGGGTCTGGAAAAATCGAAGTTTGTCCGGGTTACGCAGCGCATAAATATGACGGATACCCGTGTCATCCACCGTGAAGTTGAATGCGGTAACGAGTTGGCCTTCATGGAACACCAACATGCCCGGTGCGCCATTAAACCAATGTTGTTTGAATTGGATATCGGCGTCCGGTTGGTGAAAGAAGCGAAACAGAACGCGTTCGATCCAATCCAGCACATCGGCTTGTCCTTGGAAGATTCGTCTGCCGGCAGCGGCTTTGCCTCCACCATCCGAATGAAAGATCACGTCTTTGCTCAAGAGTTTCAGTAAACCCTCCGAGTCGGCCTGACGAGTAGCATTAAAGAATGCTTCAATCATGGCGTTGTGTTGTTCTGTAGGAACGCTGGATACGGTGGGTTGCTCCTGAACCTTGGCGCGCCCCCGACTGGCGAGTTTACGGCAGGCTGCAGCAGACTTGTCTAGAATGTCAGCGACTTCGTCAAAGCTGTAATCAAACAAATCATGCAAAATATAAGCGGCGCGTTCACTTGCGGACAGTTGGTCCAGTACCACTAATAACGCCATGGTAATGGATTGATCCAGTTCATGCAGACTGTCGGGTTCGTCCTCAGGTTCTGCCAAGGGTTCGGGTAACCAGGGGCCGATGTAACTTTTGCGCTTTTCTTCGGCACTTTTGATGTGATCCAGCGCCAAACGTGTCACAACGGTGGTTAACCACGCCTGATCCGATTGAATGACATGGGTTTGAGCCTGCCAGCGTAGAAAACATTCTTGAAGAATGTCTTCTGAATCACTGATCGAGCCGGTAATGCGATAAGCCAGCCCGAAAAGGCGCTGGCGTGATTGTTCGAAAATTTTGTCCATACTGTGTGTCGAGTGCTGAATGTCGAGTGTCGCGTCAGGCTGCATCTACCGAAATTAACGCACACGCCTCTTTCATTCCAACTGCGCGTTTAACTGTGGGGAACACCTTGGTTGCTGCGATGATGACGCCAAATTCTAACAATTGTCCCTTACTGAAGGATTCCGAGATAGCGTCCATTACTTCTTGGTCGACCTGGCCTTGTCCTGCGACTTGGCGAGCGTATTGATAGACCACTTGAAGTGCCTCAGGTAATGCCTGACCACCTTTCAGTGCTGCGTTTAGAATGTCGCTGCTGACGCCTTGTTCTTTGGCCATTTTGATCGTTAGCTCCAGACAACCACCACAATCTTCCGTTTGCATGCCTGCTACTTTTGCTACCCAAAAGGCTTCTAATGGCAGTAGGTCACGGTGACTTGCCATGGGTTGGAAGCCTGCAAATTTCTCATAGCTTGAGTAGGCAAGGGTTAACATATCTTTCAGGTATTGAGCATCATACTGATAATGATTTTCGAAATCTGTAAGTTGTTGTAGTTGTTCTTGATAGTTAGACATATAGATCTCCATTTTTTGATCAATTAAAAGTGGGTTACCTATATGACGAATCAGTGGTTGAGAATGTGACACCTAAGAGAAACTTTTTTTGATTTTGGCGGTGAGCGGCAGAGCCACCTATAGTGTGTGAGTAAGAAAAGGACTTTACAGGATCTTTTCCATTGAATGCACTTTGTCCCCGCTCAACACCAAGCATCACCGTTTCCAGAGTAGACCGACGTTTACTTGTCATGCTTTTGGTATGGCTGGTGTTTATGTCTGTCATGCCGTTGACATTACAGGCTTCTGAATCATCTGTTGGATTTGAACTTACCGAGGAAGAACGGAACTGGCTTGATGCCAACCCCGTGATCAATGTCGGTGTCATGAACGGCTGGCCGCCGTTTAATTTTGTGAATAAACAAGGCGTGTCGGCCGGGATTGGCGCGGACTATGTGGAGCTCCTTAATCGACGTATTGGCGGACACCTGAAATTGATGCCGGGCGAGTGGCATCAGTTATATAAAGACGTTCAGGAAAAACGGTTGGACGCCTTGATGGATTTAACGCCTAAACCAGAGAGAATGGTGGACTTCAACTTCACAGCCCCCTATCTCAACATTCCTCATGTCATCATCGGCCAGAAGACAGCCCCGTACCTGCATGATGAGCAGGATCTCAATGGCAAAGTGGTGGCCCTTGAAAAAGGCTTTGGCAATGTTAAGTACTTTGAGCAGTTTCCGTATGTTCAAATCAAGGAATACCCTGATACCCAGCATGCACTCGATGCGGTTGCTCGTGGTGAAGCCGATGCCTATGCAGGCAATCGCAGTGTGGCTTTGTACATCATGGGGCAGGAGTTGATGACCAACCTCAAAGCGCATGGACGACTGAAAAAAGACGGATCGATTTTGGCGATAGGCGTGAGAAAAGATTGGTCTATTCTTGCAAATCTTCTCGATCGGGCATTGGCCGATATTACTCAAGAAGAGAAGAGTCAGATCCAGCAGCGCTGGTTGGGTGGGGTGGACGATGCGACTCCGGTGAAACTGACCGACAGTGAAGAGCAGTGGCTTAAGGCCCACCCTAAAGTCACCATTGCCTTTGATGGGAACTATCCCCCATACAGCTATCTGAATGAACAAGGTGCGTTGGTCGGGATTGCTGTGGATATGGCCAATGAGCTGGCCAGTAGAATTGGTATCGAACTCGAAGCGTATCCTGAGCATGAATGGAAAACTTTGTATAACGCAGCGCTCGATAAGAAGGTGGATGTCATCGCAACCTTGGTCAAACGACCTGAGCGGGCGCAATGGTTTGAGTTCACCCGACCTTATATTTCATTGTCGCAATTCATTATTACTCAACCCGATAAGGTTGGTGACTATTCATCGCCTCAGGCTCTGTCGGGGAAATCAGTTGCGCTGGTTGAAGGCTATTCAACCACTGCACTGGTCATGGAGCAAATACCCGACATCGAACCTGTGTATGTCCCTACTCTGGTGGATGCATTAGAAGCGGTTTCGATTGGCAAGGTTGATGCAACGGTTGCTGATATTGCCATGTCGAATCACATTCGAATGCTCCGGGGGCTGGATAATCTGGCCTATGCCCAGTTATATACTCGTGATCTCTCGAAGCAACGTTTTGGTGTCAGAAAAGATTGGAAGACGTTGGCGGTTATTTTAGACAAGGCGTTGGAATCGTTTTCATACCAAGAGCTAATGACGATTTATACCCGTTGGAACGTACCTCGATCAGCCAAACCTGAATCGGGCTTTTTATCCGTGATGGATCAATTGACCAGTGCGGAGCGAGAGTGGTTAAAAACACATCCCAAGATTCGGTTGGCTTCTGACCCTTCCTGGTTACCTTTTGAAAGTTATAACGGTGAAACCTACTCGGGGATTGCCGCAGACTATATGAAACTGATCGAGAAGCGATTAGGCATTGAGTTTGTACCGTCCCCCAAACAACCGTGGAGCAAATTGACAGAGCTGGTAAAAAATAAGCAGTTGGATGTCTACAGTTGTGCAATGGCAACGCCGCAGCGCAAACAATATGCGAACTTCACCGAACCTTACTTAACCCATCCGATGATGATCATTACCCGCGATGATATTGGTTACATAGACGGGATCAGTGGTTTGTATGGGAAAGAGGTGGCGATTGAAAAAGGCTATGCCTCCGCAGATATTTTATCCACGAACCACCCCGCGATTAATCTGGTTCCTTTTGAAGACTCTCTCTCGGCGATCCTGGCTGTTTCACAAGGTAAAACCTATGCCTATGTCGGCAATATTGCCACAGCAAGCCATTTACTTCGCAAGCATGGCATTGAGAATGTGAAGGTATCTGGTCAAACGCCCTATAACTTTCAACTGGCGATGGGCGTCAGAAATGATTGGCCAGCGTTGGTTCCTATTCTACAAAAAGCGCTGGATTCCATCAGTCTGGAAGAGCGACAGGCCATTGCCAGAAAATGGATATCGATTGAGGTAGAGGAAGCGATTAATTATCAGCTGATTTGGCAAATTAGCGCGATCAGTCTGCTGATTATTGCTGCTGTCTTGTATTGGAATTTCATGCTGAATCGCAAGGTGAAGGCTCATGCGTCGCAGCTTATCTACCAATCCAACTTTGATGCCTTGACGGATTTACCTAACCGTTATCTGGTGCTGGATCGTACCACGCAATTACTAAGAGAGTCGGCTATCAACAACCAGCAAGTAGCGGTGATGTCGTTGGATATTGATGATTTCAAGAAGATCAATGACTCGCTTGATTTCGAAACGGGTAATAAGTTGCTGGTGGAAGTCTCTCGACGCTTACTTAAGTATTTAAAGGGCAGTGATACCTTGGGGCGAACCGGCGGTGATCATTTTGTGGTTCTGTTAGGGCATGTGAGAAGTGTGGAGGAAGTAACCTCGCTGGCGGAAGATCTATTGAACAGTTTTCAGCGGGCTTATTATATTGATGAGCATCCTTTGATTTTGACCGCGAGTATTGGGATTGCAATTTCTCCTGATGATGCGGATTCGGCTCAGTTCTTACTGAAGCATGCAGATGCGGCCATGCACCACGCCAAACAATTAGGCAAGAATCGAATTTCTTTCTATACCCGGAAGATGAATCTTGCAGTAACACGACGCTTAACACTCGAAGAGCATATGACAGGCGCCTTGGCGCGAGGCGAGTTTATCACTTATTTTCAGCCAAAAGTGGAGGTGAAGACCCGTAAAATTGTTGGCTTTGAAGCTCTGCTCCGATGGCAAAGTCCTGAATTGGGATTGGTGTCGCCGATGGAATTTATACCAATCGCTGAGCACAGTGGTTTGATTGTCCCTATTGGTGAATTTGTCTTGGAAGCATCGGTGCAGATGGCCAACAAGTGGCATCAAATGTTTGGTCAGCGTTTCCATTTTGCGGTCAACCTGTCACCGCAACAGTTTGAGTGTGAAAATTTAGTGACCAAGATTCGGGATATTATCTATGACGCTGGTGTATCCACACAGTTACTGGAATTGGAGATAACCGAAGGGGTTTTGATGAACAGTACTCGTCATGTCCAGACTGCACTTAATGATCTGAAGGAGTTAGGCGTACGATTGGCGATTGATGATTTTGGAACGGGGTATTCTTCGTTAAGCTACCTTCGTCGCTACGCATTTAATACCCTCAAAATTGATCGCGAATTCATTAATGATATAGCGACGAATTCGGCCGATTTTAAACTGGTGAATGCGGCAGTTGCGATGTCTCATGGATTAGGGTTGAAGGTGGTTGCTGAGGGTGTGGAGACGGAAGAGCAGTTTGCTTATTTAGTGGATACGAACTGTGATTTGGCCCAAGGGTTTCTGTTCAGTAAACCGTTACCGCCAGAAGAGATGGAACAGTTTATGTTGAAGCACCCTGACATGTTCTACGATCCTGAAGGATAAAACGGTACGGAAATAACGCCGTACCGTTGTGATCACAGCCACTCATAGATCACCGTGATCGACTTGAATTAGCCGCCTTTCACGATCGGGTCGGAATAGCTCAGTTTCATATCCCAAGGGAAGCGAATCCAGGTGTTTTGAGTCACTTCTTCAACGTAGCTGTCGACATACTCAATGCCGGCAGGCTTGGCATAGATGGTGGCGAAGTGTGCTTTTGGATAACGGGCGCGAACTTCTGCGGCGGTTTTCCCGGTGTCGACCAAATCATCAATAATTAACCAGCCTTTGCCCTGATTATCTAGTTTAGGTGCTTTGGTTAATTGGAAATTGCCTCGATCCTGACCGTCGTAACTGGAAATACAGATGGTGTCGATCATGCGGATATTCAGTTCACGAGCAATAATGGCTGAAGGAACCATACCGCCTCGGGTCACCGTCAGGATGCCTTTCCATTCGCCCAGTTCATGAAGGGTCTTTGCTAGTAGGCGGCCCGCTTTGTGGAGTTCTTCCCAAGAGACGAAAAAATCCAGTTCATATTTGCTCATAGTGTGTCCTCAATACCTGCTTTGACGATTCGGAGTCCTTCTCCAACCGACTTAAGCCAAAACGAATGTAAGCCAAAACGAATGTAAGCTTAAACAAATGAAGTCCTAAAATTGTGGCGGAAAATTCTAACAGGTTGGTCAGAATTTTGCACTTGGCACTTAAATTTTTAGTATGGATGGCACCTTTGGTATCCGCATTTTAGTATCAATGTGGCTTATTCGTCTGATCGGACACGTAGGAAACTGGCGAATCTAGGAAGGCCGGTACTGGTTCGCCCATGATATTGATAGCTGATGGTGTCACCAACTTCCGGTGGATTTGCTCGTTGATCATCACTGAAACCTGTGCCTATCTTAAATTCCCGGCCATTTTTGTCCATAACGATCAAGGCGCCTAGCTGATTAGTGTACTTACCCTGGCCTTGCTGATGGTCGATGACCACGGCTTCATCGTCCATATAGGGTTTCACTTTTAATAGGTCATTGGTTCTGCCGGATGCATACAGGGTATCGATACGACGCAGCATCAGCCCTTCCGCACCTTTGCGGGTAACTTCGCTAAGTAAGGCGTCTAACGCTTGATGTGAGGAAATTGAGGTTTGTTTGACGAGCCTTAAATTCGGAGCTTGGGATGCCGCTACCAAGGCTTCTAACTGGTGATATCGTTCAGAAAATGTGCCCGGATATTTGGGGAGATCAAAGACCATGAACTGGATAGCTTGCCATGCCGAGCTATCGGGGTGCTTTTGTCTGATCAGGCCAGATACGTGATCGAATTGCTGATGCGCTATCCATAGCTCACCGTCCAGCGCAATGTCTGGTAGTTGAGACAGCCACTCGGTTGGTGCGTGAATGATTTTCCCTGAGCGGGTGAGCAGCTTGTTTCCGTCCCAGTAGGCTCGTACACCATCGTATTTTTCACTGACCCAATAATGCGTCAGATCTTCAGTGGCCTGATAAAACTTGGATAAGGCCAATGGCGGGCTTGTGTGAGCGTAACTTATGACAGGCCAAAGACAGACGGTGATTAACAACAGGATGGATAGGTAGTACATGTGAGCTCCTTGGGCATGAATGCTCCTTGTTTAAAGAAGTGAGCAGGGGGAGGCAATCGGACAAAGGCGTGAAACGTTCGATTCATAACGCAAACTGTCGAGCCATTCTCGACAATCGGGGAGGGTGGATGTGCACTACAGGAAGAAAGGACTAAATGGTTAAGGCGTGTTGAAGATCATGCGAAGGATGCATCACACGTAAGTATTCTTTATGCAAAAGAAAATGGCTGAACAAAGGGGACGCTAATGAAAAAGCCAGCTGAGACGCTGGCTTTATTAATGGTATAACGATTTGTTCAGATCCTTCCCTAGAAAAATTGATCCAATAGCATCTTGGTGCCTTGCTCAATCAGCTCATCCTGAATAGCATCCGACACCGGATCGGATGTGCTCGCAGGTTCTGAGTAACTGGTGTTGTATCTGGGCGCTTGAGTGGAGTAATCCGGCTGCGAGTAGTTGTTATTTGTATAGTTACTTTGGGTGTAAGCGTCCTGCTTGTAGGTGGTGGTCGGCTGTGCTTTTTGCTGACTGGTTTGTTCGGAAAGAATTTCTTGTTGTTTTTTAAACTCTTCACGTTGCTTATGCAGCGTATCGATTCGCTCGCCTTTGTAGTAACGACACTCTTCTGGTGACCCTTGATAAAAACATACGCCTGATCCGTGAGGCTGATCGTCTTTGAAGCCGCCTTCGTATATTTGTTTCTTGCCTTTGTAGAGTGTGCCTTCGACTTTCAGGCCATCAACAATCTTGCCTTCAAATTTTAGCTCCTGATACGGGTTTTCGGCGGAGCCAGTCCCTTGAGCTAGCTCGTTTTGACAATCCTTACCCAAATAAAACCAATCGTAGTCGTACATTGGGCATGCTTGTTTGGCTTCCAGTTCTTTGGCTCTTTTTTCCGCTTTGTCGAAATCTGGTTCCGGGCTTAACGGTTCAACTGCAGCCATCGCCGCCGGGGTTAAGAACGCTTCTGGTGCCGGGTTTTGACTGGGTGTCTCATCAAGCCAAACATCGCCTGATGTGGAGGCAGTCGTTGATGTGTTCACAGGTGTATTTGCCTGATTAGGATAATAGTTCGTCAGCACCTCGATGGTGTCTTGGTATTGTTGTCTGATGGTGTCGTAGATACCGCCTTTATTAAAGTATGGCAATGCTTGGCGAAGCTTATCTACCGGGGTCTGTCCCAATCCGTTCTTGGCGTTTCTATCGGCGCCATGATCCAGCAGAACTTTGGCTATGTCTGGCTTTGTTGCATTGTGTAGGGGCGTACCGCTAGCAATATCTCTGGTATCTAGCCTTGCTCCAGCGTCTATAAGGGCTTTGGCGGCTTCGGCATTATGAACAAATTGAAGCGGAACCATCTTTGCACTATTTATTGTGAGGTTCGGGTTAGCGCCATGCTCAACAAGTACTTCGATCATTTCACGGTTGTGCCCCAATGAACTTGCAGCAGCCCAATGGATTGGGGTGAACTCACTGTGATCTGGTTCGTTCGGGTTTGCTCCGGAGGCGAGTAATTGTTTGATCTTATTGATGTCCCCCATCAACGCAGCTTGATGAAGAGGCGGACGCTCTTGTGAGGTGAAGGAAGACGTACTACTTGCACAGCCACTTAATACCAGAATTGAGCCTATAAGCAGGACAAGGAGTGAATAGAATCTGTTCGGCACCATGAGCGCTTAATCCTTTAGTGAGAAGTTGACATAAAGACACCCGATTAATGACTTGAATATTAATCGGGTGAATAACTGCTAATTTACAAGTTTTATAGCCATTTCTCTATGATAGGACTGAATTTGAGTAATTTCTGTATTAATAAACTGACGGTTAGTAACTAGCCACTTACCTGAGACCATTACGTGGTCGGCTTGATGAGCCCCACACAGTACTAATGCAGCCAGAGGATCATGAGCGCCCGAGAATCTAGGCTCATCGAGATTGAACAGCGCGAGATCGGCCTGTTTGCCCACCGCAAGCTCTCCAATGTCAGACCGACCAATCACTTGTGCGGAGCCTTTGGTGGCCCAGTACAACGCATCCAGGTGACTGACTTCATCAGCTTCGTAGCGCAGGCGATTGATCATCATCGCTTGGCGGACTTCCTGAATCATATTGGAGCAGTCGTTAGAAGCAGAGCCATCAACCCCTAAGCCCACGTGCGCACCGGCGGCTTGCAGCTCTTTGGTTCGACAGATGCCCGATGCCAATACCATGTTCGAAGACGGGCAGTGACAGATGCCGGTTTTGGCTTGGCCTAAGCGTTGTACCTCTTCATCGTTAAAGTGAATCCCATGAGCCAACCATACGTCTTCGGCTAACCAATCGACCGACTCCAGATAATCCAATGGTCGCAAGCCAAAGGCCTTCAGACAGAAATTATTCTCGTCTTCCGTCTCTGCCAAGTGGGTATGAAGTCGAACGCCATGCTGTCGGGCCAAGGACGCCGTTTGCTTCATCAGTTCTGTGGTGACTGAGAAGGGCGAGCAGGGGGCCAAGGCAATTTGTACCATGGCACCTTCATGAGGCTGGTGGAAGGCCTTAATCACTCTCTCGCAGTCTCTCAGAATGACTTCATCGGTTTGGACCGTTGATTGCGGCGGTAAGCCGCCTTGATCCTGACCTAAGCTCATGGAACCTCGGGTGAATAACACTCGGCTGCCGATTTGTTTTGCAGTATCCACCTGAATGTCGATGGCTTCGGTTAAGGCTTCTGGAAACAGGTAATGATGGTCGGCTACGGTTGTGCAGCCTGACAACATCAGTTCGGCTAAGCCTAATTGGGTCGCTGCCGAAAGCATCTCGGGTTGTAGCTTGGCCCAGACCGGATATAAGGTTTGTAACCAAGGGAAAAGACGTTTATTCAGGGCGGGTGGAAACGCCCGCGTGAGGGTTTGGTAGAGATGATGATGAGTATTGATCAAGCCAGGCAGAAGCACGTGTCGTGAGGCGTCGAAGATGTTATCCACAGGCACAGTGGGTGTTTGACCTTTGGCGACCAGTTCTAGAATTTTGCCATCGCGAATCACCAAACCATTGCTGGCGTCCTGATTATTGGCGGTAAAGACGGCCAACGGCTGTTTTATCCACAGGGTCTGGGACGCCTGAGGGGGTGTGTGTTCTGAAGTTAGTATCATGTCAGTTGCCTTTAGTGTTAACGAAGCGCTGAAGCTTCCGTGTTAATGGGCTAACTGGTACAGGAGAGGTTAGAGTTGTGGATAACTCTAGTCGTTGGACGGATTTCTGCCATGTACCGGGTTAGGGTAATGGCAGTGACTTGCGTGTTAATCTGCCTTTATCGCTGCTGCGCTTGACTGTTCAGCGTTAAGTAAAAATCCTTGTAAATGAAAGGATTATTAAAAATTTATAAAAAACTTTAAAAATTTTTCAATTTTTCTGAACTTCTCTGAAATAGGCCGGTCTATGTATACAAGTTAGTTAGTTTCTTCGGCTAATTTCTCGAATCCAACCTTTACCGGACTTATTAAGTCCGGTTTTTTTTGCCCTAAATTTCTTAACGTAAGGAGTGGCAAAGCAAGGTTAGGTTGCCTTTCTTCTAGGTATTTCTTAATTATGACTCTGCGTTTTATGCCGCAGGTTTCAATCCACAGCCACTCAAAATCATATGACACAAGAAGTCGCTGATTTTTTGAATGTCGTCGGCTTCGTATTCAAGTTTGTTGGTGATGGTCAGCACTTGAGTTTCAAAGTCAGCGTAATGCTGTGTGGTTGACCAGATCATGAAGATCAGATGTTCCGGGTCGACATTGGCCATCTTGCCTTGGGCAATCCAGCTTTCAATAATTTTTACTTTTTCACGAACCCACTGACGCATTTCCGTGCGTAGGTGTTCTTTTAGATTTGGTGCGCCCTGAATGATTTCAGTGGCAAAGATTTTTGACGCGTGTGGAAAACGAATGGATAAGTCAACTTTGGCGCGGATGTAGTTTTCCAGTGTTTCGGCCGGGTCACCGTCAGCACTCATGTCTGCAATGACTTCATTCCAGCGCTCCAGGATCTCTTCAAGAACGGCGCTGTAGAGTTTCTGTTTGCTTTTGAAGTAGTAGTGAACATTCGCTTTGGGGAGTTCGGCTGCATCTGCGATGGATTGCATGCTGGTGCCTTTGTAGCCGTGTTTTACGAATTCTCGTTCCGCAGCGTCCAGAATCTTCTGGCTGTTGTGTTCACGAATCTTACCGGGCTTATATTTACGTGGTTCAGTACTCAAAACAAACCTCTTTTATACGATGCGTCCAAGGCGCATTAAGCTAATCATTTCTGTTATTTTGATTAATGTGGCGCATTTTAGCAGATTGTTCGTATTCTTTGTGCGACAAGGTCAAAAAATTATAGTCAGGGTAATTGGCCCGTGCCCAGAGGACATGGGCCATTAAGTACATAAATACTGACTTAACTCAGTAGAGAGTACTTATTTCCATTAAAGATGGAATTTAACCAAGGCACTGAATACGCTTTCGTCGTTGTCATTACCAAGAACTGCAACCGGGAATGCATTGTCGCCGTTGCCGAACTTGTTGTGCCAGTAAGAGTACTCGAAGCCAACTTCCAGTTTAGACTTGGTGATACCCATGTACTTACCAACGTCTGCACGTACTTGTGGGTTGAAGTGGAAGTCAGAGGCGTGATCTTCTTCACCTGTAGACCAATCAATGTAACCATCGACCATGATGTCTAATGAACCTACAGAGAACGGTACGCCGTAAGCGATGGTTACTTGCTGATCGTCTTCTACTTGTTCGTTGTTCGCGTAGTAGAAATTAGTTTGGAAGAACTTGAAGCCAGGAAGGTTCCAGTCCAAACCGATACCGTATAGGTAGTTGTCTTGGCTGAAAGAGAAACCTGAATTGTCTTCCGCTGTGCCGAACTCATAAGTACCAGCCAGGAATACGTCTGTTACAGGACCGAATTCCAGTTTTGAACCAACTAGGTTACCGATGCTGATGCGTGGAGAAATTTCACCGTAGGTTTCTTTGTATTCGTTGTTACTGCCGTTATGACGGTCAACAAAAAGGAATACATCACCCCAGTTATGACCAGACACGTGCTCAAGCGTGATCGTCGTCATATCTTCATCAGTGATCTCGTAATCAGATCCGTATAGCAACGTAATGCTGTTATCGCTCCAGAACATTTCTGCTTGTGCGTTTGCAGCCATCATAGAACCTGCAGCGATAGCAGCTGCTAATGGTAAAGTTTTAAGTGTTTTCATGATGTTTCCTTGTTGTTACTTCTCTTATTGTCATGTTATTCAAGCCGAGCGCGACAGCACTGAATCCAACGCTTAAAGCGTGTCTGGTTCAGCCTATTTGTTATCTGGTAAAGCGCATCATCACGTCGGTTTGGGTCTCTGTTCTGGCTGGTTGGGCTATGGCTCCCTACAGCCAGAACAGAGGATTGAAAGACTCGATTAGGTCATTAAGACTGAGGCAATTTGCCTTCAACGCCTTTCACATACCAGTCGAAGCCAAGCAGTTTGCCGTCTTCAAGCGTTGAACCAGCAGGAACCACTTCTTCACCCGCTTGGTTGTATACCGGGCCATCAAATACGTGCAGCTTGCCTTCTTTGATGGCTTGCTTCTTCTCTGCAACCAATTGCTGAACGTCTGCAGGGATAACCGGGTTTAGAGGTGCCAGGTCGGTTGTGCCTTCAGCAATACCAGGCCATACATCTTCAGATTTCCAGGTTCCGTCCATAACGGCTTTGGCTTTTGCCAGATACAGTTCGCCCCAGTTGTGAATGGTTGAGGTTAAGTGTGCTTTCTTACCGTAAACAGACATGTCTGAGTGGTAACCGATGGCGTAAACGCCTTTTGATTCAGCCGCTTGAATCACCGCTGCGGAGTCGGTGTGCTGAGTTAAGATGTCAGCGCCTTGAAGGATCAAGGTTTCCGCTGCTTCACGCTCTTTGGCAGGGTCATACCAAGTGCTTGCCCAAACCACTTTAACTTTGATGTCTGGATTTACTTCCTGAGCGCCTTTAGTGAAGGCGTTGATGCCACGAATAACTTCCGGGATCGGGAATGACGCAACGTAACCGATGGTGTTGGTTTTAGTCATTTTACCGGCGATCAAACCAGATAAATAACGGCCTTGATAAGCACGAGTGAAGTAGGTCCCGGTGTTCTTGCCACGCTTATAACCTGTCGCGTGCTCGAATTTTACTTTAGGGAAACGTTTCGCAACTTTCAGGGTCGGGTTCATATAACCAAAGGATGTAGTGAAGATCAGGTCGTGACCTTTCTTCGCCAACTGTTGGATTACTCGCTCGGAGTCCGCACCTTCGGCCACGCTTTCAACGTAGCTGGTTTGAACCTTGTCACCCAATTGCGCTTCAACATATTTACGCGCTTCATCGTGCGAGTAAGTCCAGCCTGCGTCACCGGTTGGGCCAACGTATACGAAACCGATTTTAAGTGGGTCATCAGCGTTAGCTAATGAACAGCCAAGTGCCAAAGCTGCTGCTGAGAACAGCTTAGTGATGTTGCGAGTCATAGTGCTTCCTCATTAATGTGTAAAAACTGTTTACGTTTTTAGTTTGTTAGTTTTTTAAATTGTGAGTTTTCGTTTTCTGTTTTCTTTATTCAGAACGTTCAACGTAATTGGTGAGCGTTCTGTTTGTAATTATCTTGTTGTCTCTCTTGACGATTCTTGGCTATGGCTACCGTTAAACCTGTGGACGATACGGTTGGCCCAGAGCCAATGGCGTGCTGAGCTTGGCCTTGATGGAATCATTGGCAAGCAGTACAAGTACTAAAATCGTTGCAGCGTACGGCAGCATCGCCAGTAGGTTGGGTGATGCTTCAAAACCTAATCCCTGAAGTACCAGGTGCATGATGCTAGCCGCTCCAAACAGGTAGGCACCCAACAGAATGCGTTCTGGCTTCCAGCTGGCGAATACCACTAGGGCCAGAGCAATCCAGCCGCGTCCGGCGGACATGCCTTCATTCCACATCGGGGTGTAAGCAAGGGACAAGTAACCCCCAGCCAGACCGGCCATTGCGCCACCAAATAACACTGCGCCATAACGCACTTTCATTACCGAGATACCGGTTGCGTTAGCGGCTTCCGGATTTTCACCGACGGCACGAATGGTTAGACCAATACGAGAGCGTTTAAACACCCAAAACAGCAGTCCGAAGATGATCCAGGACAGGTAAACCAATGGATCGTGAGAGAAGAGAATCTTGCCGATGATAGGAATGTCGCTAAGCAGTGGGATTTCCCAAGCTGAGATGCCTTCCAAGCCCATGCCGACGTAGTTGGAACCTAAGAAGGCGCTCAAACCGATACCAAAGATGGTTAATGCAAGACCGGTGGCTACTTGGTTAGACACCAGAGAGATCGCTAGGAAGCCAAACAGCGCCGACATTAACATGCCCGCAACGATGGCGGCCATGATGCCAAAGCCTGCATTACCGGTGACGACCGCAGCGATAAACCCAAGCACAGCGCCCATTAAGACCATGCCTTCCTGACCGAGATTGAGTACGCCGGATTTCTCACAGACCATCTCGCCCAACGCGATCAGAATCAGCGGGGTGCCGGTACGCACGGTCGCAAATAAGATGTTAGTAATTAAATCGATATCCATAATGATAATCTTTTCTTCGTTCGTGTTGCGTTACGTATTGCTTATGCCTAGCCGGTTTTTGCACCGCTGTTTTCGCTATTGCACTGCTGTTTTCGTAGCTCGTGTACGTACAATTCGATAACTGATTAATAAATCGCAGGCCAGCAGATAGAACAGCAACATGCCTTGGAATAACCCGGTTAAGGATTTGGGTAACGATAAATCCATCTGAGCCATCTCACCGCCCATGTAAGTAAGTGCTAACAACATAGACGCAAGTAGAATTCCTACCGGATGCATTCTGCCAAGAAACACCACGATGATGGCTGCGTAACCATAGCCGGGAGAAATATGTGGGGTGAGCTGCCCAACCGGACCGGTCACTTCAGACACGCCTGCTAGACCGGCTAACGCGCCACAAGCGAGGAGTGCAAACCAGGTTAGGCGCTTCTCCTTGAACCCGGCAAAGCGAGCCGCAGATTTATCTTCACCCATCACCGAAATCTGGAAACCAATCAGCGATTTGGACAGCAGCGCCCAGATGATGGCAACGGCAAACAACGCAAAGTAAATGCTGATGTTCAGTCGGTAATCTTCGAACACCAAAGGCAATGTGCTGAACTCGGAGAACATCGCGGATTCCGGGAAGTTAAATCCTTCCGGATCTTTCAATGGCCCGTGCACGCCATACAACAACCAGTTCAAGGCAATGTAGTTGAGCATGATGGTGGTCAGAATTTCATTGGCACCAAACTTGGTTTTCAACAGCGCGGCCAAACCTGCCCATAACATGCCGCAGATTGCACCAAAGAAGAGAACTGCCGGCAGTACCCAGTAAGACTCAACGCTCAGCAATTCCAGCGCCAGATAGCCACCGCCAAGACCACCGAGAATAAACTGGCCTTCGGCACCGATGTTCCAGATTTTTGCTTTAAAACACAGGGTTAAGCCCATAGCGCACAACAGCAATGGTGCGACTTTGGTGAAAAGTTCTGTCCAGCCATAGAGATCGGTTAACGGAGACACGAAAAACGTGTATAGCGCGTCCATCGGGCTTTTCCCCAAAGACGCGAACAGTAGCCCACCACTAACCAGGGTTAGTACGATGGCCAAAACCGGAGACAGATAGGCCATTGTTTTCGAGTCAGAAGGCCGTTTTTCTAGAGTTAATTGATGAAGCATGGGCTAGTGACCTCCCGCTGCGTTGGAAGGACTTTCGTTCGAAGATGAGTCATTTGATGGTGTGTCATTCGATGGTGAGGTATTGGCTGAGGCTGAACGGTTTGACTCTGCACTTGCTTCTTTGCTGGCCGGTGCATTGAAATCCCCTGCCATCCACATACCCAGTTGATTGATGGATACTTCACTAGTTGGCTTGATTGGAGACAGGCGTCCATCACAAATCGCACAGATACGATCACTGATGGAATACAGCTCGTCGATGTCTTCCGAGACCACTAAAACGGCAGCGCCTTGATCACGTAAATCAATCAAGGCATGACGAATCAAAATGGCCGCGCCAATGTCGACGCCCCAGGTAGGGTGTGAACACACCAGTAATTTAGGGTTCTGAAGAATTTCACGGCCAATGATGTATTTTTGCAGGTTCCCGCCAGAAAGACTCTTGGCTTGGGCCTGCGAACCGGCGGTCTTGACGTTAAACTTTTCGATGATGTCTTTGGCGAAGGCTTTGACTTTCGCGGTGTTAATCCAGCCTTTATTGGTCAGCTCACCTTGGTAACCGGTGAGCAGGGCATTTTCTTCCAGTGACATATCCGGTACAGCGCCACGGCCTAAACGTTCTTCCGGAACAAAGCCCAAACCTTTAAGGCGACGTTTCTCCGGGGTCAGGTTACCGACCTTGTCTCCCTCGAAACAAATGCTGTCCGCTTTGGTGGTTTCTTCGCCACTGATCAGGTTCAGTAATTCTTCCTGCCCATTCCCTGCAACGCCGGCAATGCCGAGAATTTCTCCGGCTTTTACTTCCAGGTCGATGCCTTTTAAGGCGGTAGCAAACGGGTCATCGGATTTAAAATCCAGCGCATGAATGGTTAAGAACGGATCTTTACCAATGGCCTTCTCATAATCTTCGGTCAGTGGTGTGTCATCACCTACCATCAACCGAGCAATTTCTTCGGTGGTGGTGTCCTTAGGGATGCAATCGCCACTGACTTTGCCGCCGCGAAGGATGGTCGCGGCATCACACAAGGCGCGTACTTCATCCAGCTTGTGTGAAATAAACAGAATGCTGCAGCCTTCATCCGATAACTGATGAAGTGTTTTGAATAGGGTGTCCACTTCTTGCGGTGTAAGTACTGACGTCGGTTCGTCCAAGATCAGCAGTTTTACGTCTTGCAGCAGACAGCGAACAATCTCTACCCGTTGTTGCTCACCGATAGACAGGGTATGAACATAGCGATCCGGGTCCAACTGCATGCCGTAATGACCGGAGACTTCAACGATACGAGCTTTAAGCGCATCAAGTGAGGACACTTCTTCTTTTGGCAGGCTAAGCGCAATGTTTTCCGCGACGGTTAGGGTCTCGAACAATGAGAAGTGCTGGAAAACCATACCAATGCCTAGTTTTCGGGCATGAGCTGGACCTTGAACGGTAACAGGCTGGCCTTCCCACAGCATGGTGCCTTCATCCGGCTTGACCACACCATAGATAATCTTCATCAAGGTGCTTTTACCTGCACCGTTCTCACCAAGCAGTGCATGAATTTCTCCCGCATCCACAGATAGCGCCACAGACTGATTGGCAATACAGCCTGGATATCGCTTGGTGATATTCGTTAATTCAATACGTTTCA
Source organism: Litoribrevibacter albus (assembly GCF_030159995.1). Taxonomy (NCBI): domain Bacteria; kingdom Pseudomonadati; phylum Pseudomonadota; class Gammaproteobacteria; order Oceanospirillales; family Oceanospirillaceae; genus Litoribrevibacter; species Litoribrevibacter albus. The sequence goes on along the minus strand of NZ_BSNM01000016.1, from coordinate 138,157 downwards.
TAACCTAACCTGACCAAATGGACAGTTTTTGAAGGCAAGTTCTTTGCCAATCTCTCAAAAAGTTGTGCGAAAAATAGTACTTTTTGTAAAAATTGTCCAGAAAGTCAACTTAGATCAATGGCTTAGGGAGTGATAAAAAATATCGAAGCACGATATTGTAAATTAATTGTTAGGTTATTAAATGATCAATTTTGGTGGGTGTGTAAAAGTGTGCGTGCGAATGGTGCATATATGTAACCAATTGGTCATGTTTGGTGCTAATAGAAATTTTATATTGGTGGGGGATTCAGTGATCGTTCGTAATAAACCTAAAATAGATAGGCGGTTAAAAAGAAAATGCGATGCCTGTTTTCTTTTTGGAATAAAAATTGTATCTTATTTTAAATCTTGTCTATTTGGTCAGGAATTAATTTGGAAATGTTACTTTTTCGGATGTCTGATCATACCAGATGCTACAAATAGGTCATAATTAATACAGGCCAACAATAAAAATCAGGCTTTCTGTACGTTTGTCGGAAAGTTGAAGACTCGATGCAGGTTTTGACGTGATTAAATTTTGTCTAAATGGTCGGTGGGTAGAAGAAGCCGATATTTCACCGAATATGACGGTGTTGCGCTATTTACGTACACAGCAATCTTTGACGGGCACCAAAGAAGGGTGTGGGTCTGGAGACTGTGGTGCATGCAGTATTTTGTTGGGTGAGAAAATTCCCGTTTCAAAAGACGATAACGATGTTGATGCAGGCAAATGGCATTATAAAGCCATCAATGGCTGCATCACTTTCTTATCTCAATTGCATGGCAAAAGCGTCATTACTGTTGATGCCTTAGCGGATGGTCAACAACTGCATCCCGCGCAGCAAGCGATGGTGGATTATCACGGTTCCCAGTGCGGTTTCTGTACGCCGGGCATCATCATGTCATTGGCGGCCTTGCATCAAAACGTCGAAGGCGAGCCGTCTCAGCATCAAATCCTCGATGCCTTGTCTGGTAACTTGTGCCGCTGTACCGGCTATCGTCCGATCATCGACGCCGCGAAAAACATGCATGCCTACCCAGCCACAAACAATGTTGAAATCTGGCAGCCGGAAGAATTGGTCTCCAAACCGGTTGAACACGCCGGTGTGGAAGCGGAAACCCGTACGCGCTTCCGCGCTATGAAGAAAGGTCAAGCGTGGGTTGTGGACGATGAAATTCAATTACAGGAATTACTGTCTGAACATCCGGACGCACGTATGGTAGCCGGTGCAACCGATCTTGCCTTGGAAGTGACGCAATTTCATAAGTCGATCAACAAGCTGGTGTCGATTGGTTCTATTCCATCGTTGAAAACCATCGAGGTTCAGGACGACTTCATTACCATCGGTTCGGCCGCGACCTATGCCGAGATCGAACCGACTCTGAAAACCCATTACCCGGAATTTGCTGCGTTATTGGATCGTCTGGGCTCTCGCCAAGTGCGTAACAATGGCACTTTGGGTGGCAACATTGGTAACGCATCACCGATTGGTGACACACCGCCTGTATTGATTGCGTTAGGTGCTGAGATTGAACTGGTCAGTAAGAACACCCACCGTTGGTTGTCTTTGGATAAGTTCTTCCTCGATTACAAACAAACCGCGTTGCAATCTTGCGAATACATTCGCGCTATTCGAATTCCTCGCTTGAAAGAAAACCAAGCGCTTAAGGTATATAAGATTTCCAAGCGTATTGAAGATGATATTTCAGCGGTGCTGGCGGCTTTTGTCTTTACCATTGATGACAACAAGGTCACGGATGTTCGTTCTGGCTTTGGTGGTATGGCGGCGATTCCTAAATCGGCCTGCAAGCTGGAAAAAGCCTTGCTGGGTCAAACCATTTCTGAAAGTGCCTTTATTAAAGCGGCAAGCGAGTTAAGCAAAGACTTTACGCCATTAACGGATGTTCGCGCGACTGCCGACTACCGTATCAATGTGGCTAAAGGCTTGATTCATAAGTGCGCGGTTGAGTTGTTGAATCCTCAACTGGTTTCTCGCATCGAACAAGTGCATACCTCCGAACTTGCTACTTCTGACATCATCAACCAAACCAGCCTGACGGGAGAGTTTTATCATGCGTAAGTTAATTGATCTTCCTGATAATGTTGCTGGCTCTCAAGACTTACCAGTGCGCGAGCGTCCTTCTAAGGGTAAAACAGGGCAGAGCATGAAGCACGAAAGTGCTGAAAAACATGTGACCGGTAAAGCGGTGTATGTTGATGATATGCCGGAATATCCGAATCAGTTGCACGTGGCAGTTGGTGGTAGCCAACACGCGCATGCGCGTATCAAGCTGATGAATCTTTCGGCCGTTCGCGCCGCACCGGGTGTTGAAGCGGTAATTACGGTGAAAGACGTGCCTGGTCATACCGACATTGGACCTGTATTCCCGGGTGACCCGGTTTTGGTTGAAGAGATTTGTGAATACGTCGGTCAACCCATCTTCGCCGTCGCAGCCAAGAGTTTTGAGCAAGCGAAGAAAGCGATCGCATTGGCTGAAATCGAATACGAAGTGCTGGATAAGGTGCTGACCGTAGAGCAAGCGTTAGAAAAGAATCACTTTGTTCGCCCGACCCATCAGCATAAACGTGGTGATTCTGCCAAAGCTTTGTCTGAAGCGACACACCGCATTCAAGGCCAGCAGTATGTAAAAGGTCAGGAGCACTTCTACTTAGAAGGGCAGGTGAGTTCTGTAATGCCGACTGAAGACGGCGGCATGATGGTGTATACCTCCAGTCAGCATCCGACCGAAGTTCAAAAGCTGGTTGCCGAAGTATTGAACGTCAGCATCAATAAAGTGCAGGTGGAAGTACGTCGTATGGGCGGTGGTTTCGGTGGTAAAGAAACCCAGGCGGCTCCTTTGGCCTGTATTGCTGCATTATTGGCGAACAAAACCGGTAAGCCGGTGAAGTATCGTATGTCTCGCCATGACGACATGGTGATGACGGGTAAGCGCCATGACTTCCTGAACACCTATGATGTGGGGGTCGATGAACACGGCATCATCCAAGGTGCCGAAATCATGGTGGCCGGTAAGTGTGGTAACTCGCCAGACTTATCCGACGCGATTGTCGATCGTGCCATGTTCCACTCCGATAACGCGTACTACCTGAATAACGCTACGGTAACGGGTCATCGTTGTAAGACTCATACCGTGTCTGCAACAGCCTACCGTGGTTTCGGTGGCCCGCAAGGGATGATGGTTGCGGAACTGATGATGGACGACATCGCTCGTCATGTGGGTGAAGACCCGTTGACCATCCGTAAGCGCAACCTCTATGGCGTAAAGCACGACCATATCAAAACCGCCGATGGTCAGGTCGATGAGCGTAACCAAACCCATTACGGTCAAACCGTAGAACACAATGTGTTGCCGGAGTTGATCGAACAGCTGGAAGCCAGTTCTGACTACTGGCAGCGTCGTGAAAAGATCAAAGCCTTCAACGCCAACAGCCCGTTCATGAAAAAAGGCTTGGCGTTAACGCCGGTTAAATTTGGTATTTCGTTTACGGTTCAGTTCTTGAACCAAGCCGGTGCGTTGGTTCATATCTACACAGACGGCAGTATTCACCTAAACCACGGTGGTACCGAAATGGGCCAAGGCCTGTTCCTGAAAGTGGCGCAAGTAGTGGCGGAAGAGTTTCAGGTGGACTTGGATACCATTCAGGTGTCTTCAACCCGTACCGATAAAGTGCCGAACACTTCGCCAACAGCGGCCTCGTCGGGTTCTGATCTGAACGGTATGGCGGCACGTGATGCCTGTCTGCGTATTAAAGAAGGCCTGTTCAAGTTTGCCTCTGAGCATTATGGCGTTGCAGAAGACAAAGTTCGTCTGCAATCGAATCACTTAGTTGTGACCAATGATGCTGGCGAAGAGCAATGGGTACCGTTTGCTGATTTCGTTCAGCAGGCGTATATGGGGCGCGTGCCTCTGTCATCGACCGGCTTCTATAAAACACCGAAGATCCACTACGACCGTGAAACCGGCAAAGGTCGCCCGTTCTACTACTACGCGAATGGTGCCGCTGTTTCTGAAGTCTTGGTTGATACCTTAACGGGTGAATACAAGGTGCTTCGAACCGACATTCTTCATGATGTGGGTCGTTCATTGAATCCGGCCATTGATATTGGTCAGATTGAAGGCGCCTTTGTTCAGGGCATGGGTTGGTTAACCACTGAAGAACTGGTGTGGGATAACCTTGGCAAACTGCAATCCAACGGCCCGGCGACTTATAAAATCCCTGCCGTGGGTGATACACCAATGGATTTCCGAGTGAAGCTGTTGGAAGACCGCCCGAACGGTGAAGAGACGGTATACCGTTCGAAAGCTGTGGGTGAACCACCATTCATGTTGGGTATTGCTGTGTGGTCGGCTTTACGTGATGCAGTTTCCAGCATTTCGGATTACACCATCAGCCCGCCAATGAACACGCCGGCGACACCTGAGTGTGTGTTGAACTCGGTGATGGCCGTTCGTGAGCAGATGGCAAATACAGACGCAGCGGACGCTTAATAGGTTAAGTAAGAAAGGTCATGACTATGAAAGCGTTTGATGATGGCAGTTTTGAAAGTAACCGTTTTGAAAATAAAAAGTTCTCGCCTGCGATGAAGTGGTTTGATGCGATTCAACACTGTCAGCAGTCGGGTGTGGCTTATGCCTTGATTACGGTCTTGGGATGCACAGGTTCTACGCCAAGGGATCAGGGCTCCAAAATGGTCATTACCGGTGATGCTACCTTCGACACCATTGGGGGTGGTCATCTCGAATTTGTGGTGACCAACAAAGCCCGTGAAATGATTGCCGAAGGTCGTTCTGTTCAAGAAATCCAGCATTTTCCTTTAGGTGCTTCTTTAGGTCAGTGCTGCGGCGGCAGTGCCACGGTGTTGGTGGAAACCTTTGCCGGTTGTCAGTTCAACATTGGTCTGTTTGGTGCCGGTCATGTGGCGAAGTCTTTGGTGTCGATTCTTTCTGGTCTGCCATGCAAAGTGACGTGGGTGGATTCTCGTGAAGAGGAGTTTCCTGCGTCTGTGCCTGCCAATGTTTCCAAAGTCGTCACGGACGATCCTTGTGGTGAGATTGCTACCTTGCCGGAAGGAGCGGACGTGTTGATTCTGACTCATAATCATCAGTTAGATTATGAATTATGTGTGGCGGCGTTGAAGCGTCTGCAAGCCGGTAACGCATTGCGTCATGTTGGGCTGATCGGTTCGGACACCAAAGCTCAGCGTTTCGTTAAGCGCCTTGAACATCGCGGCTTTTCATTGGATGAAATTAACCAGATCAAATGCCCGGTTGGCTTGAGTGAAGTGCCGGGCAAACTTCCGATGGAAGTGGCCGTGTCCATCGCCGGTGAACTCATTGCCATTGAAAACGATGGCAAGGTGACGCAACAAAAACGTGGGCTGGCCTGGAAAGATATTAAGCAAGAGCTGGGCAGCGAGTTAGGTGCTGAGGTCAACACGGAAGGGCAAGGTGCGGTGCTTACTGTTAAGAATGAAACCATAAAGAATACGACGGTTAAAAGTTAATTCTTTTTTAAACGTCGACAGAAAGTTGCTTTGAACTTCCCGACATATTTGCTGAGCAAGATTCTATCGTATTTTCTTTCACCGTTCAGAAGGCACATCCATGTGCCTCTGAACTACCGCAGCATCCATGCTGCTGTTTCAGAAAACAGATAGTGATCTTGCTCTTGAATTAAGCGCCAAGTGCGAAATTGAAATAGTAGAAATTAAAGACAGCTCTTATCTAGGGGCTATCTCATCTAGGGTTATGAGTAGGTAGAACTGATGTCATTGAAAGTAGAAACAAATCGCTTTTCTGAAAGATACACCGATTTAGCAAGTCGTCGTTTGGGTGGTCAAACCCTGTCATGCAGTGATGATTTCTTCGCTGAGATGGAAAACCTGCTGAAGCCGGGTCGTGGCGTTTTTATTGATGATAAATACACGGATCGCGGTAAGTGGATGGACGGCTGGGAATCTCGCCGTCGTCGTTTCCGCCCTGACGGTTCGTCGTCTGATGGTTTGGACCACGACTGGTGCATCATTAAATTGGGTGCACAGGGCAAAATCGTAGGCATTAATGCCGATACCAATCATTTCTTGGGTAACGCACCTCAGAAGGTTTCGATGGAAGCCTGTCGTATCAAAGGTGAGCCGGACGAGAGTACTGAATGGACTGAAATCGTACCAATTACAGAAGTTCAGCCAGGCAGTGAAAACCTGATTGATGCCGTTGTTGATGAAGACAGTGAAGGCGTTTGGACGCACGTTCGTTTCCATATCTACCCAGACGGTGGTGTGGCGCGTTTGCGTGTGTATGGTGACATCGCGCCGGATTGGGGTTGGTTCCTTAAAGGTGAGCCGGTGGACCTTGCTTACATCAAGAACGGTGCACGCCCATTGGTCTGTTCAGACATGTTTTTCAGTCACATGGAAAACCTGATCATGCCTGAGCGCGGCGCCAATATGGGTGATGGTTGGGAAACCAAACGTCGTCGTGCCATTGGTGATGCAACGGTAGATCGTGATAACGATTGGTACATTCTTCAATTGGCGGCGAAAGGTTCGATCCAAAAGATTCTTGTGGATACCTGTCACTTTAAAGGTAACTACCCGGATGCCTTCTCTATCGAAGGTGCGGTATTAACCGAAGCGCAAGCCAAAGACATCGAGATGCTGAAAGCCGATGCCCATGCGGATGCACTTTCTGTGAATCAAGAGGGTGGCGAGAGTGCGGCAACCCTTACTACGAAAAACAACGCCGACATCAATTGGCAGCCAATCATAGGTCGAACCAAGTTGTACGAAGACCGTGAGCATACTTTTAAAGACGAATTGGTCAGTGGTGAAGCGGCCTTTACTCATGTGCGTATCAAGATGTATCCAGATGGTGGGATTAGCAGACTTCGCCTTTGGGGTTTTCCTGTATGAGCGAGCTAACCTACACCTTGAGTCAGCTAAATAATCTGTCGGAGGAGGATGCGCGTTTTGCGTTTGAGAACTGCTGTACTTCTTCCCGTTGGATTGAGGGCATGGTGGCGCGTCGTCCGTTTGTGTCCATCGCTCAATGTCAGGAAGTGGCATTAGAGGTTTGGAATGGCTTAGGTGAAGCAGATTTTCTAGAAGCGTTTGAAGGTCACCCGAAAATTGGTGATGTCAGCAGCCTTCGTAAAAAGTTTGCTCATACCAAGAAGTTGGCCTCGGGTGAGCAGTCCTCGGTTAATGAAGCGAATGAAGCAACCATTCAGGCGTTGGCGGATGGTAATACTCAGTACGAACAGCAAAACGGCTTTATTTTTATCGTGTGTGCTACCGGTAAAAGCGCTGAAGAAATGTTGGAAATTTTGCAGAGTCGTTTGCCAAATTCTCGCGAACAGGAGCTGCAAACTGCAGCCGGTGAGCAAGCAAAGATTACCGCAATCCGTATCAATAAGTTATTACCGACGGATGTGAATCCTGAAACCAAGGTTTCTGAACGATAAGCTGATTATGAATCTATAAGAGCGGATTTACCGAGGTAAAACGCTCTTTACTAGAAGGATGACTTAACGATGGCAAGCCCTATCACAACACATGTTCTAGATACCAACCTTGGTGGCCCGGCTCAAGGTATGGCTGTAAAGCTGTACAAGCAAATTGATGGCGAGCTGGTTGAGATTGCGTCTGGTGAAACCAATGCCGATGGCCGCATTACCGACTGGTTGGATGGTCAGCAACGTGAAAAAGGGATCTACCGCATTGAATTTGCGACGGACCCGTATTTTGAGAAGCAAGGTAAGACCTGTTTCTACCCAGTGGTGACTTTTGATTTCCGTATTGAGAAGCCGGAAGAGCATTATCATGTGCCGCTTCTGGTATCCGCTTACGGTATCTCGACGTATCGAGGCAGTTAATGACTAGCTACAAGTTAACACCAAAGCCATTAACCAAAGAGGCGTTTGCGCCGTTTGGTGATGTGGTTGAGATAGAAGATCAGACTGGGAATATTTCCCAAGATAATCTGATCATGATTAATGGCGGCAATACTGAGCGTTACGATTCCTTGGCTAAGGTGCAATTGTCATCGCCGGAAGATACGGCTGTAATCAATATCTTTCGCGCGCAACCTCGCTCGATGCCGATGAACATCGAGATGATGGAGCGTCATCCGCGAGGCAGTCAGTCATTTCATCCTCTGTCTGGTGAAGATTATTTGGTGCTGGTGGCTGATTCGGTGGAAGCGCTAACCCCTGAGCATTTGCACTTGTTTTTGGCTAAGGGCACGCAGGGTATTAATTACCATTTGAATACCTGGCATCACCCCGTCCTTGGATTGAACAAAGTGTGTGACTTCCTGGTGGTGGATCGCAAGGGCGAAGGTAATAACTGCGAAGAGTTTTTCTTCGATAAAGCACTGAACATAACGATAGATCTTTAGCCTTCTAGGCACTATGGATCAACAAAAAGCTGATTAGAGAGATTGAATCAAATGAATGCACAGAGCCCGACTGTTTATCGAGCCGCTATTCTGCACTTCCTGTCCGACCCGGATGTGGATGGTGAAAATGCCTACCAATTCTTTGAAGACGGCGCCTTGCTGATTGAAAACGGTAAGGTATCGCAAGTAGGTGAGGCCGCCGCCGTTTTGGCATCACTGTCTTCGGACATTCCTGTGGTTGAGTACAAAAATCACCTGATCATTCCTGGGATGATTGATACTCACATTCACTTTCCTCAAGTAGAAGTGATTGCGTCTTACGGCGAGCAATTGTTGGATTGGTTGAATAACTACACCTTTCCGGCAGAGCGTCAGTTTGAAGACAAAGAGTACGCATCAAACATTGCCAACTTCTTCCTGGATGAATTGCTTAAGAACGGCACCACCACAGCGTTGGTGTTCGGCACAGTGCATAAGCAGTCTGTAGAGGCGTTCTTTGAAGCATCTGAGCAACGTAACACACGTATGATCTGCGGTAAGGTGATGATGAATCGCAATGCGCCGGAGTTCTTGTGTGATACTCCGGAAAGCAGTTATCAAGACAGCAAGGAGTTAATTGAAGCCTGGCATAACAATGGCCGTCAGTTGTATGCGGTAACGCCACGTTTTGCCATTACCTCAACCGAAGAGCAGCTTCAAAAAGCCGGTCAGTTGATGGAAGAGTACCCGGATGTGTACATGCAAACGCACATTTCGGAAAACAAAGACGAAGTGGCCTTTGTTCAGGAGTTGTTCCCGGACAGCAAAGACTATCTGGACGTTTATGATCAATACGGTTTGTTGGGTAAACGCAGTGTCTTTGCGCATGGTATTCATTTAACACCGCGTGAGCATCAGCGTTTCCGTGAAACCGGGTCGAGTGTCTCTTTCTGTCCGACTTCTAACTTGTTCTTGGGCAGTGGCTTGCTGGACATCAAAGAGCTGGAAGAGGAGCAGGTGGCTTACAGTGTGGCTACCGATGTGGGCGGTGGTACCAGTTTCTCTATGCTCCAAACTTTGAATGAAGCCTATAAAGTGACTCAGTTGAATGGCAACAAGTTGTCGGCATTGAAGAGCTTGTATCTTGCCACCTTGGGTAATGCCAAGACGCTTCAATTAGAAGACAAAATTGGTTCCTTCAAAGAAGGCAATGAAGCCGATTTCGCAGTACTGGATTTCAACAGTACACCGCTGATGAGCTTAAAGCAGTCGAAGTGTAAGACCTTGGCTGAGAAGCTGTTCGCGATGATCATTCTCGGTGATGACCGTGCTGTACGTGCGACTTATGTGGCGGGTAACTGTGTTCACGACCGTGACAATTCAAGTGTCTCGGAAGCTAACAAAAATAAAGAAGTAGGAGCGGCTTAATGGAAGCGTATCTATTAGAGTGGGCGAATTTATTCTTCCGCTGGTTTCATGTGATAGCGGGGATCGCTTGGATTGGTGCGTCTTTCTACTTTGTGTGGTTGGACAACAGTCTTGAAAATCCGCCGCAATGGAAGAAAGACAAAGGCATCGGTGGTGACTTGTGGGCCATTCATGGCGGTGGCTTCTATGAGGTGGCCAAGTACAAGTTAGGGCCTGAAAAAATGCCGGAAAACCTGCACTGGTTTAAGTGGGAGGCGTACACTACCTGGTTAACCGGTATGACCATGTTGTGGATTGTTTACTACATCGGTGCAGAAAGTTTCTTGATCGATAACTCTCGTCTTGAGCTGACCCAATGGCAAGCCATCGGCCTTGGCATGGGCTACATCGCAGTAGGCTTTGCGGTATATGAAATGTTGGTTAAAACGCCGTTGCGCCATAATGGTAAAGCGTTTGGCTTGGTGTTGTTCTCTTTCTTAGTGTTTATGGCGTGGTTTGCCAGTGAAGTGTTCTCTCCGCGTGGTGCCTTCATTCATGTCGGTGCGTTGATTGGCACCATCATGGCGGGCAACGTGTTCCTTGGGATCATGCCTTCTCAGCGCGCGTTAGTAGAAGCGGTACAGCGTGGCGAAGCGCCGGACCCGAAATACGGGGCCTTTGCAAAACTGCGCTCAACCCATAACAACTATTTCACGCTGCCTCTGATCTTCATCATGATCAGTAACCACTACCCAATGACCTATTCCCATGAGCTGAACTGGTTGGTGTTGTCTGCGATCTGTTTCATTTTGGCTTTTGCTCGCCACTTCTTTAACTTGCGTCATCGTGGTGAATTCAAACCATCCATTCTGGTGATCGCAGTCATCATGATGGCGGGCGTTGCTGTTTGGATTGCACCAAAGCCGGTGGAAGTGAATGAAGAGGCTGTTGCAGGCTTCACTGATCAGCAAGGTATGGCGATTATTCAAGCACGTTGTGCTAGCTGCCATGCGGCATCGCCAACGCAAGCCGGGTTTGCGTCGCCTCCGGCCGGTGTAATGCTTGAAACGCTGGATCAGGTGAACCTCTTGAAACCTAAGTTAGTGGAAGTCATTAATTCCAAATACATGCCGTTAGGCAACCTGACACAAATGACGGAAGAAGAACGTCAGCAAGTGATTGGCTGGTTGTCGAAGTAATGGCGTAAGTCAAATAAAGTGAGATGTCATACTACGTCCGTTACCGACCATGGGAATGGACGTGGGGCACGGTTTTGGTGATTGCAACGCCGCGCTCCGGTGTTCTGTTTTTATACTCCCTCCGAGTAATACAACGAGAGTTGTACTTTTTAAGGGGCTTGATGACTCAACAAGGCTAGGTGTTGACCATCAACCACACGGCTTTCCTGAAGCTATGAACTTACCAAGTTTTTGAGCTGTGTGTGCCCCGTTTTTTCCTGTGTATTTCCTATTCCTGTTTTGTTTAATTCTACATTAGTCTGAGGTTTGGCCAACTAGACTGCCGTGTTGATTGTTGATTGTTGATTGTTGATTGTTGATAGTCAGGTAAGAAATGATCTGCATAAAAAAGCCGCTCAGGTGAGCGGCTTTGCTGACAGATTTTATTAACGATCAGTTAGCTGAATCATTATTTTGATTTGCTACTGTCGGATCTGTATGGTTTTGATACTCGTCTATTAGTGAAAAGTTGTCCCCATCGGCGTCAACAATATCTGCATTGTCCACCACTGGTGTGTCTCCACCGTCAGGCACTGAGTAGGTAAAGTCATTCGTAGTATTAAAGATATTCAAGTCGAACGTGCGTTTCCACCAATTAGGGATTTCGTTGTCTGACTCATTCAATCGATAGGCATGAACCTCATTAGAGTCATCTCTTGTGTAGATTAAGCCGACTTCATCTATTGCCTCCAGTGACTCAGGAATTGTTGTTATCCCGCCATTCACTGCAAATACAGTGAAGTTATCGAAGCTGGCTATATACGCAGATGACATATTGTTGTTGGTCTGAAGAGGGATGATGCGCCCGTTCGCCCCTTGGAAACCTGGGTCGTTATTTATTAATTGTGCCGAAAGCCCAAGCTCTCCACTAACCTTCGTATTGGTTGTATCTATCGTTAGTACATAATTATTGGTTAGTACTAATACGTGGCTGTCTTCGCTAATGGATTCCATTGATAAAAAGTCAGTCGGATAATCGCTTAAGTCAATTGTACTAATGAGTGTGTAACGCTCGACACCAGGGACAGCATAATTTCTATTGTGAGCAACAGCGTATACTTTATGGTCTGTCGAGGAATAACACTGAACAAGAATAAGATCTTTCTTTTGTAGGTTAATTCCGCAATTACTTTCAGCTTCGGCTATACCCATAAAGTCGGTGTCTAGCGTGATTTCTGTATCTTCAGGCTCATCGTCTACCACCTGTCCGTCTTCGTCAAAAGTCAGTTTCTGTAGAGGTTGTCCGTTCTCTTTGTTGTAAATAGCGAGTTGAATTTCATTGGTCAAATAACCATTGCCGCCTAGCTCGTCTCGAATCACTTGATAGATGTAAGAATGATCCTGATACAACTTAGACTTGTTTCGACGTGCTGTGACTATGTCATCTGATCCAGCTGTTTTATAGCTGACGGTCTTAAATACCGCAGGATGGAAGTTAATGGTTTTGTTTTTAGTTAAGTGATAACGCTTGGTTGTGTCAGACTCTTCATCCGGTTGATAGATAATAAAGTCTTTGAGGGTTTCCTTGTCTTTTGGAAAGTTAGGTAAGTTAAAGTTCGGTGTTCTTAGCCCGTTATTGATATTTACTGAAGAAAACGAATTGTTGGTTATCCAGATAGAGTATTCATTGAGCGATAATGCGTCTGGATCGGCTGAAACATTTGTTCCAGTCCAAATTTCTGACTGAGTGGCTACTTTCGTTGCCTTCATTGCACCCGATTGGGTGGTGTAGGCAATGCCGTTATGAGCAATTACCGAGCTATTTGCATCTGTTTCGCCTAGATTCATCACTTCAATTAATGAGGCATCTTGAGTTGCAAAGGCTCTAAACAGGTTTTTACCTGTATAGATATCGCGATAGCTCCAAGAATGAAGGGTATTAGCATCGGACGGTGATTTGGACTCTCCTTCATCAGGAAGGGTAGGAATCGTCCCATTAATAAACTCTTGAAGATTGGTGATGCCATCATTGTCTGAATCAGCGAATGCATTTTCACTTACTAATGGTTTTAGACCATACAGTGTCTCCCACTCGTCAGGCATTCCATCCGAGTCAGTATCTATAGAGTAGTCTTTGTGAAGAGGGAATAGGTCAGCGTTGTTACCTACACCATCATTATCAGAGTCGAGATACTCGGTAGGGTCCAAAATAAAGTAGTCTGTGTTATCACCAACACCGTCCCTGTCAAAATCTAACCACTCATAAGGGTAATTAGGGAAGGCGTCACCGTTATCACCAAACCCGTCCCCATCGGTATCTGTATGTTCATTTGCATCCGAGGGGAACTCATCGTCATGATCGAATACCCCATCTTTATCCGAATCGAGCCCTACATTAGGGTCGTTATCGTTTGGGTCCTCGTTGGCACCATAGCCGTCATTATCGGCATCTATCTGTTCTGAGGGATTTTTATCAAAGGCATCGTCATTATCACCAAATCCATCGCCAGCAATACAAACACCATCGCCATCAAGGTCTAAACAGATTTTAAAGCCGCCAACGCAATTCTCGTCTAATTTTTCTTTATTATCCTCTATAACTATATTTCCATTCTCATCTAGCTCCCTAGGACAGATGGAGGCAGCGCAACTTGTGGCATGATCTGATCCTAGAGCTAGACATTCGAGAAGCCTTGCTTTCTTGATTATAAAACTATCGGAAACACACTTGGGTGCTTTGCCTTCCTTGAAATCAGCTTTCGCTTGAGCAACTTCAGCGGCTGTACATAAGCCATCTTTATCTTCGTCCGCGTGTTCATTTGGGTTATTCGGGTATTTTTCACTTTTATCGTAATAACCATCTCCATCGGTATCGATGCCAATGTTTTTGTTCAGGTGAGGGTCAACAACCGTTGGGTCTCGTTCAGCCCAGAATTGAATTTCGGCATTATCACCGTATAAGTCGTTATCCGAATCTATATTGTCAAGCTTGTCAGTAGGGAAACGATCACTTCGGTCACCCCAGCCGTCACCGGCGATGCACTCGGATTTATCATCGGTTGAATCAAGATCAACACAAAGTCGGTATTTTCCGGTACAGTCGAGAGGGTTGCCATTCTCATCTAATGGGCAATAGCCCGTGTCAGCCGTTAAGTTGATGGTATAAAAGTCACTGATACATTTAGGTCGGTTGTTGGTCTCAAAATCAATTAATGCTTGCTCTAGCTCGCCATCCTCTTCGCTGCAAGTACCATCTCCGTCAGTATCTTGCGATTCTAATTGGTTCTCCGGATATGCATCGCTGCTGTCATGGGTGCCATCGCCATCAATATCTGAATACATTTCGGCTTTTTTAGGAGATTGATCAATTACATCAGGAACACCATCGCGGTCGGTATCCGTTTTTCCTAGTTTTTTCTTTAAGGTTGTTCCGAAATGAAATCTTGCTTCCTCAGCTGATGTGAGTGTCTCAATATTCGATGCAGACTGAACTCCTTGAACTTGGCTTAGGATGTTAATAACTTCATCCGACTTGCCAAATTCAATCAGGGTATTGTGAAAGTAAGGTGTAGCGATATTGTTTTGGGTGAATAAACTGTGGACGGAATTTGAAATTTGGATTCCGTTATCAGGGTTTTTATCTGAATCGAGGCTCATTAAAAAGCGAACCATGTTGATCGTACCACGGTCGCGTCTCTTTTCTCTTCGTTCTGTGAATTCAGCTAGCTCCTTGGCTTCTCTAGCTTCTCGCTCTTGATCTGTTTCTGGCTCCGGTTCAGGTTGCGGCTCTGCATCTGGGTCTTCTGGCGTCGTAGTGTCTGTTGTGGTTTCTTCAATGACATCCTGATAGACGCTATCAATGATTTCTATAGGTGTTACCGCTTGTCGAGCTGTTGTGGTGCCTAGGAGCATGTCGCCGATATAGAAGCTAATAGTTTCTCCTGGTTCATAGTCGAAGCGGCCTTTGCTATCTGTTTTTCCGGAAAAAGAGGGCGATACATATCTTAAACCCGACACTTCGCTGTCATAAAACGTACCCTTGAAAGTGTTGTCTGAGCTTCCACCTCCACCGCCGCCACCGCAGGCAGTCAGAATTGCAGAAAATAGAACAATGGAAGTGCGATAGACGAATTGCTTGGTCACGACTGGCATCCTGTTTTTATTATTTTTGTATGAATATGAACGAAAGATGTATCGATAAAATTAGATTGTTGCTTCGATAATAACACTGCGTCTAGAAAATGAAATTATAAGTTTTGTAAAAATGTGACGTGAGGTACGGTTTTGTTTGTTCAAAAAATCGACAAATTCAGACGAAAAGCTTGTTTTGACTGTGAAGACAGCTTTTCTTCGGACGCGCCCTTTGGCAAAATAGCTGCCCAATTAGTCAGGTGGTGGCATTAGCTTTGCTAGTCTATACCTATCTGGCAATACTTTTCTTTCATCGCCCATCGCATTAATTGGAGTTCTTCATGGCTGTTCATGAAATTAAGCATCCCCTTGTCCAACATAAATTATCCATTCTTCGTGAAAAAGAGATCAGCACTAAGCGTTTCCGTGAGTTAGCGGGAGAAATTGGTGCACTTTTAACCTATGAAGCAACGGCGAACTTTGAAACTGAATTGGTAACGGTGGATTGTTGGTCCGGACCTGCTGAAGTTGAAAAATTGAAGGGCAAGAAAGTAACTGTCGTACCTATTCTTCGTGCAGGCATCGGGATGTTGGATGGCGTCCTTGAGATGATGCCTAGTGCCAAGATTTCTGTGGTTGGCTTGTATCGTGATGAAGAAACCTTTGAACCTGTTTATTACTTTGAAAAACTGGTAAAAGACATCGATCAGCGTGTGGCGATGATTATTGATCCTATGTTGGCAACGGGTGGTTCATTCATTGCTACCGTAGATCTGCTTAAGAAAGCGGGTTGTACCAAAATCATGGGCTTGTTCCTTGTAGCTGCTCCGGAAGGTGTGGCTAAGGTGCAAGAAGCGCATCCTGATGTAGATTTGTATGTGGCATCAGTTGATAGTCACTTGAACGAGAACGCTTATATCATCCCTGGTTTGGGCGATGCCGGTGATAAAATCTTTGGTACTCGATAATCGATTCTAATAAGAACCAACGCTCTACTACCTGATACAAGGAAAACTGAATGAATAACATGAAAACCTGGCAGACTGCGCTGCTGGGCGGTCAGATGCTGTTTGTGGCATTTGGCGCCTTGGTGTTAGTGCCTATTTTAACGGGCTTGGATCCTGCTGTGGCATTATTTACGGCCGGGATCGGTACCCTGATTTTTCAGTTGGTGACGAAACGAGAAGTGCCGGTCTTTTTGGCGTCGTCTTTTGCGTTCATCGCACCGATTATTTATGGCACCCAAACATGGGGCATAGCTGCGACCATGTCAGGTCTGGCGGCCGCAGGTGTGTTGTACATGGTACTGAGTGCACTGATCGCGTGGCGTGGACAAGGATTTATTCATCGTTTATTACCGCCAGTTGTGGTTGGGCCTGTGATCATGGTGATTGGTCTTGGTTTGGCGCCAGTGGCTGTTCATATGGCGATGGGGCAAGCCGGTGATGGTTCGGCTCAGTTGGTTGATCAAACGGATGCGTTAGTTGTTGCGGCGATTTCATTGTTTGTCACTATCGGTGTGTCGGTGTTTGCGAAGGGCTTGTTCCGGTTATTGCCAATTTTGAGCGGAATCATTGCAGGATATGCAGCAGCAATTGCCTATGGCATGGTGGATTTCAAGGCGGTGAACGAAGCGGCTTGGTTTGTGATACCGAATTTTACTTTACCTGAGTGGAACTGGCAGGCGGTGCTGTATATCTTGCCAATCGCAATTGCGCCAGCGGTGGAGCATATTGGTGATGTGACGGCGATAAGTGCTGTAGCAAACAAAGACTTTTTGAAAAAGCCTGGTTTGCATCGCACTATGTTGGGTGATGGTCTGGCGACTTCCGCTGCGGCACTGGTGGGTGGTCCACCAAACACTACCTATTCCGAGGTATCTGGTGCGGTTGCGCTTACGAAAGCCTTTAACCCTGTGATCATGACTTGGGCGGCGGTGTTTGCCATCGTATTGTCCTTCTGCGGTAAGCTGGGTGCGATGTTATCGACCATTCCTGTGCCTGTGATGGGTGGTATCCTGATTTTGTTGTTCGGCACCATTGCTGCGATTGGGATGAATACACTGGTGAAAGCACAAGCGGATCTTACCGCGCCTCGTAACCTGGTGATTGTTGCGGTAACTCTGGTGTTTGGTATTGGTGGAATGGCGTTGCAAGTGGGTGATTTGATGCTGAAGGGGATCGGCCTTGCAGCGATTGCTGCAATTGTTCTGAACTTGGTTTTGCCGAAACATCTTGGTGAATAGCTAAGTAATCAGCAGTCCAATCCTGATTCAAAATAAAAAGCCGCGCTGGAGAGGTTTCTCCAGCGTGGCTTTTTTCGTTTCTGGGTAAGGGTTATCTTATCGTGCTGAGTTTACTTAGGCTTATGGTGTGTGTGCCAGTGTTCAGCAATATCAATTCTTCGGGTAACCCATACATCCTGATGAGACTGAACATAGTCCAGGAATCGCATTAAAGAGGCTGCACGACCAGGACGACCGACCAATCGACAATGTAGGCCAATGTTCATCATTTTCGGTGCGGTTTCTCCTTCAGCGTATAAAACATCAAAAGAGTCTTTTAAGTAACTAAAAAACTGATCGCCTGAGTTAAACCCTTGGTTGGTGGCAAAGCGCATGTCGTTTGTATCCAAGGTGTATGGAATGATCAGGTGATCTTTGTGTTCGTGCGACCAATAGGGTAGGTCATCGGCGTAAGCGTCTGAGTCATACATGAATCCACCGGCTTCAACGACTAAATCACGAGTGTTTGGGCTCATGCGTCCTGTGTACCAGCCTTGTGGACGTTGTCCGGTTACTTTTGTGTGGATATCGATAGCCTGTTGGATATGCTCGCGTTCTACTTCCTTGTCGATGTACTGATAATCGATCCATTTGAGGCCGTGTGATGCTATCTCCCAATCGGCTTCGTTCATTGCAGCTACAATATCCGGATTCTTCTCTAACGCGGTTGCCACACCATACACTGTTACCGGCATGTTACGTTCGGTGAACATGCGATGAAGGCGCCAGAAGCCAGCTCGGCTGCCATATTCGTAAATGGATTCCATATTCATATGGCGAACGCCTTCCAACGCTTGTGCTCCTACGATTTCTGACAGGAACGCTTCGGACGCTTTATCACCATGCAGGATGCAGTTCTCACCGCCTTCTTCATAGTTAATTACGAATTGGACTGCGATTCGGGCCTTATTTGGCCACTTTGGATCTGGGGTGTGCTGGCCGTAGCCAATCATATCTCTTGGGTAGGTCATCTATGAGTTCTCTGCTTACGTTTTAATGCTAATTATCGTAGATTTATCACAAATATGATGAATGGTATTGGATTTAAAAAGTTGACTCAATGGTTAATATTTTCTTTTTGAGAATTAACAGTGCTTTCCGATTGTTGGTATTTATGATGCTATTTCTCGGCTGCTATATTGAAGTGGTAGCTGACGAATTGTGTGCGCCATTGCCTGATGAGCTGTCCTTGCGTTACGGCAGTTATGAACAATTTCAGGCCAGGAATCAGCAGGGGCGCCAAATCTCATGGAGTCGTGTGGGGGCTTCAAATCAGCGTATTGTATTTTATGCACACGGGAATCCTGGCTCCCGATTTGAAGCACTATTTTTTCATGATTATGCGCTAAGCGCAGGCATTACTTTATATGTTCTAGAGCGTCCGGGGTTTGGTTGCTCGGATTATAAAGCGGAGTATTCACTGTCGGATTATGCGGAGGATACGAAGTGGCTTTACCAAAGGTTGGGGCTAAATCAGCCAGTATCTTTGATGGGGTGGTCCAGCGGAGGACCTCCGTCGCTGGCGGTTGCTTCTTATTATCCGGCGTTGGTTCGTCGAGTGGTGGTGGCATCGAGTTATTCCAATTTTGGAGAAATGCCAAGTGCTAAAGCGCTTATGAAGCAATACCATCGACCAGGACCGCTGCTGTCCGATAAAACGCCTCGATTATTTCACGGATTGATTTCTATGGTTGGCTGGGCCAGTCATAAACTGCCAAATGTCTATTTTAAGGTTACGGAACAAGAGGTGTCTCTCTCGGATAGAACTATTTTGGAGCAACCGGGTGTTAAGGCGTTGTTTCTATTAAATCAGGAAGAGGCGTTTGCCCAGGGGGCTCATGGGGCCATACAGGATCTTACAACGCAATGGCAGCCCTGGCCTTTTGGGTTACGAGATGTAAGCTCTCAGGTTTTGCTGGTGCAGGGGGGAGAGGATAAGCTCGTTCCTAAGGAGTTTGTGTTTCATATGGCTCAGGCTATACCTGGGGCTCAGCTGGAATTTTTATCCTCCGAGGGGCATTTGTACCCTTTGAGTAAGGAGTATCAGAAGGTACTATTGGGTTGGCTGATAGAAGACTAAAAGGTCTTGTTGGTAACACGATGATTACCAAACTCTTACAAAAATTGGTCGTTATTATGCGTGATATTTATTAACGTATGTCGAGTCAGAAATTTAACCAATTAGAAAAAATAGCAGTATGACAGAATCCTTTGCAATCACTGATCTATCCGAAGATAGCGGAAGTAGTAACCGTCGTAGAGATGCAAGAAGAATGGCGTTTTGGACTGTTAGCTTTCAGGATCTGTCCGGTAAGTGGTCACGAGCGAAGACTGATAATGTGTCGGCTGGTGGGCTTCAGATTATTGCTGATACTTCGTTTCCGAATGGTACAAAATTGTTCGTTCGAATGCCTTTGATCTATCGAGAGCATAAAAAGCAGATCGAGGCCATTGTCGAAGTGCGCTACGCCGTGGCGTCCAGTGTTGGTTTCAAGACGGGGTTGATGTTTACCCGTATTACAGATCCTGATCGTGAGTTTCTGCGAGCTTATTCAGAGAAGGAAATTTAAATCGCATTTTCTTAGGCTTAATAATCGGGCATAAAAAAGGCGGGATCAAAATTGATCCCGCCTTTTTTGTCTCTAGTACTTCTCTAAAGAAGAGTTAGTCTAGAGTTGGACCTGCATTAACGATCTCGTCAGAGACGTCGAACTTCTTGAAGTTCTCAACGAATTGACCAGCAAGGTTACGTGCAGTGTCTTGGTAAGCTGCGCTGTCAGCCCAACACTCAGCTGGGTTAAGAAGCTTGCTTTCTACGCCTGGAACTTCAGTTGGGATGTCCAGGTTGAAGATAGGTAGGCGAGTTGTCTCAGCGTTAGCAATAGCACCGCTTTGGATTGCAGCGATAATTGCACGAGTTGTTGGAATGCTGAAACGCTCACCGCCTTTACCGTAAGCACCACCAGTCCAACCAGTGTTTACTAAGTAAACTTTAGAGCCGAATGCGTCCATACGCTTCATTAGAAGCTCTGCGTATTCGCCTGCTGGACGTGGGAAGAACGGTGCACCGAAGCAAGTAGAGAAAGTCGATTTAAGACCAGCTTCAGAACCCATTTCGGTAGAACCAACCAATGCTGTGTAACCGCTTAGGAAGTGGTATGCCGCAGCTTCTTTGGTCAGGATAGAAACAGGAGGAAGAACACCTGTCATATCGCACGTTAGGAAAACGATTGCTTTTGGCTCACCTGCCAGGTTCTCTTCAACGCGCTTCTCAACGTGTTCTAGAGGGTAAGCACAACGAGAGTTCTCGGTTAGAGATACGTCGTTGTAGTCTGGTAGACGAGTATCGTTGTCGATCATTACGTTCTCAACGATCGCGCCGAAGCGGATTGCGTCCCAGATGATTGGTTCGTTCTTCTGGCTAAGATCGATACATTTCGCGTAACAACCACCTTCCAGGTTGAATACAGTACCTTCACCCCAACCGTGCTCGTCGTCACCGATTAGGTAACGCTCAGGGTCTGCAGAAAGGGTAGTTTTACCTGTGCCAGACAGACCGAAGAATAGGCAAGTGTCGCCGTCTTCGCCAACGTTTGCAGAACAGTGCATTGGTAGCACGTCTTTTTCAGGAAGAAGGAAGTTCTGTACAGAGAACATCGCTTTCTTCATCTCACCTGCGTAACGCATACCGGCAAGAAGAACTTTACGTGCTGCGAAGTTGATGATGACGCAGCCGTCGCTGTTAGTGCCGTCACGCTCAGGTACACACTCAAAACCAGCAACGTTAAGAATTTGCCATTCTTGTTTGTTTTTAGGGTTGTATTCGGTTGGACGAATGAACAGATTGCGACCGAACAAGTTCTGCCAAGCTGTTTGCGTAGTCATGCGAACAGGTAGGTAGTGCTCAGGATCCGCGCCAACGTGAACGTCAGAAACGAAAGAATCTTGCTCAGCTAGGTAAGCTTCAACACGCTCCCAAAGGGCATCGAACTTATCTGCGTCGAATGGGCGGTTGATGTTGCCCCAATCGATTGCGTCTGCAGTGCTTGGCTCTTGAACAATGAAACGATCCATTGGTGAGCGACCAGTACGCTTACCAGTTTCAACAACTAGAGAACCGTTAGCAGCTAGACGGCCTTCTCCGCGAGCAAGCGCTTCTTCTACCAGTATTGCAGATGATAGGTTGTAGTTAACCTTGTCACTTGTTGTGGTCATTCTGTTATTTCCCCGGATAAAATGAACAACTGCTCAAGAGCAGTGACCGAATAAACACCTTCTCGACTCGCTCAGCGAGTCGAGCATGATAAACTTTTAGGCGCGGCATTATGCCAGAAAATTATCGTTAACGCTAAAAAAAGTGTGTGTTAATGTGAATGATTCTTGAAAACGCAACAAATTCTTCACGTTAGCTCGTCTTAGTGAACAGAGCCATCTTGTGAATTTTGCCCTTCACCAGAGTGGGTGCCCTCAAACAGTGCGATAACGTCGACCTGATCGAAACGATAGGTTTCGTTGCAGAATTGACAGGTAACCTTGATCTCTGGTTCTTCCTCAAGAATGCTCAATAATTCCTCTTTTCCAACGGTTTTGATGGACTCGGCGGTACGCTCTCTTGAGCAAGTGCAATGGAATTCAATGTCTTCGATGTCGAATAACCGAATGTCTTCTTCATGGTAGAGACGATGTAATATCGTTTCATTATCGAGATTCAACAGTTCTTCGGCTTTGATGGTATCTGCCAGTGTTACCGCATGTTGCCATTGATTATCGCTTTCTTCTTTTTCGCTGTCGGTGGCATCTTGTTCGGTTGGGAGTTTTTGTAAAAACAGTCCGGCTGCTCGCTTTCTATCGGCTTGTAGCCAAATGCGTGTTGGTAACTGTTCTGACTGTTGGAAATAGTGCTCCAGACATTCTGCCAGAGAGTCACTGTCCATCGGTACAATGCCTTGATAACGGCTGCCCTTGGACGGCTGAATAGTGATGACTAAATGACCGGCACCAAATAACTCTTTGATGCTTGTGGTGGTTACGTCTCCATTGACCTGGGCAATGGCTCGGATTTGTTGCTTATGAGTACATTCTGCCATCAGGAGGCCAATGCCTTCTGCGCCGCGAGCCTGAAGAATCACAGAACCTTCAAATTTCAGGATTTGACTTAATAGGGACGCCGCAGCCATCCATTCGCCCAGCAGGATTTTAACGGAATCGGCGTAATCATGTTTGTTGATTACCGCCTGATAGGCTTCATCGAGACCAACCAATTCACCACGAATGTCGTGATGTTCAAACATAAAGCGTTGGATCTGATCTGAATTACTCATGAGTTAACGATACCTTTTTGCTATAAACCCAAAGGGTGGATGTTCTTGAAATGCTTTAAGTGTAGACGCTCGATCTATTCAAAAATGTCGGACTTTAGACGACTGATCTGTCGGCGTTCTTTCTTGTTCGGTTTGTGATCAATAATGAAGGCGGCTGCCCCCATGCTTTTGCGTAGAGCGGTTTCTTTCTCACGCTTTGCGATGCTCTCATCGGTTTCTTGATAGAGGGCTTGAGCCTCTGGTGCGCTCTTGCGCTTTTCCTCCAGAGCCAACACCTGTACGGTTTTCTCAGTGTGTCCCTGACGTAAGGTGATGAGCGCATCAACTTCGACAAAACGACTCGGTTTGGTTCTTTGTCCGTTGTAATGAACCTTTCCGCCCTCAATGAATTGTTTGGCTAAATTCCGTGTTTTGTAGAAACGTGCGGCCCAGAGCCATTTGTCCAAACGAACTTTATCAGAATTTTGAGGGGCGTTTTTTTCCATTAGCTGGCCTGAAGTTAGTGCTGCTGAACGGTGCTCTGGAATTTATCAGAACACCGTTCATTGAATGAGTTAGGGATATTTCAGTAAATGGGGAGTAAATCTGAAAAATCAAGGATCGCAGGGTAACGTCGGTCGAAGTTTTCCGGCTGTTTGCTGTCCGGTTTCACAATCGCGCGAAGATGACGAATGCCGTAATCACTGGCTGAGTCGAGCACGCTTTCACTGTCATCCACAAATAACGTTCGCTCCGGGTCAAAGGACTCTACCGTTTGAAGTGACTGCCAGAAGGAACGGTCCTCTTTGGGTTTTCCAAAGTCGTGTGAGCAAATCACCATGTCGAGGTAGCGATCTATGTTGGTGTTAGCAAGTTTCAGTGACAGGCTGCCTTGGTGTGCGTTCGTTACCAGTACGGCGCGTTTATGCGACTCTGATAGTTGCTGTAAGAACTGCTCGACGCCGGGACGAATGGCGATCAGGTGCTCGACTTCTTTCTTCAAGGCGGCGATGTCCAGCTTCAACTGCTCTGACCAAAAGTCGAGACAGTACCATTCCAGACGGCCTCGGTAGGCATCAAAGGTTTCGACCAGTTCCGCGTTGCTCTGTTCCAGCGTAATGCCTTGCAGTTCTGCATATCTCATAGGAACGTGGTTGAGCCAGAAATGGTTGTCGAAATGGAGATCCAGTAAAGTACCGTCCATGTCTAATAACACGGTGTCAATTTGATCCCAGTTGACGGAGGCTGTTGAAGATGATGGCATATCAGAAAATGCACCTTTGGTTAATAAAGTACCGGTTTCAAGGCGTTGTGACGGTATGGAATTGGCTCAAATAGATCGTGGAAGAAAATCATATTTGGCTTTTAATCGCCACTCAGTTCACTCATTATAAAGACCTCTTTGTTCGTTTCCTAGCGAGGTCGCCATGCCCAATAAAACGCCCATCAAGCCCAGTGTTCTAAGTGAAGAGATCATTGCGGATACAGCAATTTTTCGGATTCAGTCTCAGAAATTGAAGTTCAGCAATGGTGTTGAACGTACTTATGAGCGTTTAGTTCCTAAAGGCAATCATGCCGGCGCGGTGATGATCGTTGCGGTCAACGATCAAAATCAGGTGATGTTGATTCGAGAGTATTCTGCCGGGACGGAAAGTTACGAATTGTCTTTACCTAAAGGGCTTGTTGAACATGGTGAGACCATTTTTGATGCGGCCAATCGAGAGCTGAAAGAGGAGATTGGTTATGGTGCGGAGAACATTGAATTTCTGACTGAAATGACGGTCTCCCCAGGCTACATGTCCTACCGTCTACAGGTCGTAGTGGCGACAGGGCTATATCCAGAGCGTTTGGAAGGGGATGAGCCGGAACCGATCGAAGTGGTGCCGACGGATTTTGATTTGGCGATTGAATACGCCAATGGCAATGAAATTACAGAAGCCCGGGCCGTTGCTGCGTTGTATATGACCAGAGAGCTTAAGTTATCACGAGAGGACTCTAGTGATTCGGGACTGTTTTGATGGTGTTCTGTCATTAGATATCATTAAAATGACTGAATATACCGACCGGTTTCGTCTGTACGGTCAATGTATTTTTAGACTGAGTCGATACACTGAGGCTATTAGTTAAGACGAGTCTATTAAAACAAGTTTGTTAAAAATGAATTGTTATTCGGAAGAGGATGTCTGGATAACTGTTTGGAATCGTTGTTCGGAGATGCGCGTGTTGAATATGAATGGATTGATTAAATTGGGCAAAGCCAAGTCCCAAGAGTGGATTAATAAAGGCTTCATCATTGCCAATAACGCCGCTGAACGCATGCTTTATAAAGACAATCTCATCCTGTCAGATAAAAGTGCCTACGATGTTGTGTGTGAAAAGGGCTTGATGAGTTTGAAGCGTTATCACCCATTGCAAGAAGATGCGATTGTGGTCGATGGTGAAAGCGTTCCTGTCAGTTCCGAGAAAAAGAAGATTCCTTTGGTTTTCGTGCCGCCGCTGGGGGCGACTGCTCAAATTTTTGATCTGATGCCAACTCGCAGTCTGGTACGTTATTACCTGGCACGAGGTTACGATTGTTATTTGATTGATTGGGGTGATCCTGATCGCAGTCATGCTGGATTGACCTTTGAAGATTATGTGACTGAGTGGATGCCTGCGGCGATTGAATCGGTTCAGGAATTAACTGGCCAGAAAGAGTTCAGCTTGTTTGGTTATTGCATGGGCGGCTTGTTTTGCTTGCTGTATGCGGCGTGGTCTAAGAACCCGGATCTGAGAAACCTAGTGACCGTGGCAAGCCCTATTGATGTTCGGCAAGTGGGCCCTGCGGGACAATTATTGAATGTGATGCATCATGCTTCCAAGGTGTTGTCTCGTGTGAATAATACCCCGTTGAAGTCAATGGTACGGCCGGAACATTTGCATGTGCCTGGTCGTTTGGTGGCGTTGTCCTTTAAGTTGACCAACCCTCTTGGCAGTTTAATCAGTTATTGGGATTTACTGACCGCCCTTAGTGATCGTGAGGCGTTGTCTGAGCACACTACGATGTCCAATTGGTTTGAGGATATGGCGGATTATCCTGGCGGTATGATTCAGGAAATCATCAGTAAGTTGGCGGTAGGCAATCAGTTTGCCCAAGGGCGGGTTCGAATCAACGGCGGAACCGCAAGCTTTAGCGATATCAAAGCGAACTTGATGTCATTTGCTGGTGATAACGACAAGATTGTCGGCATTCGTGCCGCGCGTCACTTGCTGGATGTGGTGGGCAGTCAGGATAAGTCATTCTACGTGGTGCCTGGCGGTCATGCCGGCGTATTCGGTGGCTCCAGTGCCTCTCAGTTTGCTTGGGCAATGAGCGCCGACTGGTTGGATGAACGAAGCAACTGATCAGTAGTTGTGTCTTCAGTCTGAGAATAAACGTTGATGCAGCTGCTGGTAGCAGCTAAACACAATATCGGCTTGATCTGAGTAGTGTGGCAGATCATCCGAGACGTACAAGCAGGATCTCATGCCTGCATTCGCAGCCGCTTGTACGTCGTAGAGGTAATCGCCCACGTAAATTAGGTGTTTGGGGTCCAGCTGCCATTGTTTGGCTATGTTTAGTAGCGCCGTTGGGTCCGGTTTGGCAGGTGCATCTTCCCGAGTAATAATTAAGTCGATGGGAATCTGGTTGTTAGAAATTTTCAGGTGAGCGGCGTCTGAATAGTTACGGGTTACAATCGCCATTGGCAGTCCTTGCTCGCGGACTTGTTGGACAAATAGTTCCGCCCCTTCTATCCAGCTCGCATCGTAGGCATCTTGTAATTCGTGGTGTTGAATTAACTCGAGATAGGCTGTTCTCTGTGCTTCTGGCTGGTCATTCACATGGCTGAGTAGATCGATGCCGGGAGGACATTTAACGGCATTCATTAGAGCCTGAAAATCCAGAGATGAATGGACCAGGGTGCCGTCGAGGTCGAAAATAACGCCGTGAACGTGATCAGATGCCATGAGTAGCTCAGCTTTGCAGTGTCTGGTCTTCCTATGGTAACTCAAGTGTTATAGGAGTCTATCGATTTTGTTAGCTAGAGCGGACAGGTTATTACTGGGCAGAAAAGGATTAAGCGCTATGACGTTAGTGAAGGGTTTTCTTGTCTGACGAGGATGTAGATTCTTGAGTGGATTCTTTCACTTGGCGACGGACTTCCATCGCCACGTATTCGAGTTGATCGTCACTAAGGTTAGAGACGTCTTGCCCTTGGGCTTTTAGCAGAACCCGCAGCTCCTGAAGCTTCTTTCGCTTTTGCCAGGCTTTGGTGCCTGGCAGGTAGCTGACAAGTTTGCGTAGAAAGTTCGCCATTATCCGTTAGCCTTAAGGGTTTTTACGCCGTTGGCTGTTCCGAGCATCAAGACATCCGCAGGGCGAAGAGCGAACAGGCCATTGGTGATGACGCCGGTGATTTGATTGATCTTTTCTTCGAGTTCCATCGGTGAGGCAATTTTCAGATTGTGAACGTCGAGAATGACGCCACCGTTGTCGGTGATCACGCCTTCGCGATAAACCGGGTCGCCACCCAGCTTCACAATTTCACGGGCTACATAGCTGCGTGCCATTGGGATTACTTCCACCGGCAGCGGGAATTGGCCCAATAACGGCACCATCTTGCTGTCGTCGGCAATACAAATGAACTCTTTCGCACAGGCGGCAACGATCTTTTCGCGGGTTAGTGCCGCACCGCCGCCTTTGATCAGTTCAAGGCGTTCGTTGGTTTCATCGGCACCGTCGATGTAGAACTCGAAAGAACCCACAGAGTTCAGGTCATAGACCGGAATTCCGTGGGCTTTCAAGCGATCTTCTGACGCTTTGGAGCTGGAAACGGCGCCATCAAACAGTTCTTTGTGTTCGGCCAATGCATCGATAAAGAAGTTTGCAGTGGAACCGGTTCCAATGCCAACCACGCTGTCTTTATCCAGCTTAGGAAGGATGTATTCCAGAGCGGCGTTAGCTACGGCTTGTTTGAGTTCATCTTGTGTCATGTTTCCGGTTCCGAAGAATGTGAATGAATTGGCGCGAATCATATCAAACGGTAGCAGACTTTTATAGCGCTCACTGAGTTCCTGAGTGGCAAATTGAACCCCTCATGAGATGGGCCGACGGCTTAACAGTTCTGGGTAAACAGGTTATGCTAGCGGGTTCCCAAAATCGTGCTCTGAAGAGCAACTCATTTCTAGTTATTGATAAGGTAATATCATGCTTCAGCAATACATCAAACGAATCCTGACGGCGCGTGTGTACGATGTGGCGATTGAATCGCCAATTGACCACGCTGGTTTTCTCTCAGAGCGTTTGGGTAACAAGATTATTCTGAAGCGTGAAGATCTCCAGCCGGTCTATTCATTTAAGCTTCGTGGTGCCTGCAATAAGGTAATGCAGTTGCCGCAGGAAGAGCGTAAACGAGGTTTGGTAGCCGCGTCTGCTGGTAACCACGCACAAGGGTTGGCGCTGGTGGCGCAGCAACTCGGTTTGCCTTGTACCATTGTGATGCCGAACACCACTCCGGACATCAAGGTGAAAGCGGTCAGAGCACGCGGTGCTGAGGCCGTATTGCGTGGAGACACCTTTGATGAAGCCTATGCGTATAGTCAGACGCTGGTGGAAGAAAAAGGTTATGTCTATATCCATCCTTACGACGATGAAGACGTTATTGCGGGTCAGGGCACTATCGCGATGGAACTGCTTCATCAGACCAAAGGCAATGTGGACGCGATCTTTGTGCCTGTTGGTGGTGGTGGCCTGATTGCCGGGATTGCGGCTTACATCAAGTATTTGCGTCCTGAGATCAAAGTGATTGGTGTGGAATCGGATGAGTCGGCGTGTCTGTATGAAGCAATGAAGGCTGATGAACGTGTGATTCTCGATCAGGTAGGCATCTTTGCTGATGGGGTTGCGGTGGCTCAGATTGGTGAAAACACCTGGAAAGTCGCGCGCGATTATGTCGATGAGGTGGTGACCGTTTCGACCGATGAAATTTGTGCCGCGATGAAAGACATCTTCAATGATACCCGTGCGATTGCCGAACCTGCAGGGGCATTAGGTGTTGCTGGTCTGAAGAAATATGTGGCTCGGGAAGGTGTGACTGATAAGAATTTAGTGGCGGTGGTCAGTGGTGCCAACACTAACTTCGATCGTCTTCGTCATGTGGCTGAACGCGCAGAAATAGGTGAGCAGAGAGAAGCCTTATTAGCGGTGACTATCCCTGAGCGCCCGGGTGCCTTCCGTAAATTCTGTGAACTATTGGGTAAACGTAACATCACTGAATTCAATTATCGTTATGCCGACGATGATCAGGCTCAGATCTTTGCTGGTATTCAACTTTCGGATCAAAATGATCGTCATGCCCTGGTTGAGACATTGAATCACAATGATTATCTGGTGGTGGATCTCACTGAAAACGAAATGGCGAAAGTACATGTTCGCTATATGGTGGGTGGTCGTGCTGAGAACGCAGTAAACGAAGTGATTTATCGCTTTGAGTTCCCTGAACGCCCTGGCGCATTGATGCGTTTCTTGAACCAGTTGGGTCATAAATGGAATATTTCGATGTTCCATTATCGTAACCACGGTGCGGCTTATGGTCGCGTGTTGGCTGGTTTGCAGGTGCCTGAAGGCGAACGTGAACTTTTACAAGAATATATGAACAAGTTGGGCTATCGTTATTGGGAAGAAACGGATAATCCTGCCTACCAACTCTTCCTGAAGTAACGGTGTCAGATATTCACTCATTGAGCTGATTCAAGGGATTATTGAACAAAAGGTTGTTTGACTTTGATTGTTTGACTTTGATTGTATGACTTTCGTTGTTGGGATGTATTGACCGAGATTCGTTGTTTGAGTTGAGTATGGCTTCATTAGTGAATCAATTACATAGACAGTTTAGCCTTCGAGTCACCGCACTCGTGGGCTTGCTGTTGTGTTCCTATCTCAGCTTTGCCGGCTCCGGTGCGTCTGTCAGTACCGTCAGTTTGGGTACAGGTGACTGGCCACCATTGATCAGTCCTGAAGCCAAAGGCTTCGGCCCTATATCCCAAATCGTTGTTGAAAGTTTTGAGCAAGTGGGAATTGCTCCCAGTATTCGCTTTTGGCCGTGGAGCCGTGCGATTGAAAATCTCAATGAAGGCAATGTGGATGCCAGTTACGCTTGGCGCATTACCGATGAGCGTTTAGAAAAGTACTTCTTTAGTGAACCTGTCTACGATACCGGAAACGTGTTCTTCTATCGTAAAGGGTATCCTTTTGACTGGGAAACACTGGAAGACTTAAAAGCCTACAAGATTGCAGGTGTTCAGGATTATGCCTATTCCAACGAGCTGGTTGAGGCGGAGGCAGCTGGTGATCTAAAGCTCGATCGAGTGGTCGACGAGAAACAATTGGTTTTCCTGTTGCTGGCGGGAAGAATTGATGCCTTTCCAGCATCGCATGTGGTCGGGAAGGAGTTGATTCGTAAGTATGCGCCGGAACAAGAAAAAGACATTGCCATTCACCCTCAATGGATATCGAAGAATCCCTTGTACTTAATCACCTTGAAAACCAAACAAGGGCAGCAAATGTTAGAGCGCTTTAATCAGGGGCTAACGCAACTGAAAGAAAGTGGTCGCTACGATGCAATCTACAACCACTTCCAATAAAATTTCTTATCGTTACTTACTTTTTTGTTGAGCATTAAATGCGGCCATTTGTTCTTCGGTCGCAGGTAATTGATGTTTTTCTTTCCATTCGCTGTACGGCATTCCGTAAATACGCTCACGTGCTTGATCATCGGTAACTTCTACGCCGAGGTCGTCAGCAGCTGCCTTGTACCACTTAGAGAAACAGTTTCTGCAGAACCCTGCGAGGATCATTAATTCAATGTTTTGTACGTCTTTACGATTATCGAGATGCGCCAGTAGGCGTCGGAACGCAGCTGCGTCGAGTTTATCTTGTTGTTCTTGAGTTAATTCCGGTGAAGACATACGAATACCTGCTTGGCTAATTAAGTGAAGAATGAGGTCATAAGTATAAAAGGGTCGAGGGGTGGTGGAAAAGGTTCCAGAGAATATGAGCTTAAAGCTAGACGGCGAAGGTTCAGGAAGTTAGAATTCCGCCTTCTTTTGACAAACTGTGCGTTTGTCTTAAGTGCACCCGTAGCTCAGCTGGATAGAGCGTCGCCCTCCGGAGGCGAAGGCCGCGCGTTCGAATCGCGCCGGGTGTGCCATTCTCTCTTTCCTTCTACGCTTCTTATTTCCCGTTATAATTGAAACTGATTGCATTCCATACTCAGGGTTTAAGGAACGATATTGTTGAGTTTGATGATGACCGTTTCGTCGATTTTTTGATCAATTTCTTTTCAAATGCGGTCAGTCTGGTAGTATGGGCGCCTTTTTCTCCCAGGCGAAACAATTATCCCTATGAAACCTGACAGCAGCTTCCAGTTGAGCCCTTCACAAGCCAGCAAACTTTGGTATAAGTGTTTGATGTGCTTATATCTACCTGTCATCGTGAGTGGCATGATTCATTTGCTGGTTTATCCTGTGTTGATGGCCTTGATCTTTTTCTGGAGTCAACGTACGCCAGTGCTACAGGTTGTATTGAAGGATCGGTTAGCAAGTAAATTGCTGTTTGGTTTTTGTGCGGTGAGCTTTGCGTTTTTGGTGGTGTGGCTGCACGTTGCGTTTGAACCGGCTCGTGTGGTACTGAGTTCCGCTTATGTGGTGTTTGCAATCCTGCTTGGCCGTAAGCTTGAAACTCTGGCCTATAAGGTCTGGAATGGAACCCGAACTTGCTACCAAGTGTAAGTCGGGCTCTTTGTTATCTATTCAGAGGCTCCCTAGACCTGATGTAACATGACTTTGGGTTGATAGCCAGCGACTTGGTTTCTTCCCTGATTCTTGGCTTTGTAGAGCGCTTCATCCGCTTGATCAAACATCTGGTTTCTGTTTTCCGACGTGACCGGCACTAAGGAATTCGTTCCCACACTGACAGTGACTTGCAGTTGCTCTGCTGCAATTTGGAACGGCGTTTCTGCCACTTTCTGTCGAATCTTTTCTGCAACTTGATAGGCACCGTGTTGATCGGTTTCTGGCAGGATGACCACAAATTCTTCCCCACCATAACGACAGGTTATGTCTTCTGGATGTGAGATGACTTGTTTGATGGCGGTGGCGACCATGACTAAACATTCATCCCCGACTAAATGGCCGTGGTTATCATTGAATTGCTTGAAGTGATCGATGTCGATGATCAATAGCGATAATGGCTTCTGCAAGCGATACGCTGTGGTGTAGTAATGTTGGAACTTCTCATCAAAATAGCCTCGATTCTTTAACCCGGTTAATGCGTCTTTGGCGTTCAGCTCAATCAGTTGCGCGTTGAGTTCAGCCAGTTCCGAGGTACGTTCGTTGACACGTTGTTCCAGCATTTGGTTGGCTTCTTTTTGAATCTTTAATGTTTCTTCCTGCGCTTGTCGGGCTTCCCGTTCATGCTCCAACGCTTCGATCTGAGCATTAAAAGCTTTGCGCTTTTCCTGATTGAGGCGATCGGCCAGGGCAATGGACAGTAAGATGATCTCCAGGGCTGATCCAATTTGAGTGGCACTTTCTGTGATCACATTTTGAGGTAATAAGGTGAATTTGTTCAGGGCCAACACAATTCCGCCTGACAACATGGCGGTCCAGGCCACGGTGAAGTAGCGGGCGGAGACATCGCCTTGAATACAGCGATAGATGCCGGCAATCAGCAGGGCGATACAGGCGGTAACGGCGACATAAATAGTAGGGCGAATCATCGTTTGGTAAGTGAACAGCAGTGAGCATACCATCAGTAGTGCGGCTAACCAGGCAACGGCATGCAATGAACGATAGATCCACCGGTGCGCTTCCCGTTTTAAGGATAAGAATCGCAGTGAAAAGAAGGTACCGAAGACGACCACGCCGTTCAGGAAGAAGACAATAGATTGGTCGTTCCACCAAGTGGCGGTAGGCCAGAGGTATTGAAAGCTAAGACCGTTCAGGGACGCCAGAAATAACGGCATACAACTGATGTAGGCGACGTAGTGTAGATACGTCTTCTCACTGACGGCCAGATAAACAAATAGGTTGTAGAGAATCATGACCAAGGCAATGCCGAAGTAGATGCCTTGAAATATCACACGGGATTGATCCACCTGATGAAAGTCGATGGGGTTCCACAGATCCATTGGGGCTTGAACCGAGCTGGTGGTACGTAGTTTCAGGTACACGTCGACTTTTTCGTTTACTTCGAGTCGCATCGGAATCAGGAAATTTCGGTTCTGAACCAGTCGTTCATAGAAAGGAAGCTTGTCACCCAGGATGTAATGGTCGGTATACAAACCATCTCTCACCAAGTAAATATCAATGTTATCCAGCACGGCGTAGCCGATTTCCAAAATACGATCGAGCGCGAGAGCGTCCTGATTATGTAATGAAAACTTGATCCAATAGCTCGCATCGGAGTAACCAAAGTTTACCTGGCTTCGTTCATTCTTTTGCCAGCGTTGGTCGGGTGTGGTTAACAGTTCTTGAAAGGTAAGTTCGTGCGTTTGATCTTTAATGTATGAGATGTTCTCATCAATACTGATGCGTCGCTGACCTTCTTTAAGAGAAATAAAATCAGCGGCCTGAGCTATCGAGCTGCCGAAGAAGATGAGCACCGCCAAAATCCATGTAATACGCTGCATCCGTTTCTACCTTTTTTGTTGTTCTTCTTTTTATGGTTTCAACTTCCTTCCCTAAGCGTAGATGAGCTGAAAAGTTACACAACCTCAGTTGTGTAACGGTTTTTAGTTTTTTTTGTACGAGACTTATCTGTCTGGTTGTAAGTGACTAGGATCAAGGCTCTAGGGACTGCCTGATGTCTGATAGTCGTTCCACCTGCATTCCTTCGTCGTCGAAATTCTGAAGGCTCAACCATTGTTGAAATGCGGTTTCAAGCACAGGCCACTCTTTGTCTATGACGGAGAACCAGGCGGTATCCCGGTTATGTCCTTTTACAACCTGAGCTTGTCGAAAAACACCCTCAAATTGGAAGCCCAGTCGAAGTGCTGCACGTTTAGACGGTTCATTGAAGTCGTTGCATTTCCATTCATACCGTCGATAGCCCAAGGAGAACGCGTGTTGCATCATTAAATACATGGCTTCTGTGGAGATTGGTGTTCGTTGCATGCTTGGGGAAAATTTCAGGTGACCCACTTCAATGGAGCCAGCATTAGGGGCAATCCGAAGGTAAGCTGCTAAGCCCACTGCTTTACCGGATTTGAGGTCAGTGATGGCATAGAACTTTTGATCTGACTGTTGAATCTGTTCAGACAACCAATCCTGATATTCCGAAAAGTCTCGAAAAGGGCCGTAAGGCAGATACGTCCAGCTTTCAGGGGTAATGTCCTCAGCGTTTGCTTGGTACAAGGCTTGCCCATGAAGCTTTGGGTTCAGTCGTTCGAGTCGACAAAAGCGTCCGGACGTTGGAATCTCGGTGGGGGAGTTGGGCGGCGTCCAATGTTCCAATGCCTCGCCAAGGGTTTGTCCGTATTTATTGGTGATCGTGTGTTGTGTATCCGTTGTTGTTATTTTTGTATCCATACTGCTTTTTTACCTAAAAAATGCCTAACACTTACTGTATATGGAGTGTAGGTGTTAGGCACTCAGAAAGCGAACTTTGACGCTTAATTCTTTGATTAAAAAGAATATTTACTCTTTTTGGCTTTACATCTGGTGAAAACGGCCGACCACATCCCGCACTGCTCGTGATTTATCCTTGGCAAAGTTAACCATGTAGGCGTGTGCTTCCGGATGCTCGGCGAGCATTTCCATTAACCGAGTTCGATTATCAGCACGCAGGAACTTGGCAACCTTTTTCAGTTCATCGGTTCTGGTTAACGCCAGTACCCATAACTGGCAGGCTTGCAGGTGAGAATGTTTAATACAGTACAAGAGGATGTGTTCATAACACACACCTAGTTCATGTATCCATATCAGGAATTGAGCGGTGGCTTGTTCCTGGTAGTCATCCTCATCATCGTCCAGCGCAAGGCGTTTGAGTAAGGATAATTTACCCTCGCGTACCTGTTGGTCGAGCAGCTGGCCCACCAGGTTGCGTTCAAAGAGTTTAAAGCCCCGGTAATTGACGTTAAGCAGTAATTTGGTCAGGCGATCTCGGCGGGTGTCGTCCAGTAACCAGATCAGAGTATCGAGACCGTTGAGGCGATAATCCGGTGCCTGCACTTTCAAGTATTCGCCATGCAGATACTGTTTGCTCATTGCCAGGGTCGTCTGGTAGTCGGCGTCACCCTGCAGATAGCTCATGATTTGATCCAGCAGTTGTTGGCTGCGGAAATCGCGATCGCTCAGCTCATAACAGCGCTGCAGCAGTTGGTCGCTGTTAACCTCGTTATTCACCAACAACACAAAACCGCCAATCTGGTTTAATGCTTTGGCCGGTTTTTCCGAGCCGCCGATA
This sequence comes from Litoribrevibacter albus, assembly GCF_030159995.1. Lineage (NCBI taxonomy): Bacteria > Pseudomonadati > Pseudomonadota > Gammaproteobacteria > Oceanospirillales > Oceanospirillaceae > Litoribrevibacter > Litoribrevibacter albus. The sequence goes on along the minus strand of NZ_BSNM01000016.1, from coordinate 102,955 downwards.
ATTTCCCAGTGATCGCCACTGTCTTGTAATAACCACAGGCTCTGCCAGTCGATATCCAGTGGTGACAGGTCTTTCAGTGTGCGGAACTGTTCACTGACCTGATGCGGTTTCAGCGCCAGACGCTCATCATTCAACTCAACAAACTCGGTGCTAAATTCGTCTGTTAAGGTCGCGTTGAAGTCTTCCCATTTCATCGTATTCAGGCTGAGCTGAATACTGCGCAACAGCGCTTGGGGTAAATCGGTGTTCAGTTCTTGCTGATAGAGCTCGCTGAAACGCGGGTATTTCAGTAATAAACGGCGGTAAAATTCGGTTTTGGTGCTTTCGTTAATGTAACGCAGGCCCTGATGTAAGGCCTCAGCATCGCGGCGCTGCAGCGGACCAAAGACCGACTGATCATCACTGTCGATATGGGCGAATTTATCCAGCCATTCTTCATATTCTTCCGGACCGTCGTAATTATTCAGTCGACATTGGCTCACCTGAAAAGCCTGTAGATAAGCGCGATCGATGCCGGCATCTAACATCCTGATGCGGTAGTGCTCCAGCGCATCGGCACCGTCGTCGAATTCAACATGGTAACCGTTGGTAGAATAGGCCTGGGACACCAGCCGGGTTACCCGTACCGGCGCTAACGCCACCATCAATTGCCAAAGTCGTTTGGCTTGTTGTTTAAAGGCACAGTCTTTAGGTGCCTTGAGGAGCCAGAAGCAAATTAATAAACAACGCTGATAATTGTCATCGTGGTCACTTAAAAAGTGATAGCCAATCTGTTGTTGATTGAACTGGTTCATATTCAGAGGACCGCGCACCACTTCTTCGCGATGGGCATACTGCTGAAATAACTCTATTACCTGTGGCTGAGTTAATTGCGGTTCGTCGGCAGTGAAATAGTCGGACAACTGTTCGACCTGTGTTGCCGTCATACCTTGCTGATCAAAAATTCCCTGCCCGAGAATATCGAGATTTTCACGCAGGTAATCGAGCATCGCCTGCCAGGGTTTTGTCGATGCAAATTCGGCGGCCAGTTTTTTGCTGTTGGAGTTGGTCGCATTATTTTTATAGGCATCGTGTAATAACAACGCCATCAGCGCGTATTGGCCGATGGCGAAGGTATCATTGTCTTTCGGCCAGATAGCAGGGTTGGTCAGCTCCGGGTGTTCACTGAACAGCTCGCGAGCTTCTTCCAAATTCTCATGACACAGCAGCTCGTCCATGTCGCAAAAGGTGTGGCCAATATCGTTTAATAAATGGGCGTGGATCAGCTTGTCCTGATCCTCTGCTGACGCCTGGCTGTAACGATTGAAATAGGCGCGTGTATCCAGCAGTTCATAATTCTCAATCAGGCGGACAGGGAGAAAACTCCCCAACTCACGTTGACCCAACAGGCGGTAGAATACATCCAGCAGACGCAATACCTGTTCGCCACGTTGTTGCTGACTGGAGGATGGCATAATGTCGGCCAGTACTTCGGCATCTTCATCGTCACAATACATTTCATCCAGCAGCTCATACAGTAATGGGCCAAGTTCCGGGGCGATGTCCTGATTGTTATGGGTGCCAAGCAGATCGTCGCTGAGTTGCTGATAAAACGCCGGAGCGTGTCGTTGTGCCAGCTCTATCAGAGGGATTTCGGTTAAGGCCTCAACGGTTGCCGGCTGGCTGCCATCAATTATATGTTGCCAGACCATATCCCCCTGAGGTAACGCTAAAATCAGCGGTTTCACATTACGCAGATGCTGACCTGTTGTGTCGTTGTCCCAGTATTCTTCTTGATAAAAATTACCCGTCGCGTAACACACCAACGGTTTGTCAGTTTGTGCTTTGATCTGTTGTTGTAAGTCGAGTGCCTCGTCTTCCAGGCTGGCGGTTATAAAATGCTGCTGGCGGTGTGCTTCCTGGTCTTCTTCGTTGAACGGGTCACCTTCTTCGGGCAACAGGGTTAAATAAAAGTCGAGCACCGGGTCGGCGTTGTCAAAGTCGCTGTCTTCGCAGTACAGCATTTTCGGACTGGTCAACAGACGTTTAGTTAAGGCTTGCTTGAACCAAGAGTATTCTTCCGGGTTGGCTTTTAAATAGTCGCCCAACGGCTGATAGTGAGTATCACTTTCCCATTCATTGCCAAACATCTGATAACGAACAGCTCCGTTATCACACCAAATGTAGGCGTTAATGACATCCCGGCTCCAGCCATGCTGATGAACAAAATAGGCCAGATAATCACTGTAACCGCCGGCGTGTTCATCGTCCCAGTATGGGATAAAAAACTGCGCCAACAAAGTGAGGTATTGGCTGTCGTGGCAGCCCAATAAAAATAGCGCTTCAGCACCGAATACTCGCATGTCGTCAGTCCACATGGCGCTGGTGTCGTTGTATTTTCGCGCATAGGCGACGATGGCTTCGGCCGTGTTCACCAGCTCGTCGAGGACGGACTCGTGTTGCAACGCGATGGCAAACAGAATAGCTTCCGACACATAGAATTCATCGTCATCGGCGATGGTTTCATCTTTCTTAAAGGTCCATGATTCCGGTCCTTTTCGATAAGAAAGATAAGCCAGCTTACGCCAGTGTTCACTTTCAATATCCTGAAACTGCAAGCGACGGGTGCCATCTTCTTCGCGGGCAACAAATTCAATGTCAAACTGATGTTTGTTGAAGGCCGTTCCAGCCGTTAGGTGTTGCTGGTATTGCTGTAATGCGGAGCGCAGGGATTCGGGTTGGTTGAGGTAGATCGGGATTTGGATGGACTTATCGAACTGCTTCATTGGTTGTCCTTAACTTTACTTTCCATAACTAATAGTTTGTAAGTTTGGTCAGGTATGATATCAGAGTGGATTTGGTGTCGAGAGCGTTAACCCGGGTTAAATGGTTACAGTCTGTAAATGACGAATGTGAGCAACCCTTGGTGAGCGGGATAAAAATAAGGCTTCTGAGAAAGAAGCCTTATCTGAAAATATTAGTCGTAATGAAAACCGCTATTGGGGCTTTAAGCGTGGCCAGCGGAACGCAATCGAAAGAATGGCCATGGCGCCTAGAGCCCAGCAATAGACGACGGTATCAATTAGTTGCAGTGGTGATAACTTGGCAATCGACGCGGCTAACAACATCTGAGCACCCCACGGAATCATTCCTTGAATCACACAAGACACAATGTCCATTAGGCTGGCACTGCGACGAGGGTCAACCCGATAACGTTCGGCAATGTCTTTCGCTAAGCTGCCTGAAATCAGGATGGCAACCGTGTTGTTAGCGGTGCAAAGGTTTGAGATGGCGACTGATAAAGCAATGCTGCTTTCCCCTGCGCGCTGAGGGCTATTATCACTGAGGTTTGTTGTGTCTTCCGTTCGACGGCTTAGTTTATCGATTTGGTTCGCTACCCAGGTTAGGCCTCCTCCGACCTTCATTAAGGCACCAAGCCCGGCAATGAGAAGCGATAGAATCATGATTTCCTGCATGCTGCTGTAGCCGGCATAAATGTCTTTTGACCATTGAGCGATGTGATAGTCAGGCAACATGGTAAGACCCACAACGCCTGCCAGAACAATACCCGTCAGTAATACGGCTAAGACGTTCAAGCCAGCCACGGCCAGAACTAAGACCACAATATAAGGCAGCATGTTGATGAGGTTATATTCCTCCACTGGAGCATTGTTGATTTCGCTGCCTTGAAAGAACAACCAAACCAGCGTGATCAGTGCGGCGGGAAACGCGATCTTTAAGTTTAATCGGAATTTATCGGCCATAGAGCAGCCTTGAGTGCGAGTGGCGGCGATGGTGGTGTCGGAAATAATCGACAGGTTATCACCGAACATAGCCCCACCCATTACTGTACCGACTGTTAATGCCAGAGGTAATTCGGTAGCGTCCGCCAAGCCCACGGCAATGGGTGCAACGGCGGCGATGGTGCCCATTGATGTACCCATGGCGGTCGCCATAAAGGCGGTCATAACGAAGAGTCCGGGTAAGACTAACGAAGATGGGATAACACTGAGACCAAAATTCACTGTTGCTTCGACGCCGCCAATGGCTTTGGCAACACTGGCAAAACCACCGGCCAGCAAAAAGATCAGGAGCATGGTGACCAAGGTTGGATCGCTGCAGCCTTTAATGAAGTGTTCAAAGCGTTGATTAATACTGCCCCTGGTTAGGAGCAAGCCAAGAATGATTGCCGGTAAAATCGCCACGGGAGCTGAAATTTCATAAAAGGCGAAATCAACCCCTGCGTCCTGGTAATACACACCGCTTCCGATGAACAAAGTTAGGAACAGCAACATGGGCAACAGTGCCCAAGGAGAGCCTTTGGTCATTGATTGAACTCCGATAAAAAAGCGGCGTATTCTAAAGATTTCTGACTGATTGGATAATAATTTTTGGTTATAGACTCATACGAGAATGAGAGGAGGCGGGGGTGCATTGATGGCAGGAGAAAAGAGGCGTTTTATGTGCTTGTTTCTCAAGTGATTATTATTTGTATGATGAACCCAGCGCCATGAAATCCGGCGCCGGGTTTTGATCGCGTGTCTAATTATCCGATTACTGGTTCTTAATCGGCAAATCCAACCAGGACTGGTAGTCTTTATTGAATTTGAATTTAAGAGAATACAGTTCCAGGGTAGGCGGAGCATACAGAAGGTCAAAGGTATCAATGACCAGCGCCACTCGGTGACCTGCCGGAACATCGTAGGCGGCCGCTACCAAGTTAAGGTCTACTGTTTGGCGACGGTCTTCTGCCGCTTCATAATCTGTTAATGGAGCATGAGTGATCAGACGACCAATACCTACAGAGTCTACATCGTAGAGATAAGCCACCATCTGGTATTTTGACTTGCTTGGCTGAATGTTCAGTTTCAGCTTAGGAATACCGCGTAGTTTCATGGTTTGATCCAGACGGTCTGTTTGGAAAACGATGCCATTGACACGGCTGATCAGCGGAATTGAAGTAAGCACAGGGGCATCAATTTCAGCTTCTATCAAACTCGACAGCATAGGAACCCCGGTATTAGCCAAGGTGTCCAGGCCGGACAGGATGGTATCGGTTTGTGTCCACCAAGGGCGATAGGTCTCTGTCTTTAGACCACCGTTGGTGAACAGGCCGCGAGAATGCAGATACAAACGCTGATCTTGTACCAGTGGGCTTGGCCATTGTTCTAGTTGCTCATACTGGTCATTGGCGTATTTCGGTTCAACGTTGAACGCGGACTCTTGATCAATGCCGTTTTGCTCGCCTTTCAGATAACGATCAAACCAGCGTTGCGTGTTGGTCCATAGATAGTGGTCTTTGTCTGCGTTGATTAAGCCCCACAATTCGGCGCTCGCGTGCATGCCCTGACTTAAATCGATGCGCTTAGGCGTCGTCAGTTTTTCATACAGCGCTAGTGCTTGGTTCGGTTGGAAGAGGTTGTCGCCAAAGTTGTTGGCAATATAAATCGGTACATTACGCGCATTGAGGATGTCGACATAGGTTACCGCTGAGCGACCGTAGGCCCATTCCAGCGTTTCAGGAATGTTCTTGTGAACAATCAGGTTGCCGTAGTTTTTAGCAATGTCTTCTTCCGGGTTGCCGGTGAGTTCGCCCAATAAAGTTAACAGACCGCCCCAGATAAGGCGTGGCGTTTCCTGTGCATACAGTGATTCAACCAGATCGCCCCAGGTGCTCATCGCAACAACTGCAGAAACACGGCTGTCATGAGCCGCACCTAACAGGCTGATGCCTGAACCGTAGGAAATCCCGGAGACACCAATGCGCTCTGCGTCTGCAGGCGTATTTGCCAAAAGCCAATCGATCATACGGCTGAAGTCGATCATGTCTTTCGGGCCGGCGGTGTTGATCTCACCTGTGGATTCACCAAAACCACGCGTCGCATAGCTAAGAACCACATAGCCCTGTTCTGCCAGTTTCGCGGCTTGTGGGATGTACTCGTATTCATCCAGCGACCAGCTGTTGATAAAGATGATGGCCGGATAGCTTTCTTCGCCAGTGGTCGGAACCAAGACGTTGGCGGTCAGCTCAACTCCGTCAAAGCTGGTAACCACAATGTCGTCATTGACGGTATACAAGTCGGATTCAGGGAATTGCCCGGGAATGGAGGTGAATCCCGCCAATAGATTGGTTGCATGGCCATAACTGCTTAAGCCAATCAGTAATAATGCCATCAGAGTGGCAAAGAATTGTGTCGACAAAAGACGTGACTGTCTTTCGACTCGGTTAGTACTCATATTTATCTCCAGATGTTGTTATTTTTGTTGTGGATCTCTGTTTTGAGTGTGGGTCTTTGCTTTTTGTACGTCTTAACGGGTGGCTTGTGTGTCTCCTCGAAGGATTAACTTGTTGAGTGTGAGCAAAGAAGGTAGCAAGTCTCAGGAATTTCTGCCGGTTAGAAAGTGACTGAATCAGTCAGAAATGACTTGCTTGTCGTGCCTGTCGTGTAGGATCAATAATTTATGTGAACTGGTCGAAAAACAGACAGGGTAGGTGTTAGATTTTGAGTCATTGCCCTGTTAATCCATGAATTCTTGATATAGCTCTATGCTTTTAATATCAACCGTTTGGTCTTTAGGGTTATTGCAGGTATAATCGCGCGATCCAAAATTTATATGGTCTTATTCAAGAAGGAATGAGGCTGATTAGCTGATAACAGGGGTCTTGAAAGATGATGAAAGCCATTCGTTCAGTTGTTGCGGTACTTGCAGGTGTAATCCTATCTACCTTGGCAATGGCGAGTTCAAACAGTGATGAAGCAATTCGCGAGCGTATTCAGCCAGTAGGTTCTGCGTGTATTCAGGGTGAAGAGTGTGCTGCGGCTTCTGGTGCAGCGACTGCATCGGCCTCAGGTCCTCGTTCTGGTGAAGAAGTTTATAACGCTTCTTGTGGCGCGTGTCATGGTGTTGGTGTGTTGGGTGCGCCGAAGAAAGGTACTTCTGACTGGGCACCTCGTTTAGAGAAAGGTCTTGATACGCTATTGGCAAACGCGATCAGCGGTATCAACTCAATGCCTCCTAAAGGCACCTGTGGTAACTGTTCTGATGAAGAGTTGTCTGCTGCGATTGAGTTCATGAGCAAGTTCTAGTATCGATCTTGTCTCAATAAAAAGTGGGTTAATGATTCATTAGCCCACTTTTTTTATGCCTATAGATTCTGTCTTATGTGTAGACCTTCTTTATATTGATGTCATTTGTATGATTGAGTAGTGGGATGAGAAGCCCTTTTTGTTGGTTGCATTGATCATTATTGAGCTTTCTTCTCATGGTTTTTCTGCATTAGCCGATAGACAATGAAGTTTCTTGCCGAGAATCATTTGATATTTGTGATTTGACGCCGGTGTTTCATTAGAAAGTGCTAAATAGTTCTGGAATATCATTGGCTTACAAGCTATGGTGAAAAGCCTGTCTGAGGGTCTTTTCTTTCCCTTGGATCAAAATTTAACAAGTTGAAGCAAACCCAGTTGGTATGGCCTTGGACGAGTGTTATTCAGAACTCGAACTGGCTACCGTCACGTTCTGAGCGTTAAAAAAGAGTTAGGTGTTATGAGCTCTCGATTAGCTGATTCAAAATTCATCAGTTTGAAATTTCAAGTGGCGAGTGCTTTTGCTCTGGTGGCTTCCTTGATTGTATTGGTGTTTGCGGTTGCCACCTATATCTGGTCGGCTGAGCGACAAGACCGATACCTTGAAACTGAGCTAAATAAATACCGTACAAATTTTAAGCAACTGATTTCGATGACTGGTGATGGGTTAGTTGATGTTGCTGACCAGATTATGTTGCTTGCCAGTACCGAGTCTTTGGCGGTGAGTGCTGCCAATCACATCGCTCCCGATTCTGCAAAAGTACCCGACCCTGATTTGACTGCCTTAATGCGAGCGATTGACTTGCAATGGGATAATCTCAATCTCTTCGGCCAGATGGATGCTATCGTGTTATTGGGTGATCGCGCCGAAGTGTTGGCCCAGAAGGGACAGGTGAGTATGAAACCTGTGACTGAGCTTTTGGAGTGGGTCCCTCAAAAAAGTCGCCCTGAATCTCTTATTCATTGTTCTGATGATTGTCGCCTTTATATAGGTGTGCCTATTTTGCTTGATGGTGGTACTCGCTATGTGATGGTGATTGCCCAATCGATTTCGGATGTGGTTGCCGCGATGGGGCGCTCATTTGGTGTTGAATTGGCGTTGGCCGTTGTTGGCACTGATCCGAGTTATCTTGGTCGTTTGGCTAACTGGAATGTGGGGTTGATGTCGTCCACTAGTCAGGTGTTAACCAATGAGGTATTGGTGTTTGCGAACCGCAGCTATAGCCTTAAAGAGTTGTTGTCTTCGGGTCAGCAGGTGCTGATGAAAGATAAAGCGTGGGCGTTATGGGCGATGGAGATCAACCAATTGGGCGATGTACTGTTGGTTGCTTCCGATCTCACGGAAGAACAGGCCAGTAGTAAGCAACTGATGCTTTTCTCTCTGTTGTTTGCTTTGTTAGCCGGGATGCTGTCGGTGTTGGTTGGAGTCGCTTTACTTTGGCGTCCTGTTCAGCGAATTACCTTACATAATCAAACCTTGCCATTACTGGCAGACGGTGAATATGAGCTGGTGAGAAACCGGTTGGCTCCGGATCATGGCAGTCACTTTAATGAAGTGGATCAGTTGGATATTGCGACCGTGGACTTGTCCCGTCGTTTAGAGTTTTTGAGTCGGGAAGTTGAGCTGAGAACCGGTGAGCTGGAACGACTGGCGATGTATGACACGTTAACGCATTTACCGAATCGTTCCTTGTATGTGCACGAATTACGGGAAGCGGTGAGTGAATTAAAAGATCATCCGGAAGAGTCGATTGGTCTGTTGTTCCTGGATTTGGATTCGTTCAAGCGCATCAATGAAACCCTGGGACACATGACAGGTGATCATCTGCTGGTGCAAATGGCGCGACGTCTGGAAAAGCTGATTTCAGAAAAAGATACCTTATGCCGTTTGGGCGGGGATGAGTTTGCGATCATCTGTCGTCACCTCAAAGACCCGGATGACATTCATATTTTCCTAAGAAAAATCCTGACTGAGTTCCGTCAGCCGATTGAAATCGATAATCGGGTACTGACGATTACGGCCAGTATTGGCGTGGTGTGTTGTGATAACCCGGACAGCAGCCCTGAAGATTTAACTCGTCAGGCTGACATGGCGATGTACGCTGCCAAGGAAGAGGGTAAAAATAGCTTCCACTTCTTTAATGATCAGATGCTGATTGATATCTCCAAAGCATTGGAGCTGGAATCTGCGCTGCAAACGGCGTTGGATAACGAAGAGTTTTGTCTGTTCTTGCAGCCTAAGTATCGACTGGATTCGGGAGATCTCGACAGCTTTGAAGCTTTGGTGCGATGGCGTCATCCTGAAAAAGGACTGATCATGCCCAATCATTTCATCCCTCAGATGGAGCAGGGTGAGATGATCTTCCAGCTGGGGCGCTGGGTGATCAGCCACGGTTTGAATATCATTCGAGGTCTGGAACGTGCCGGACTCGGCAGCTATAAATTGGCAGTTAACCTATCCGCGCGTCAGTTTTGTGATGATAAGCTGGTGGATCATTTGCAAGCCTGTTTACAAGACATGCCGGGTGACCGACTGGAGCTGGAAATTACCGAGAACGTACTTATCCACAACAGTGAGTTGGCGGCCTCTGTAATGAAACAGGCCAACAACTTAGGTGTAACCGTGGCATTGGACGATTTTGGTACGGGTTACTCCTCCTTGAGCTATCTTCGTCAGTTGCCGGTGGATGTGATTAAACTCGACCGCAGTTTCATCGCTCCGACCAACGAAAGTGAAGAAAGCCGTCATATCGTGACTTCGGTGATCGACCTGGCCCACAAACTCAATAAGTATGTGGTGGCTGAAGGCATTGAGACCAAAGAGCATTTATTGTTCTTGCAGGAACATCAATGCGACAGTGCTCAGGGCTTCCTGTTATCTCGTCCTATTGATGAAGATGAACTGCCGGATGTTCTGGCTAAGGGCGATGTTCAGCAAATGGCGAAGAGCCATTTGAATGCGGATGTGCTGACTATTCTGACGGAAGACGAAAACGTCTAGGGGACTGATCAGTCCCCCAATAATGACTTCAAACTGCTGAGTGTGGCCTGCCCGTGGGCTTTAAGCTTTTCAGGATCTTCTTTCGATTTCACACCTTGCCAAGTTAGATCTTCCTGAGGCAGTTCCTCTAGAAAACGACTCGGCGTGGTGTTAAAAATCTCACCATATTGCTTACGTTTTGCAGCGTAAGTAAGTGTTAACACTCGCTTGGCACGAGTAATTCCCACATACATCAAACGGCGCTCTTCTTCGATGTTGTCATCATCGATGCTGTTTCTGTGGGGGAGCAACTCTTCTTCCATCCCCATGATGTAGACATTGGGGTACTCCAGACCTTTAGACGCGTGCAGTGTCATCAACTGAACTTTATCGGTTTCTTCCTCTTCTTCCTGTCGTTCCATCATGTCACGCAGTACCAGCTTAGCGATGGCGTCTTCGATGTCACCTTCGTCGCCGTCTTCCTGTGCCCGATGAATAGAGCGCTGTAAGGATTCCACCAGAAACCAGATGTTGTTCATGCGCTTCTCGGCTTGTGCCGGACTGTTGCTGGTCTGATGTAACCAGGCTTCGTAGTCGATGTCCCGAATCATTTCGGTGACGGCATCAATGGCGTTGCCCTGATAGCAGTTTTGAGTGACACGCTGCATCCAATTATGGAACTGGCGTATACGCGCTGTCGCTTTTTCGGATAAAACCTGATCGAGGCCTATGTCGTCACAGGCTGTGAATAAGCTGACGTCCCGCTGGTTGGCTAATGCACTCAGCTTTTCGAGGGTGGTCGGGCCAATCTCTCGTCTCGGGATATTAATGATTCGAAGAAAGGCGTTGTCATCGTCCGGGTTCACGATCAGTTTCAGGTACGCCATGATGTCTTTGACTTCGGTGCGAGAGAAGAAACTGGTGCCGCCGGACAGATTGTAGGGAATCTGATAGGACTGGAGTTTCATCTCTATCAGACGGGATTGGTGATTCCCGCGGTAGAGAATGGCGTAATCGCTGTAGTGATTTCCCCGTCGCAGACGTTGTTCGATGATGTCTGACGCCACTCGTTCGGCTTCGGCGTCTTCACTCTTACAGGCAATTACCCGGATTTCTTCGCCCATGCCGTAATCGGACCAGAGTTTCTTGTCGAACTCGTGTGGGTTATTGGCGATCAGAATATTTGCCGCTTTCAGAATGCGACTGGTCGAACGGTAGTTTTGTTCGAGTTTGACCACTTTCAGGCTTGGGAAATCGACCTTTAGTTGAGTAAGGTTCTCGGGACGGGCGCCACGCCATGCGTAGATGGACTGATCGTCGTCACCTACTACGGTGAATTTGGCGCGCATGCCTACCAATTGTTTAACCAGTAAGTACTGACTGGTGTTGGTGTCTTGGTACTCGTCCACCAGCATGTAATGTACTTTACGTTGCCACTTTTCCAGCACTTCAGGATGGTTCTGGAAAAGTAACGTCGGCAATAAAATGAGGTCGTCAAAATCAACCGCGTTATACGCTTTTAAGTAGCGATTGTAGCGCTCGTAAACCACTGCGGCAGCCACTTCTTCGGGAGAACCTGATACGTTCATCAGGTCTTCCGGCATCAGCATTTCATTCTTCCAGTTTGAGATCTGGTTTTGAACCTGATCTGCCATACCTCCGTCATCGTCGTATTGGCGAATCATGATTTCTTTGATCAGGCTGAGTGCATCTTGTTGATCGAAGATGGAAAAGCCGGATTTATAGCCCAAGGTTTTGCATTCCTTTCGAATGATGTTCAAACCCAGGTTATGGAAGGTAGATACGGTTAAACCTCGGCTGGCTTTACCTTGAATCAGTTGCCCAACCCGCTCTTTCATTTCACGGGCGGCCTTGTTGGTAAAGGTCACCGCGACTATGTTGTGAGCCTTAATCCCGCAGGTATCGATGAGATAAGCGATCTTGGTGGTAATAACACTGGTTTTACCACTGCCTGCACCGGCAATTACTAACAGCGGTGTACTGATGTATTTACACGCTTCTTGTTGTCGGTCGTTAAGCTGTTGAATGCGTTTTTCAATCGGTGTCATGAAGTGTCTGGCAGGCTTGAAGTCAAGGTGAAGGGAATCCGCGAATTCTAACAGAAGTCGTTTTAAAAAGGGCGACTATTCGAACGTTTTATAGGCAACTTCCCGACGATTTACTGGAAAGGGAAGGCGGGATCGATCTAAAAATCCGATTGGTTAACTGTGGATTCCGACTAATACTTAATTTTATGCCTTTATTGGAAAGGACTCTGTCGGTCGAGATGGTCTGTAGACGATCCGGGGCATGTCTGGGCTCTTTCAAATGCGAGGTGTTATGCGGCTAACGAGGCGAGTGTATTGTGTTGTCGGTGTACTGATGTTGAGCGTGGGTTACCTGCCGCCACTGTCAGCGGACACGGGTACAAGCATAAGTTCGGATTCCGCATCCACTGACACTTCAGACATGGCTTCCGATATGGCTTCCGAGTATGGTATCACCAAACTTCGAGTCGGCATCTTTGCTCACAATAAAGGATTGGTTGCCAGTCGGGTTGAACATGGCACTGACGCCAATGGCGAAGTGGTTACTGAACCTGTGGATTGGTTGTTCAATGCGGAACCCACCTATGGGTTGATGCTTAACGGCATAGGCAATACCAGCTATTTATACGCTGGATATAGCTGGGAATTGGATGTCTTTGAGGACGAAGCTGATTCCGGTCTGTTTGTGATTCCGTTTTTCGGGTTAACCGTTCATAACGGAAAACGAGAGCCTGAAAGCAAACGGCGGGGGTTGGGCTGTCGGGTATTGTTTCGTGAAGCCATAGAAGTTGGATGGCGGTTCTCAGAGCGCTGGGCTTTGTCGATTTTGACCGATCATCTGTCGCACGGCGGTTTTTGTGAGGATCGCAATCAAGGGTTGGACAACACCGGAATTCGATTTCATTGGCATTATTAACCGCTGTGGTCATAGACACTGCCATTCTTGATTGTGTATCTATTGTCTGCGATGAAAATCCAGTTTTCGATAACTTAACGCTTCGGTTAAATGTGCTGTGGATAAAGTGTCGCAGTCGTTTAAATCCGCCACCGTGCGGGCCACTTTTAATATGCGATGATACGAGCGCGCGGATAAACCTAACTGCTCAATGGCTTGATTCATCAGGTCAAAATCGGCTTGGCTGATTTGGCAATGTTCCTCAATTTCTTTGGTTGTGAGCATGCTGTTGGGCTTACCGGAGCGCGCCAGTTGGCGATTTCGGGCTGAGGTAACCCGCTGCTTGACCGAGACACTGGTTTCTTCTTGATGTGAACTGCCGGCGACTAACAGTTCTTTAGGAATGGGGTTTACTTCAATTTGGAGATCGATTCGATCCAGTAAGGGTCCGGATAATTTACTCCGATATTTGTCGATCTTCGCCGGAGTGCAGTAGCAAATGTCGTTGGGGCCGCAGACTTTTCCACAGGGGGTTGGGTTCATCGCGGCAATCAACTGAAACTGGGCGGGGTAGGTAATCTGATGTCGGGCTCGTGAAATGGTAATTTCACCACTTTCCAAAGGTTCTCTTAACACTTCTAATACTTTCCGATCAAATTCTGGCAATTCGTCCAAAAATAGAACCCCTAAATGGGATTGGGTGATTTCTCCGGGTTTCGGAGTTGAGCCACCGCCTACCAGTGCCGCTGCGGAAGATGAATGGTGTGGTGATCTAAACGGGCGCTGACGCCACTGGTTCATGTTCAATGGATTGCTGATTGATTGAACCTTCGCAATCTCTAACGACTCATGATGAGAGACTTCCGGAAGGATACTGGTTAAGCGGCTTGCTAACATGGTCTTGCCTGTGCCGGGAGGGCCGCTCATTAACAGATTATGACCCCCGGCTGCAGCGATTTCTAAGGCTCGTTTGGCTTGAGGTTGTCCTTTGATGTCCGATAGACAGAGCTGAGATGGGGGGGCTGAGGGAGTATCGCTGTTTGTTTGGGGGTGAAAAAACGGCAAGGTGGTTAATTCATTTAAATGGGCACACAGTTCCGACAGCTGTTTTACGGCGATTACAGGGTTGTTTCCGGGGAGTGAGGCTTCTTCCGCATTAAATACTGGAACGATCGCAATCTTTTGAGCCTGATGTGAAGCGATCGCGGAAGGTAGTACCGCTTTGACGGGACGAACTTCTCCTGACAGCGACAGTTCACCGATGATCTCATAGTTTGAAAGCTTGTCTGCTTTGATTTGATTGGATGCGGCCAGAATGCTGATGGCAATGGCCAAGTCATATCGCCCGCCTTCTTTTGGGAGGTCAGCAGGCCCGAGATGGATGGTGATTCTTCCCAGAGGAAATTCAAACTCACTGTTGATGATGGCGCTTCGAACTCTGTCTTTACTTTCTTTCACTGCCGTTTCAGGTAGACCAACAATGGATAATGACGGTAGTCCTCCTGAAATGTGGGTTTCTACCGTTACCAACGGTGCATTTAAGCCCAGTGCGGCTCTCGTATGAATGACGGCCAGTGACATGTTGTTTCCTTATGATTGATGCTTCTTTTTGTTCTCAGTGATTACTCTATGGGCTATTGATTTGAACCTGGCAGTGAGCTCGACAGGAAATCACACCTTGGTGTGATGAGGTAAGAAACAAAGTTTAATTTGATGAGGAATTCTTATTAGCTGAGCAGGCAGTTCTTTCCTAAACTGATGAGAAGGTGACCTGAATTTAAGGGTATATATACGGGTCATGGGTCTTGTTCTCATTAGGAGTAAGCATTTTTGAAGACGCTATCTCTGGTTGATCGTTCTTTATCTGATTATTTTCTAGCTAATGGTTTTCAGCTGTTATCTCGTTTGTACCTTTGCCTGATGTGCTTAACCTTCTCTCTGTGGAGCGGATTATCTCAGGGGGCTGAACCGGTGAACGCAGAGGGAGAAATATCAGACCAACAACGAAAGGCCATTGAGTATTGGCTTCATAATGAGTTTACGCAATCGACCTTAAGCCGGGATGCCCAGCGTGATGAATTTACCTGGCTTGCTAATGCTGCATTGCCTTATAAAGGCATGACAATTCGGGTGGTGTCAGAACGAATTGATACTCATTGGTATGAGGCCAATAAGTTAACAAAAATCTTTAAAGACATTACCGGTATTCAAGTTGTTCATGAGTTGACTGGTGAAGATGATGTCATCAAGAAAATTTCTACTCAAATTCGAAATGGCATGAACTTATACGATGCCTATATCAATGACAGCGATTTAATCGGTACGCATTATCGGCAAGAAGCGGTGTACCCCATTTCTGATTTGCTTCAGGACACCTCGGTGACCTTACCTACATTGGACGTTGAAGACTTTATTGGGCTCAGCTTCACCACCGGTCCTGATGGTGTGATCTATCAGTTGCCGGATCAGCAGTTTGCTAATTTGTATTGGTATCGTCATGACTGGTTTTCGCGTCCGGATTTAAAAAGCCGTTTCAAAGAGATTTATGGTTATGAGTTGAATGTTCCACAAAACTGGTCTGCGTATGAAGACATTGCCGAGTTTTTCTCTGTTCATGTGAAGAATCTGGATGGTCAGCGAGTCTATGGCCACATGGATTATGGACGGCGAGATCCGTCCCTTGGTTGGCGATTCTCTGATGCCTGGTTGTCTATGGCGGGGGCGGGAGATCCAGGTATTCCAAATGGATTGCCTGTGGATGAATGGGGCGTTCGAATGAGGGGTTGTCGGCCAGTAGCTGTGTCGGTTGAGCGCGGTGGTGCCTTGGATGGCCCGGCTGCTGTCTATGCATTGGATCGATACATCGATTGGTTAGAACGATTTGCTCCGCCACAAGCGAAAACAATGAATTTTACCGAAGCGGGAAGTGTTCCGGGGCAAGGCAATATTGCTCAGCAAATTTTCTGGTATACGGCGTTCACGGCTGCTTTATCTGATCCCTCACTGGGTCTTCTTAATGAAGATGGTACGACCAAGTGGCGGATGGCGCCGTCGCCTAAAGGTGCTTATTGGCAGTCAGGAATGAAACTGGGCTATCAGGATGCGGGCTCCTGGACATTTCTGAAAAGCACACCGGAGACTCAGAGAAATGCAGCTTGGTTATACGCTCAGTTTCTTGTGTCGAAATCGGTGTCTTTGAAAAAGACCCTGGTTGGACTAACCCCTATTCGTCTTTCGGATATTAATTCTGAAGCGATGACCAAGATTGCTCCGAAGTTGGGAGGACTGGTTGAGTTCTACCGTAGCCCTGCTCGAATCCTGTGGACACCGACAGGCATCAACGTGCCAGACTATCCTACCTTGTCTCAACACTGGTGGAATAACGTGGCCGATGCCGTTGAAGGTAAGGTTTCTCCTCAAGAAGCCATGACCAAGATGGCGCTGGGAATGGAACAAGACATGCAAGAAATGAACTTCCCTCGATCGGAGTGCTCTCCAAAACTGAATGTTCGTCGTTATAGGGACTACTGGCTAGAACAGGAAGGTGCGCCTAAACCGAAATTGCCGAATGAGAAACCGCAGGGATTGACCTTCAGTTACGAACAATCGTTATCCAGTTGGCTTGGCGCAAGGGGCGAGTAATGATGTTGAGTAGAGTTGCGTCCGTTTTTTTGTTGTATCTTTGGATGCTGCCAGTGTGGAGTGGTGAGGTTATTACACTGGTAACGCACGAATATAAACCTTATAGCTGGGTGGATAATGCTTCAGGCGAAGTGAAGGGCTTGACGGTTGAAATTGCAAACCTGATGTTTGAGAGAGCAAAAGTTAAGAAAAGCTGGAAAATTATGCCCTCAAAACGTGCGTACAATTACGCCAAGAGTAAATCAAATACCTGTATTTTCCCTTTACAGAGAAATCAGGAGCGTGAGGCCGACTTTAAATGGGTAGGTCCGATTATGATTAATAAATATGCATTCTATACGTTGGCAGACGCAGATATTGCGTTGGAAACCTTGGAGGATGTTAAAAAATATACTGTGGTAACTTATCTGGGCAGTGGCCTCAGAGAGTATTTATCGGGGTTTGGCATTAATACGATAGAAGCGCTGAAAGATGAGGTAGCCGCAACGATGGTCTCGATTGGGCGTGTACCTGTGTGGGCGACCGATGTATTCAGCGCGCCTTATACTATTGGTCAGCAAACAAAAGCGTTTGATGAAGAGTACGTGTTCTTTACCAGTCTCAGTGCGATGGCGTGCCATCGGGGGATGTCAGATGAGATGGTAAACCGGCTTCAGAGTGAATTAACCCAACTCTATAAAACCCAGGAGATCGCCAAAATAGTGCGTCGCTATGAACGATAATGGGCACTGCACTATTTTGACGCTTCGTTAAAGGGGCGTTTATGCCTCCTTTTGCTCCATTTCGGCTACTTTCTTTTCCAGCTGCTCAATCATTTCTCGTGTTTTATGAAGAACTTCGGTTTGAGCATCAAATTCTTCACGGGTTACCAAATCCAGCTTGCTAAGTGCCGAAGACAGCAAGACTTTTACGTTATTTTGAATTTCTTCCTGAGCCAGTCTTGCAGCGCCTGAGGCACCAGGCAGTACCTGGGTTAGCTGTGAGGCCAGGGTATTCAGTAGCTCGTTTGGAATCATCTTTTTCTCCACTCATAAATTGGCTGGAAACATCCTAACCCAGTTTCTCTAAATGAACCATCTATGGGCCCCTGTATAGCGGAAAATTATCTAAATGCGCTATAGTGGTGTCGACTTGAAATTTTGTGCTTCATATTTGTGCATAATTTTTAGCCAATGGCCTGAGTTAATCCGAATGATTTAGGTCTGTTCTATTTTTTCTTTTGTAACTAGATGAAAAATAAAGCTTTTTGAAAATGGGCACGGTCCATGCTCAAGAGCGGTATACCGAATTTAGTCTTCGATGGAGTTAACGAAGACAGATTCAACACTTTTAGATTTACATTTTTAGGCTAATAACTCTTAGGGAGAACACCATGAAATTGGTAACCGCAATTATTAAGCCGTTCAAATTGGATGATGTGCGTGAAGCACTTTCCGAGATCGGCGTTCAAGGGATCACCGTAACTGAAGTTAAAGGTTTTGGTCGTCAAAAAGGTCATACCGAACTTTATCGCGGTGCTGAGTACGTTGTTGATTTTCTACCAAAGGTAAAAATTGAAGCAGCAATCTCAGAAGATCTGACAGATCAAGTAATCGATGCGATCAGCAAAGCAGCTAACACAGGCAAAATCGGTGACGGTAAAATTTTCGTAACCAGCCTTGAGCAAGCGATTCGTATTCGTACAGGTGAAACAGGTGCTGACGCGGTGTAAGCCGTATTACTCCAACACACCTGAAAACAGATTAGTTACAAATTTATAAGTTAGAACAGGCTCATTCGGAGGGCTGAAGATGGAACAGGTAGCAAATAACGTTTATCAGTTGCAGTACGCAATTGATACATTTTATTTCCTAGTGTGTGGTGCACTGGTAATGTGGATGGCGGCTGGTTTCGCCATGCTTGAAGCGGGTCTTGTACGTGCGAAAAACACGACTGAGATCCTAACGAAAAACGTCGCTCTTTTTGCGATTTCTTGCATCATGTACTTGGTATGTGGTTACTCAATTATGTACGGTGGCGAAATCTTCCTATCAGGAATCGCTAACGTAGACACAGCAGCAGTTCTTGGTGAATTTGCTGGTCGTGAAGATGGCTTTGAGGGTGGTTCAATCTACTCTGGTGCATCTGACTTCTTCTTCCAGGTAGTCTTCGTTGCAACAGCAATGTCGATCGTATCTGGTGCCGTTGCTGAGCGTATGAAGCTATGGGCATTCCTTGCATTCGCTGTTGTGATGACTGCATTCATCTACCCAATGGAAGGTAACTGGACTTGGGGTGGTGGCAGTGTATTCGGTCTATACACACTAGGCGACCTTGGTTTCTCTGACTTTGCAGGTTCTGGTATTGTTCACATGGCAGGTGCATCGGCTGCACTGGCGGGTGTATTGCTACTAGGTGCTCGTAAAGGTAAATACGGTCCTAACGGTGAAGTAAACGCAATTCCAGGTGCGAACCTTCCACTAGCGACTTTGGGTACATTCATTCTTTGGATGGGTTGGTTTGGTTTCAACGGTGGCTCAGTGCTTAAACTGGGCGACATCGCAAACGCTAACTCTGTAGCAATGGTTTTCCTAAACACTAACGCAGCAGCGGCTGGTGGTGTAGTAGGTGCACTTGTTCTTGCTCGTATCATGTTCAAGAAAGCTGACCTAACTATGGCATTGAACGGTGCGCTAGCTGGTCTGGTAGCAATTACCGCTGAGCCATCAACTCCAACTGCACTTGAAGCAACTATCTTTGGTGCGCTAGGTGGTGTTCTGGTTGTTCTTTCAATCGTTACTCTTGATAAGCTAAAAATTGATGATCCTGTAGGTGCGATCTCTGTACACGGTGTGGTTGGTCTTCTAGGTCTTCTACTAGTACCTGTAACTAACTCTGACGTGAGCTTCTCTGGTCAGCTAATCGGTGCAGCAACGATCTTCGGCTGGGTATTCGTAACTAGCTTGATTGTGTGGGGTATCCTGAAAGCTGTAATCGGAATCCGCGTAAGCGAAGAAGAAGAATACGAAGGTGTGGACTTGGCAGAATGTGGTATGGATGCATACCCAGAGTTCACTCAGAAGTAAGATCTTCTGTAAGATTAAAAAGGCTCCTTCGGGAGCCTTTTTTATGTTAATTTTGAATCTTGTTGATATTGGTATCTTGAGAATTATTTATTGAGAAATGGAGTCTTTCGCTTATCGAGGGCTTTCTATTAAGAACGTTAGAACAGCAATTATCTATACTCACGAATGATAGTCGTGTTGTTAATTCTTAGTCCTTCGTAGGTCTGGGAACCTCTGTTGGCTCCAGTGTTATCAACTAATGCATCAATATGGATAGTTTGTACATTGCCTTGAGTTTGTATTTTAATTCCGTCTCCAAAAATGGTAGTTCTATGCTCTGTTTGGGAGTCGCTCAGGCCTAACTCTGGAATAGGAGAGTAATTCTCACTAGGGTTCAAATTGGGGTCGGTTGCTAACGCTTGATTTGTCTCGTCAGCACTTGTAGCGCTGTCTTCTCTTCCTGCCAAGGTGGTATCAATTTGACCTCCAGCTGCTGTTGCTCCAAATGGGTCAATCACGATAGCCTTACCCATTTCTTCATCAGTTAACGGTTCTACCGCATAAACTGAACCTGAAACCGCCAAAATCGCGAGAGAGGCGAACGACAATTCTTTGATTGGTTTGAGCGCTTTCATGGCATGATCCCGAAATGTAATTTAGAGTTATTATTTGTAACAGATATTATTTCAGATTATAGAGGGCTTTTCGTTGTGATTACATGACAGATGGTTGAAAAATAACCAGAGCTTTGTCAAGTCTTTGTAATTTAATTGGAAAATGAGAGATGGCTAGCCGAGTTGCTAGCCATGAGTAGATAAAACTAAGCGTTTTTTATTAGTTTAATCACCTTGTAGCCTTCCTTTAGGCCCAGCATGCAGGAGGTTGTCATGACGCCTCCCATGAGTGCGCCTCCTACCCCAGCCGTGACAATATCCGCACCAGTGAGATAGAAATTCTTAATAGGGGTTTCCGGATGAAGCCAATCTTGCTTAAAGCGTTCCAACGTGTGATCGATACCGTAAATTTCACCTTCTAGATTCCATTGGAACCATTGGGTGGATATCGGGGTGGAGAGTTCGTAATAATCGAGCGCTTCTTGTAGCTGAGGCATTTCTTTGTAAAGCACATTCAGCATTTGCTGAGCAATTTGCTCTTTCATCGCATTATATTCTTCGCCACGTTTATTCCATGTAGACTCAGACCACTGTGAGAAGTTATCCCACTCACCGACGGTGACGATTTCTACGGTTGACCGCCCCGGGTAACGCTCATTCCATGTTGGATCTTTTGCTGACGGGAAGGAAATGTAAATCAGAGGAAGATTACCTTCCGGTTTTTCTTTATAGACTTTAACGTTTCGATCGTGGTCGTAACCGGGGTAGATCCAAAGGTTAGTTTTATTGATACCCAGTTCTTCAGCGGTACCTTTGAATCCTGCGTAAATACATAAGTGTGCAGAAGACAGTTTGACGCCGCTTTCTACTTTTTTAAGGTTGTACTTCTTACTGGCGGTTTCTGGCAAAAGACGTTGAAGTGTCGGGAGAACTCCGATGTTGCTAACGACCTGGTCGGCATGAATGATGTCACCGTTTTGGAGTCGTACACCGGTTGCTTTGTTGTTCTCTACAATAACCTGATCGACGCCTGCGTAAGTAAATACTTCACCCCCGCCTTTTTGTATGACAGGAATAATGGTGTTGGCAATTTGCCATGACCCGCCCACCGGATAGTTTCCTCCTGCAATGTAATGTTTGGCGACCATTGCATGCATCATAAAGCTGGCTTCTCCTGGAGGGAGGCCGTAATCGCCCCATTGACCGGTTAGAACTCCAATAAGCTTTTGATCTTGAGTTAACTCTTCCAGTACTTCCCGGGTAGTTTGGAAAAAGTATTTGGGCAGTATTAAGTTTCTGACTTTGTTATAAAGCTTGCCAAAGTTTCGTGGCATGGCTTGCCCTGCAAAAAATTTAGGGACTTTGCTGCTGACTTCGCTTAGCAGATCGACGTATTTGTCGATCGCTTTTGCTTCGTTCGGGAAGTGCTTTTTGATTTCTTCTTTGAACGGGCCGCGACCGGCATAAAAGTCATAGACCTCATCCTCAATGATGATCTTGTCATAGAGATCGTCCATTGGCGCCCATTCCAGTTTTTTATCAGAAATGGCATCAAATACTTTTCTAATCATTGACCAAGGTTTGTGTACTTCACCGATGTAATGAACGCCCACATCCCATTCATAGCCGTTGCGTTCATAGCTGTGGGTATAACCACCCGCTGTATAATGTTGTTCCAGTACACATACCTTTTTTCCAAGTTTGGATAGGAGTGCTGCATTACAGAGTCCGCCAATTCCTGAACCAATTACGATGGCATCATAATGATTGTCTGCTCTGCCTGTACGATATCGCTTGCCTGTTCTAACCATGGGGTATTCTCTAGTTGTGTTATTTTTATTCAGTTCTAATGTAGAGATAAATTATATATTATGCAACTTATTGCATATTGAGTATTGGATTTGAGTTGAGAGCGTTAAATGTCGTTAAAACATTCGTTGTTGGTGTTGTTGGCAGACCGGCCAGCCACAGGTTATGAGTTGTCTCAGAAGTATAAAGAGGCGATTGGTTTTTTTTGGAAGGCCAGTCATCAGCAGATTTATAAGCAACTCAAAGACTTAGCAGATCAAGGGTGGGTAACGTTTGAGGAAGAACTGCAAGCGGGAAAGCCAGATAAAAAGAAATACCAGATCACATCTAAGGGGCTTGCTGGCTTGAGGGCTTGGTTGTCTTCCGAGATCAAGCCGAGTAAAACCAATGATGCGTTATTAGTGATGCTATATGGCGGAAAGCATGTCGATGATGCGGTGTTGCTTCGGGAAGTGAAACGCCATCAGTTGTTGCATCAAAAGAATCTTCAGAAGTTAGAGGCAATAGAATCTCTATACTTGTCATTGGATTCGACTCAAAAGAACAGTTATCGATTACCTTACCTGACTTTAAAGCGAGGTTTGTCTTCAGAAAGGGCGTGGTTGGAGTGGTCTGACGAGGTGGTTGAGGTTTTAATGGCTGGGTCCTTGTAAGTAGTTCGTGTTTGTTGTTATTCCCTTGTTAAAAGTATTGAAAGTGTCAGGATGCCTATTTAAGGTGAAGTTTTTGAAAGTCTCGCGGTGTTGAGCATGGAGTATGTATGTCTGGTTTGCATGAATTAGATCGTCGAGTGAATGACGAAGTTGAAGCATTAAGTTCAGTGGAGTTGCAGAACCATGTGCGGCAGCAGTGGCAGCAAATAAAAGAGTCATCCTCGATTGATGCGGTATGTCAGTTACTGCAAGGGGGTGATGGGATAGCCAAAGAATTTGTGAGCTGTGTAGTCGGTAGCGATTATGTGGTGGATTGTCTGCTTCGATACCCTTCTGTTCTTCAGGCGTTAATCGAAAAGCAAACACTCAGAAAATCGCTTCCCGAGGATTATTATTCTAAACAAATAGGCGCGTTAGTTCGTTCCGTCGATTCTGAAGTGAACTTGTCAAAACAGCTGAGATTGGCTCGTCATGAAATGATGATACGAGTGATTTGGCGCGATATTAATGGGTTGGCTGAGTTATTTGAAACCACGAGGGATTTAAGCCGATTCGCAGATGCCTGTGTTGAACATACGATGAATTGGCATACGGAAGCACTTATGCCGATTTGGGGCGAGCCTTTCAGCAAGGATTATGAGGGGAATTTGATTCCCCAGCGGATGTTGGTGTTGGGCATGGGGAAATTAGGGGCGGATGAACTTAATTTATCCTCTGATATTGATCTGATTTTTGCATTTCCTGAATCTGGATGGACTAAAAACGGGAAGCGTGAAATATCTAATCAGGAATTCTTCACAAAGGTTGGTCAGAAGCTCATTCAGACATTGGATTCTATCACTGCTGAAGGGTTTGTATTCCGCGTAGATATGCGTCTAAGACCCTATGGCGACAGTGGGCCTTTGGTGATGAGCTTCAATCAGTTGGAAAGTTATTATCAAAGCCAGGGGCGGGAATGGGAACGTTATGCCATGATCAAAGCGCGAGTCATGGCTGGTGGGGCTGAACGTGCCCAAGAGTTAGTGACTATGCTACGCCCTTTTGTCTATCGCAAATACATTGATTTTAGTGTGATTGAGGCGCTTCGCGGATTGAAAGACATGATCAATCGTGAGGTTCGTCGCAAGGGGATGGAACACAATATCAAGCTGGGACGAGGCGGTATTCGTGAAGTGGAGTTTATCGCGCAAGTGTTTCAGCTGATTCATGGTGGTATGGATGTTCGATTACAGAATCGTTCTCTAATGGCTGTTTTAGCGCAATTAGAAAACAGCGGTGTATTAAGTGCTGATGCCTATCAGAATCTGGTCAAGGCCTATCACTTTTTACGAGATACAGAGCATGCGCTTCAAGCACTTCAGGATCGTCAGACACAATTACTTCCCGAGGACGCTTTTGCCCAAGCGAGAGTTGCGCACGTAATGGGGTTTGCTGGTTGGAGTGAATTCAGTAATGCATTGGATCAACACAGACAAAATGTGGCGGCAGAATTTGTAGACTTGATTCAACCCGCTGATGAAGAACGTCAGACGCAGGAATCCAGTTTCTGTGATGGTTGGCGTTCAGTTTGGTTGGACGAGATGGATGACGATGAGGCGATTGCTGTCTTTGAGGCTCAATGCTTTGATGATCCTGCCGCTGCATGGAAGCTGATTAGGGACTTAAAGCAAAGTAAGAAAGTCAGAACCTTACAGCGTGAAGGTCAGGAACGTTTAAATCAGTTTATTCCGAACTTACTTCACCAGCTGGCCTGTTCTGAACGTCCTACAGAAACCTTGTCGCGGGTGTTGATTCTTGTAGAGTCGGTGATACGCAGAACCGCCTATCTGGTGCTGTTAATGGAAAACCCGGTGGCTTTGGTGCAGTTAATTAAGCTGTGTGATGCCAGCCCCTGGATTGCAAACCAGTTAGCGAAAACACCGGTTATTCTGGATGAGTTGATCAATGTTTCATCTCTCTATTCCCCGCCGAATAAACAAGAGCTGCAAGATGAATTGCGCCAGCACATGCTTCGCATTCCTGAAGACGATCTTGAAGCATTAATGGAGGCGCTCCGATATTTTAAAAATGCGCATGTATTGCGAGTCGCAGCAGCCGAAGTGACGGGGGCATTACCCTTGATGAAGGCTAGCGATTATCTGACCTATATCGCAGAAGTGATTTTAGAGACTGTGGTTGAAATCTCCTGGCATCAAATGGTGGAGCGATATGGCTATCCAACTGACGAAGAGGGATCTGTTTCCGAACCGCAGTTGATAGTGGTGGGCTATGGTAAGTTGGGGGGAATTGAACTTAGCTATGGCTCGGATTTGGATATCGTATTTATCCACAATGCCAATGTGAATAAGTATACGGATGGCGCCAAGCAGGTAGATAATCAAACCTTTTATACGCGAATGGTTCAGCGGATTGTTCATATCATGACGACCATGATGCCTTCGGGGGATTTGTATGAGGTCGATATGCGACTTCGTCCAGAAGGAAACTCGGGAATGTTGGTTGCCAGCTTAAAAGCGTTTGAGGATTATCAGTTCAAAAATGCTTGGACATGGGAACATCAGGCGTTGGTGAGGGCTAGAGTGGTCGCTGGCGCATCTGCACTTGCCGAGCAGTTCGATCGTGTTCGTAAAGAGGTTTTGGCCAATGTTCCAAAAGATACCTTAAAAGCGTCAGTGGTCGATATGCGGAAAAAGATGCGTGCCAGTATGGCATCGGCTGAAGATGGCATGAAAGAAGGTGTGTTTCATCTCAAGCATGATGCTGGCGGTATTGTAGATATTGAGTTTATGACTCAATATGCAGTACTCAAGTGGGGTGCTGATTACCCGGATATGCTGACATGGTCTGACAATATTCGGATTCTGGAGACGATGGAATCGTTGAAACTTATGGACGAATCCGAGGTCAATTTGCTGATTGATGCATACAAGGCATTCCGAATTGAAGGTCATCGTAAAATCCTGGATAACCAAAAAGTGGTTCTGGAAGAAGATGAGCTGACAAGTTATCAAGATTATCGTCAAAAAGTGGTTAAAATATGGCAGCATTTTATGGAAGATGACGTATAATGTTCCGCCAATTAAAAAACTGTACATGACATTTACAAAGGAGTAAGAACATGGCTTTGCCTACTATGGCTGATCGTGAAGGTCTGATTTGGCTTGATGGTGAAATGGTTGACTGGCGTGAAGCCAAAGTCCATGTCCTTACCCACACGTTGCATTACGGTATGGGGTGCTTCGAGGGCGTTCGTGCTTATGAGACTGACCGTGGTGCTGCGATTTTCCGTTTGCAGGAACATACCGACCGTTTGTATCGCTCTGCACATATTTTGGGTATGGAAATTCCGTTTTCTAAAGAAGAACTGAATCAAGCTCAGAAAGATGCAGTAGCGAAGAATAATCTGAAACAAGCTTACCTGCGTCCTATGGTGTTCTTCGGTTCTGAAGGTATGGGCTTACGTGCGGATAACCTGAAGGTTCATGTGATGGTTGCTGCGTGGGAATGGCCTGCGTACATGGGTGAGGAAGCGAAGACCAAAGGTATTCGCATTCGTACATCATCTTATACTCGTCACCATGTAAACATCACAATGTGTAAAGCCAAAGCAAACGGTAACTACATGAATTCTATGCTGGCGTTGCGTGAAGCTTTGGACAGCGGTTGTGAAGAAGCTCTACTGTTGGATAACGAAGGTTATGTGGCGGAAGGCTCCGGTGAAAACATCTTTATCGTTCGTGACGGCGTGCTTTATACACCGGAATTAACGTCCTGCCTGGACGGTATTACCCGCAATACTATCTTCAAATTTGCGGCAGATCTTGGTTATCAAGTTAAAGAAAAGCGCATAACTCGTGATGAAGTGTATGTTGCTGATGAAGCATTCTTTACCGGAACAGCTGCGGAAGTATTACCTATTCGTGAGCTGGATGGACGTAAGATTGGCACCGGTGTGAGAGGTCCAATCACAGAACAGCTTCAAACAATGTATTTTGATCAGGTCATGGGCAAGCGTGAAGCTTATCCTGAATGGTTGGCGCTGGTTAAATAAGTTTTTGAAATAATTATAAAAACCACATATTGGCTATTAACCCTATTTGTTAGTTAGTCGTCAATATGTGGTTTTTTGCTTTTTACCCGCAGTTATTTGCTGGTGTGAGATATCTACTAAATTTGAAAAGTTGATGTGATGTCGAAAAGAAAAGATTTAGACGGTGATTTAACACCGGTTCAGGTATATCTGAGATTACTTACATACGTAAAGTCTCAGTGGTGGTTGTTTGTTTTAAGTTTTATCGGTTATGCAATTTATTCCTCCTCGCAAGCCGGCTGGCCTGAAATTATTGGCTTGGTTGTTGAGGATAACCCTGATATTCCATTTGGGCTGGAAAAATATCTCGCATTACCTGCCGCCGTTTTATTGATGTTTTTTGTCCGAGGGTTTGGTAGCTTTCTTGGGCAATATACCATCTCGATTGTCGCCCAGAAGTTGGTGCATGCTCTGAGGTTGGAGGTCTTTAAAAAGGTTTTATCCTTGCCTGCCTCGTATTTTACTTCGACGTCTTCCGGACACTTACTTTCAAAAATTACCTACAATACCACGCAAGTGGTGGGTGCCGCGACCGAAGCGATTACTGTCCTGTTACGTGAGGGGATGACGGTAATTGCGTTACTTGGATACATGATTTATTTGAGTTGGGAATTGACTTTAATTTTTATGACGTCGATGCCGTTTATTGCGTTGGCAGTTGGCTATGCGTCCAAGCGATTCCGTTTGTTAAGTAAAAGAATTCAAAACTCAATGGGGGACATTACTCAGTCCGCTTCAGAGTCTGTTCAAGGGTTTCAGGAAATTCGCATCTTTGGTGGAGAAGAATATGAGTATGACCGTTTCAACGGTGCAAGTACCTACTCTGCCAGGCAGGGCATTAAGCTGGCTTTGGTGAGAGCAATTAATACACCTGCGGTTCAGATGTTGATTGCCATTCCAATGGCCATTCTTGTTTATATTGGTTTGAATCCTGAATATTTAACGGAGATAGATGAAGCTCTTTTTATTCAATATATTACGGCTGCTGGATTAGTAGCTAAGCCGATTCGTACTTTGACTAACGTTAACAGCAAAATGCAAAAGGGTATTGCAGCTGCAGGTACCTTATTTGAGTTGCTGGATACTCAGATCGAAAAAGATCATGGGGATAAGACTATTGAGCACGTGCAAGGTGGTTTGTCACTGCAAAACGTGAACTTTGCTTATGAAAAAGGAAAGCAGGTCCTTAACGATTTCTCGCTCGATATTCATGCGGGAGAGATGGTTGCCATTGTTGGGCATTCTGGAAGTGGTAAGAGTACTTTAGCGAGTTTACTTCCCCGGTTTAATGAGCCTCAATCTGGGCAGATTCTGTTGGATGGTGTTTCAATTCAAGAGTTGGATTTGAAGTTCTTACGTGAACAGATTGCGTTAGTTAGTCAGAATGTTTTCCTTTTCCAAGGAACCCTGAAAGACAATATTGCCTATGGTGAGTTGAGTGGTGCTACTGATGAAGAAATCCTAAAGGCCGCAGGGTCTGCTTATGTCATGGAATTTGCCAAAGACTTAGAGCATGGCCTAGATACCACTATCGGAGAGCGAGGCTTGATGCTTTCTGGAGGGCAGCGCCAGCGTTTAGCGATAGCGCGTGCGATTTTAAAAGATGCCCCAATCTTAATTTTGGATGAGGCAACGTCTGCACTCGATAACGCTTCTGAACGTTTTATTCAGTCTGCTATGAGTGAAGTGATGAAGGGACGAACCACCATCGTGATTGCTCATCGCCTCTCTACTATTGTAGGTGCTGACCGTATTGTGGTTATGGCTTCTGGTGAGATTGAAGAGGTCGGCACTCATGACGAGTTATTGGCTAAAGATGGCATCTATGCGCAGCTGTACCACAGTCAATTTGAAGAATAATTTTAATGTCTGATATACCTATTAAAATTTGCTTTGTTACGGATGAAAAGCCAGGGCATAAGAACCAGTTGCTTGGGTTAGAACAATCGTTAAGAATGCAAACACAGATTGAAAGTATCTGGATCTCAGCTCGAGAAACAACTGCTTCCTGGTTTGATGTGATTGCAAAACGTTGTCAGGTAGAATTGGATTGGATACCTGATGTTGTCGTTGGGGCAGGAAATTCAACACATAAGCTGGTGTTGGCCATTAAACGTAAGTTTCAGTGTTTTTCTGTAATTTTGATGAAGCCAAGTTTGATTCCTATGTCGTGGTTTGATGCCCTGATTGTCCCTGAGCATGATAACCCTTCTTCTCATGTCAATGTTTACTCAAGTTGTGGAGTGTTGAATAAAATTCGGCCTCGAGGTGTTGATTATCGTACAACAGGGCGTGGGTTGATTTTGATAGGAGGTGATTCAAAGCATTATCAATGGGATTCTTCTTTGGTTTGCTCTCAAATTGAGAGAGTAATTTCAAAAACAAGGAATGTAAAAGACTGGTTGATTGCAGATTCAAGGCGAACACCTGTATCGTTTGAGTTAGAAGTTCACGAGTTAATGAAAGATGTGATTACCTACATCAGTCATTATGATACTTCACCTGAATGGCTGCCTGAGCAGATGTCCAAGTCGGACTGTATTTGGGTGACTCCAGATAGTGTTTCAATGGTTTATGAAGCGTTAACTTCAGGTGCTGAGGTGGGTGTATTTGATTTACCAGTTAAAAAGAACAATAGAATCACAAAGGGAGTGGACAGTCTTAGGCGAGACCAGCGCATAATGTCAGTAGATAATATGCTAAAAATTAGGGCTGGTAGTGTTTTTGGCTCTGAGGCAGATCGAGCCGCAAAGTGGCTTCTTGATTGCATTATTTAATGCAAGTGTATGGATGTGGCGCTTTATTGGATATTCAATGAATAGTTGTTCTTTTAGTTAATTAAAGGGTATTTGAGTGAATAAAACTCTCAAAGTAGTCCAAGTTCTCCCCGAACTCAACTCTGGTGGCGTAGAGCGAGGTACTATTGAGTTTGCCAAAACTCTGGTTGCTCAGGGACATGAGTCTATTGTGATTTCTAACGGGGGGCGGCAAGTTCAGCGTTTAGAGCGTGAAGGTTCTCGCCATATTGAAATGCCGGTGCATAAAAAGTCGCCCGTCTCTTTACTCCAAGTTCGGGCTATGCGCGAGCTTTTAAAAGAGCTTCAGCCTGACATCATTCATGTTCGTTCCAGAGTCCCAGCATGGATCGTGTGGTTGGCTTGGAGAAAACTGCCTGAACACTCCCGCCCTAAACTAGTTTCTACCTTCCATGGTATGTATTCCGTCAATGCCTATAGCGCAATTATGGCGAGGGCAGAGCAGGTCATTGCGATCTCTGACTGTGTGTACAGCTATATTCTTGATAATTATCAGATAGAGCCAAGTAAGATTACCCGTATATATCGGGGACTGGATCGCTCTGCCTTTTCTGATATTTCTATCCCGGAAGGGTGGTGTGACGAGTTGTATAATGCTCAACCCGAACTGCGGGGTAAAAAGCTCATCTTGATGCCGGGCAGATTAACCCGTTGGAAAGGCCAGGAAGCATTTTTGGATATGATGGCGTTATTGGCGGCTAAAGATGCTACCTATCACGGAGTGATTGTTGGTGAGGCTGATCCTAATAAAGCCCATTATGAGGATGAACTACGGCAGATCTGTCAATCTAAAGGATTAACTGAGCACGTTAGTTTCTTGGGGCATAGGTCAGATATTCAGTATTTCTATAAGTTGGCAGATGTTACCTGTCATATGTCGAATAAATCTGAACCGTTTGGGAGAACGGTGCCGGAAGCTTTGGCAACGGGATGTATGGTGGTTGCGTATAATCGTGGTGGTGCAAGTGAGTCTCTGAATGCTGCTTTTCCCAGGGGTTTAGTTGAGGCGGATAATATTCAAGCCTTTGCTGATCGTATTTTTGAATTAACGACAATGGATTCACCACCAGAGATATCCTTGCCGGAAGAATTTTATTTAGAGCACCAATCTCAAGAGACATTGAAGGTTTATCGAAAAGCTCTGCAAAGTTAAAAATAATATCTAGAGTAAGTGAGTTAATAATGAGAGTTCTACATATTGCTTATCAGCAGTTGCGCCGTTATGGGAAAACCCGTGTAAGTTGGGCGCAAAAGTTAACGTTCGGCTTGATTAAAAATGATCACTTCACTCAGGTATTCAGTGATCGGGATGTTGCTGCGTTTGAGGCGCCGCTAGGTATTCGCGATCTTGGGAAGAAAGCTGCAAATAAACGGTTGCTGGAAACAGTAGCGGCCTTTGAGCCGGATCTGGTGATTGCAGGCCATTGTGACATGATTTCTAACGAGACCTTGTTGGAAATCAGAAAGTTAATGCCCGCGTGTAAAATTGTTCATTGTAATAATGATCCATTATTCGTACCTAGCAATGTAGAACGTATTAAGTATCGAGCAGATGTTTGTGATGCCGTGTTTGTTTCGACGGGGCGTAAAGAGCTGAATATTTTTGAAGGTAGGAAAGCTCGGGTGTATCACATGCCAAATCCGGTTGACCCGTCTATCGAAAGCTTTGATAACTCGGTGAAACGCAGTGATGAGTTACCTATTGACCTTCTCTTCTGTAGTAACAGTACCAACTTTACCAAGCGTTTAGAGATGGTTGGTCGAATGAAGGAAGTGCTTGATCCTCATATGACCTTTAAAACTTACGGAAGTTTTGGTGAAGATCCTGTTTGGGGCCGGGATTATGACCGAGCCTTAGAGAATACCAAAATGGGGCTGAATTTTAATCGTCAGGAAGGCTTTTATTGGTATTCCAGTGCTCGTATGGCTCAGTTGGCCGGGAATGGCATTCTTCAGTTTACCCATGAGTCCCCTCGATTTGATGAGTTATTACCAAAGGAAAGTGCGGTCTACTTTAAGGATGAAGACGATTTAAATAAGAAAATATTGGAATTTCATGCGGATGATGAAAAACGTATGCAGTGGGCGGCAAATGCACGTGCGTTTTTCCAGGACGAGATGAGCTCAAAGCTGAACTCGCAGTATATCCTGGAAGCTTCGTTGGAAATTCCTTTTTCTCACGATTATGTGTGGGCGAGAGATATTAACTTAGACGGTTCGATGAAATGACACTAAAAGTCTCTGACTTACAGCCGTTTGCCAGAGGTGGTAATCGTCTTTGTTTTATTCACCCAAATGATTCTGGTCGGTGCGTGAAAGTTAGGCGACCTGATTTCACGCTAGAGGATCTGAGACGTAAGAAGGGGTTTCCTAAAAACCTGAGACCGCTATCCAGTTTTGATGACAATGCGGAAGAGTTTCGTGTTATGAATGCTCTGCATAAGCGTATCGGTGAGCCAATGTATCGTTATGTTAGTCGATGTTTTGGCTTTGAAAATACGGACATGGGGAAGGGGTTGGTTTCTGAACTTATTCGTGATGAGTCAGGCTCGGTTTCTCATACCTTGAAACAGTATGTATGGGATGAAGGGTTTACACCCGATTGCCAGCGGGCAGTTGATGAGTTTATTGCTGGTTGGAATCTGTTGGGAATTCCTTCAAGAGACCTTCTGGTTCATAACATTGTTGTCCAAAGGCTGCTGGATGGAACGATTAATCGCCTGGTGGTTATTGATGGTTTGGGTAGTTCCAGTATTATTCCTGACGTCTTTTTTCCTAAATCCTACTTCATTAAAAAAGCCTGCAGAAAGTCGGAAAATCTCCGGGTCCGCATTCAGAATCTACTCGTGGCTCGGGAAAAAGGGGAGTTTCCTGGAACGCATGGTTTATTGATTCATGAAGGCGTCCAGTCCGGAAAAGTAAATTAATTATTGAGAAGTTTTATGGCTCAAACAACCTTAAAAGTTGCACAAGTCCTATCTGGAGCAGAGAAGGGTGGTGCTGAAAATTTTTTTGTTCGGTTAGTCAAAGGGCTTGAAGGACAAGCCGGTTATCAGCAAAAAGCCTTCATCAGAGATCATAAATCACGTGTGGATGACTTGGCTAAGGCTGGTATTGAGGTTGAAGGGTTCAGTTTTGGTGGGAAGTTAGATGTGTTGGGTCGATTCAAGTATCGACGGGCATTAAACGCCTATAAGCCCGATATCGTTCTGACGTGGATGAATCGGGCCAGTGGTAATACCCCAAAAGGCGACTACATATTGGTAAACAGGTTGGGACATTATTACAACCTTAAATATTACAAACACTCGGACTACTGGATTGGTATTTCTAAAGGAATTTGTCAGCATCTTATTGATGGAGGCATGCCAAAAGAGCGTGTGTTTCATATACCTAATTTCGCTGATGAAACAGAAGTAGACCCGCTTCCAAGAGACAGTTTTGATACACCCACAGATAAACCATTAATTCTTGCTGCAGGCCGGTTGCATGTGAATAAAGGGTTTGATGTGCTATTAAAGTCTTTGGTGGATGTACCTGATGCAATCTTGTGGTTAGCAGGTGCAGGCCCAGAGGAGCAAAGTCTTAAGAGCTTGGCTAGTACTCTTGGTGTTTCGGAACGTGTTCGTTTTCTTGGTTGGCGTACCGATGTAACGGCTCTGATGCGTACTGCAGATGTATTCGTATGTCCGTCTCGCCATGAAGGATTAGGCTCGATTGTCATGGAATCCTGGGCTCACAAATGTCCGATTATTGCGACTAAATCGCAAGGTCCGGGTGAAGTCATTGAGCATGATGTGACTGGTATTCTTACGGAAATTGATGACGTAGAAGAGCTGACCGGGGCAATTAACCAGGTATTAGCATCTGAAGAGCTAAGGAACCAATTAGTGAATCAGGCGTATGAAGGCTATCAAAAAGGGTATAGCCAAGATTACATCGTTTCAGAATACATTCGTTTGTTCTATTATTTAAAAAATCGGGAAGTTGCTTAGCTGTTATATGGGGCTGATTTAAATGTTCTAATCGGTTATCGCGTGTATTGGCATTTATATTTTGAGGGTGTTGTGTTTAATAATAGAAAGAAAAAGTTAAAGAGTGAGCGAACGTTATTGCTGAGGCAAAAAACGATAGTAGCAACTTCTATGTTTCATCAGCTGGCATTAACTTGTAAAGATTCTGGGGTGCAGGCGAATGCACATGAAATTGTTGTGTCTCTTACAAGTTTTGGGCATCGAGTGAATGATGTTTATTTAACTATAGAATCTATTTTTCAACAGATGCAAAAAGCATCGAAAATTATTCTGTGGTTAGCTATTGATGAGTTCCCAAATAAAGAAAAAGATTTGCCTAGAAGCTTAATTAAACAAATGGAAAGAGGCTTGTCAGTAAGGTTTTGTGATGAGGATTTAGGGCCTTATAAAAAGTTTTTTTATACATTAAAGGAGTATTCTAACAGTCTGATTCTTACTGTCGATGATGACGTCCTATATCCGTCCGATATGATTGACCAATTATACCGCGCATATCAATCGATGCCGAATGTAATTCATTGTCAGCGCGCCCAAAGAATAACATTAGATACTCGCGGGAACTTAATTCCATATAAAAAATGGAAGAAGGGGTATATGGTTGATGAACCAAGCTTGGATGTCTTTCCTACTGGTGTTGGTGGTGTTCTTTATTTTCCAGGTTGCTTTGCTGAGGAAATTTTGGATAAAGAGACATTTATGAAAATGTCTCCAGGGGCTGATGATGTATGGCTAAAAGCAATGTCTTTAAAAAAAGGAGTGTTTTGTAAACCAATTACAGATATAAGGCCTTGGGGAGAGCGGTATCTGGTAGTAGAGGGGAGTCAATTAGTTGCTTTAAAAAGGAAAAATAAGGCGATAGGTCAAGGGAATGATTCAAAGCTAAAGGCAGTTTTTGATGCTTTTAATTTATACGATAACTTTAGGGAAAAAGTTAAAAAATAGCATGGCTTTAAAAGTCTTTAGTGTGATGATTCAAGTATTAATCTACTAGTATAAAAATTCTTAACATGTAGGGTTAACTTTTATATTGTTTAACATGCTGTTTTAAGTTGAGTTGTTTGCAAGGCAAAATTTTGAAGGTTGTGTTTTATACATATATGATTTTAGTTTTTAAAAGGCAATGGAAGGTGTGAGTGTATATGCATAAAGTCCAAATACCTCGAGTTGTTGTTCTTTTGTCAAAGTATCATGGCAGTAATTCCCAGCTTTTGGCTATTGCGAAGAATTTGAATTATGGCGATGTTGTACCTATTCGCTGTGAATTACGCTCGAGAAGTACGGCGTTTAGTTGGATTTATCTTTTGGTAATTTGGCTGCGAAATTTACTCGGGGGAGCGAACCTTCTATCTGGTTGGTTAGCTCAGATTGTCTTAAAAAATTCAGTCCGTTGTGGGGATAAGGATATAATTTTAGCTAAGACTCCTCCCTTTGAGTTTCCTATGCATATAATGGCTGCAGGCACCGGGGCCAAGACCTATTTTGTAGGTCAGCCCAAAAGACTTCCGTCTTCGAACTATGATCTGTTGGTTTCTACACCGTCAACACCGGTCAAAGGGACTTCATTAGAGCTGGAGATGTTACCTACATCTTTTACTTATAAGGAATTCCTGGCTGAGCAAGTTAATTTAGCAAATCAAGAGGATGGCTGGTGTTTGTTAATTGGAGGAAATGCCAGAGGCTTTTCTTATGAAGAGAGACACTGGAAGGCTATTGCAGATTATATTTTATCTTGTTGTAGCTCACAGGGTGTTCAATGGTTAATTTCTACTTCTCCCAGAACGGGTAAGCGTGCTGAAGATTATCTTAAACAACGATTAACGCCAGAGGCAGGATTCAATGGTCGGGTGATCCTATGGCAGAAATCGAAGACGATAGAACAGCCTTCTGTGATGTCTATGCTTGCCACCGCGAATAGGGTTTATGTCACTGAAGACAGTGCTTCAATGCTTTCAGAAGCGGTTAATACTCGACTTCCTGTTATTAGCTTAAGGCCAGAAAGTTCAGAGTATAATGCCTTGACCACTCCGCTGGCAGAATATCATGCTCAAAAGGCTCACATTGTTCGTATTTCATTGGAATCTGTTCTATCAGAGCGAACTTCTATTGAGAACTGGGTGGTAGGTGATTTCTCTCCGCTGGAATGTTGCTGGTCAGATGTTCTTTCTGATTGTGAAACTTTGGGTCTTAGAAAGCCTGCCTGATGTTAGCTCACCAGGCTTTCAGATTATCGACGTTTTTTAATTAAGAGAAGATTTTTCCTTCGTTGGCGTATTTATAATGTAAAAACGCCAAGTTTAATCCTTTAGGAGTCAGTAGATCTCGGGCATAAGGAATGACCGTCAGATCTCTGTTATCCATTTCTTGAATTTCCTTTTCGGATAGAGGCTTATAAAACACATGGCCTCTTTTCACAAATGGGTAAGGAAATTTATTTTTCTTTTTCCCTTTCCTGTAAATCACGGGGTAAGGTAAATGCATAAATATGGGTGTAAAAGGAAAAATTCTTTTTAATCCCATGTTATGAGCTTTGACTTTATTCTTTCTTTCTGAGGGTTCGAAGCTCCAATTTAAAGAGTTAAGTCGCTCGACATTCAGGATGCCTACATCTGCATAGGAACCACGATCGTCATCATCTTCAAAACTGTACGCATGTAATTCATTATTTATCTTTATGGCGCCGAGTCTACGTAAAAATCTAGGGTCAACTTGAATGATGTTTTCATCTGCGTCGAAATACTGTGAATACTCGTTTAACACTAACTCGTTAAGAGGGCGCACGAACTGCATATCATCCTGAACAAAGAAGAGGTACTTATATCCTTTTTCTAGAGCATACTCATATGAGCTTTGTATGTTTTGGTGTAATCGGCCTCTAGATGAAGTTTTCTTTTCCTTAGAAAGTAAAAAGAGTTCTTTAAAGAGATCTGAGTTATTTTTGAGCGTGGTGACTGTATTCGGGTTTGTGCTACCGTCGTCATACACGATGCAATCGTAACCGGCAGCGAACTCTCTAATAGAGGATAGAAGCATACTCAGCTCCTTGTCCTGATTGTAAGAAAAAATACAGATGAGTAAGTTGTCTTTGGTAATCATTTATTTAGCCATTGTTTTAGCGAGTTCAGCGACTTTATTGAAGTTCTCTTCAATTTGAATTTTTGCTACATTCGTGAATTCTTTAATCTGAGGATCAAACTCTTTGGGTGTATTTTTAACGGCTGATTCTCGGGAATTGAAGTGATACTCTGGAACTCCCATGTCTTTTAACATGGCTTCGGTTTTCCACGTGTTGCTGTCCCATGTGGCGAAAGGTATTTCAAGTAAAGCTGAGATTACTGCGGCATGAAAGCGACCGGCACAAATACGACTGTATTGAGTTAGTTGATAAATGTATTCGGCTGGAGAGTGATTATGAGCAGAGAAGTCACCCTTAACTCTTTTCTTAAATGGGCCGAACTTATATTGGTATTCTTTTCTCACGTTGTCAGTGATGCCTAGATCTTTGATTGGGTTGGGCTTAGGGAAGGAACGAACAAAGCTTGATGCGAAAATGACATCAGGAACGACGTGACAATTTACACCTTGCAGTTGTATCTCTTCGGCACTGTAGCTTTCCCTTGCTGAAATATGTAGGAATTCTTTTAGTGCGTCGTTTCTAGGGTTTTCCTGATATACGCAGTTTAGAAGAACAGAGGGATACTTCTTTGCTATTTCTAGTAAGTGAGGGTTTCTTCCG
Source organism: Litoribrevibacter albus (assembly GCF_030159995.1). Lineage (NCBI taxonomy): Bacteria > Pseudomonadati > Pseudomonadota > Gammaproteobacteria > Oceanospirillales > Oceanospirillaceae > Litoribrevibacter > Litoribrevibacter albus. Next base: position 65,533 of record NZ_BSNM01000016.1, on the reverse strand, counting down.
TGGTGAATTGATCCCTCTCCATTCACCACGACTAAATCTACCGAGTCTAGTTGAGACTTATAGTCTTCGATGTTGAAGTTTTTAGGCAAACTAATTACTAAGTCCAGGCCTGTACGTTTAAATTGTTCTCTATATACCTGACCGACTAACTGACAACCAAAGTGATTACTAAAAAGGCTGGTGTCGTTGATAAATGCAACTTTCATTTAAATCCCTTATAGAGCAAGGTGTCGTGGAAATATTTGAGGGTTTGAAATGGTTATTATTGTATAGTAATTATCTCAATACTGTTATTTGCTTTTCGTAGAGCTTAGGGGACAATGTCCCAGTCTTTACCTAATTTTTTCCCTTGAATAATAATTGATTGTGTGAATTTTTGTTCTGCTACCCAATCGTGAGGGCCAAGGTTTTGTTTTTTCTTAAATAATGTGTCAGAGCTTTTAAAATCAAAACCATATATTCGAAGGTGATCAGGATTGATAACATTACAAATATAATCAATCATCATAGCGCCAGTTGATGGGCGTTTACCTCCCAGGCGTTGGCTGAGAGCCTCCCATCGTTCTTTGGGATAGCGGGAGAAATTTTTTTGCTTTGTTACCCATTTAGGAAAATATTCTTGGGAGGGCGACATCCACATTAAAGGACATTTACCGAAGTACCAACGAAATGAAAGCCAGGATATTGGGCATGATGTGCCCACAAGAGTCGTTTTTTTTCCTTGAGATTCTTTTTTTTGGGGGAAGCCTTTATTCAGTCGCACTACACTTGTGTGTTGATCTATCATATTTCCATAGTTTTTTTCTAAAAGGCTTGTTGCATTACCTACGATGCATATATCTTGTGACAGTGGCTCTGATTTATCTTTAAGCATCATTTATCCTCTTTGGAATACTGTGGTATTAATCAGCACCGAACAGATCTCTAGTGTAAACCTTGTCTTCTACATCTTTTAGTTCATCCGCCATGCGATTGGTTATGATGACATCTGACATACGTTTGAATTCCTCTAGATCTTTAATTACCCGAGAGTGTGCAAACTCATGTTCATCAAGCACAGGTTCGTAAATAACGACTTCAATGCCTTCGCCTTTGATTCGTTTCATCACACCCTGCATCGCTGAGGCCCGGAAATTATCAGATCCCGACTTCATAATTAGTCGATATACACCAACAACTTCTGGCTTTCGCTTAATAATAGAGTCAGCAATGAAGTCTTTACGAGTACGGTTCGCTTCAACAATCGCACCAATAATTTCATTTGGCACATCTTCGTAGTTTGCTCTGAGCTGTTTGGTGTCTTTTGGAAGGCAATAACCGCCATAACCAAACGATGGGTTGTTGTAGTGACTGCCGATTCGTGGATCTAATCCAACACCTTCAATTATTTGTTTAGTATTTAAACCATGAGTTTCGGCGTAGGTGTCGAGTTCATTGAAGTAGGCTACACGTAGTGCCAGGTATGTATTAGAAAAGAGCTTAACCGCTTCGGCTTCTGTACTGTCAGTAAAGAGCACAGGAATATCTTCTTTGATGGCGCCTTGCTGTAATAGTTGTGCGAATGTTGCTGCTCGTTCGCTTTGTTCTCCAACAATGATTCGAGATGGGTAAAGGTTGTCATACAAAGCTTTGCCTTCACGGAGGAATTCTGGTGAGAACATTAAGTTATCAAGATTTAAACGACTCTTAATGTCTTTGGTATAACCCACCGGAATGGTTGATTTAATCACCATAATTGCATCAGGATGAATGGCTTGTACATCTTGAATTACGGCTTCTACCGACTTTGTATTGAAATAATTGGTTTCAGGATCGTAATCGGTGGGCGTAGCAATAATTACGAAGTCAGCATTGCTGTAAGCTTGCTCTTTGTTTGTGGTCGCTTGTAAGTTTAGAGTGTGATTAGTTAAATAATCGCTGATTTCAGTATCTTCGATTGGAGATATCTTGTTATTTAATTGATCTACTTTGTCTTGAACTAAGTCTATGGCTACTACTTCGTTATGCTGGGCTAGTAATACTGCATTAGAAAGGCCTACATAACCAATTCCGGCGACGGCAATTTTCATTCTTAGATACTCTGGTAAATCGTTTGTAAGATACTTTATGAGATAAGATAAAGAGCCTTATAGGCTCTTAAGATACTCTGCAAATTCCCCATCCAGCTCCGGATGGCGTAAGCCATATTCGATATTGGCTTTCATATAGCCTAGTTTACTTCCGCAATCGTGGCTTTTTCCGACAATGCGATAGGCTTCAACAGTCTCGACATCCATTAACATGGCAATGGCGTCGGTGAGTTGAATTTCGTCTCCAGCACCTAGTGGTGTTTTACGCAAAAGCGGCCAGATAAATTTAGACAGTACGTAACGACCAACCACGGCTTGATTTGAAGGCGCCTCTTCTTGTTTTGGCTTTTCCACAATGCTGCTCATGGCTTTGCTTTCGCCTGATTTCAGAGACTCTCCACCAATGTTAACGACACCGTATTTATGAACTAATTCTTCAGGGACTTCTTCCACCATGATTTGGCTGGATCGCGTCTCTTTGAAGCGCTTAATCATTGCCGATAAATTATCTTCTTTCGGATTTGATAAGGCATCATCAATTAAAACATCGGGTAGTAAGACAACAACATCGTCATCACCAACGACGGATTGAGCACACATCACGGCATGCCCTAAGCCTTTGGCTTCGTTTTGTCTTACGGAGATGATAGTAACGTGTTCTGGACAGATAGCTCGTACTTCTTCAAGCAGTTGACGTTTAACCCGGCGTTCAAGTTGGGTCTCCAGCTCAAAACTGGTGTCAAAGTGGTTTTCAATGGAATTTTTACTGGAGTGAGTGACCAGTACGATTTCAGTGATTCCGGCGGCAATCGCTTCATTGACCACGTATTGAATTAAGGGCTTATCAACAACGGGCAGCATCTCTTTTGGAATTGCTTTTGTGGCTGGCAACATGCGAGTACCCAGCCCTGCAACAGGAATTACGGCTTTCATTCTTTAATCATCTCATAAACTTAAAACTGGGCAGAATGCTATCAAATTCACTGCTTTGGGGCCAGTTAAAAGAAATTAATGAATTGGCGTGGATTCATCATTAATCACTTAAATAATTCTGTATAATTCGCCCAGAATTGTTCGTTGGTATGTAAGTTGAGGTCAGTGTGTCACCTAAAGCGAAAGCCATTTGGTTTTTATACAGTGTTCTTTGGTATGTTCTTTTGCCTTTGGTGATGTTGAGGTTGGCTTATCGATCAAGGAAGGCACCTGCTTATGGTGAAAGGGTAGCTGAACGATTTGGTCTGTTTCGCTACGATTCGTCAAAAGAAGCGATTTGGGTTCACTCCGTATCTGTGGGTGAAACACTTGCTGCAGCGCCGTTAGTGAAGCAGCTACTTAAGAAATATCCAGAATGCCAGGTGGTGGTAACGACCATGACACCGACAGGGTCTGAGCGTGTAAAGGCCCTATTTGGCGACTCGGTATTCCATGTCTATGCTCCGTATGACTTTCCGATTGCGGTTAAACGCTTTTATAAAAAGATTCGCCCTAAGATGGCCATTATTATGGAAACCGAGTTATGGCCCAATACGCTAAAGATTGCCGATCAACAGCATATTCCTGTGGTCTTGGCCAATGCTCGTTTGTCTGAACGATCAGCCGCCGGTTATAAAAAAGTGGGCTTTGTCTCAGAAGAAATGCTTAAGTGTTTGACGCTTATTGCTGCACAGAATGAACCTGATGCCGAACGATTCAGATCTTTGGGCGTCTCTGATCAGCAGTTGTATGTGACGGGCAGTATTAAGTTTGATGTACAGATCCCGGATGGATTGTCGGAGCAAGCATTCCAGTTGCGTAAGTGTCTGGGGAATGATCGTGATATTTTCATTGCGGCCAGTACGCATGAAGGTGAAGAGAGTCAGCTTCTCGATCTCTATCAACAATTAAAACGTGTGTTACCAGAGTTGCTTCTGGTTATCGTTCCCCGCCATCCAGAACGGTTTCGATCTGTTGAGCAATTGATTGTTCGCAGAGGGTTGTCAGTGGCTCGTCGAAGCAAGGGTGAAGCATGTAGTGATTCTACTGATGTTTACCTTGGCGATACCATGGGTGAGATGATGTTGATGTACCAAGCTTCTGACGTAGTCTTTATGGGGGGGAGTCTTGTCGAACATGGTGGTCATAACCCTATGGAACCTGCTGCCTTAGGTAAGCCGATTTTAACGGGAACTCATACCTTTAACTTTGATGAAATCATGAAAAGGATGATTGAGTCAGGGTCAGTGAAACAAATTAAGAACAGCATTGAGTTGATGTCGGAAGTTCAGCAGTTGTTTACCGATGGAGACCTGTATCAGCGTATGTCAAAAGCCAGTATTGATGTAGTTAAAAAGAATCAGGGCGCACTGAGCTATTTGTTGGAATTAATTGATAATGAGTTGAAACGATAGTTACTAAGCATTTAATTGTAGAAATAGAAAAGGCGCCATTTGGCGCCTTTTCTATAGGTGTTTCACTGATGTTTCTGTGTGAATACCGAATGACGTTTGAGTTATAAATTCTTAGTCACTTCAACCGTGGTTACTTTACCGCCAGTTAACCAGTTATTCAGCTCTTCAATATCGGTTTGAGCGAGTTCACCCGATACCAACTTCAACTGGAAATAGGCCACGATGTAATCATAACGTGCATCCGCAAGATTTCGTTGTGCTTCGTAAAGGTTGCGCTGTGCAATCAGAACATCAACGATGTTACGTGTTCCCACTTCATAGCCTAACTCAGTTGCTTCCAAGGCACTTTGGCTCGAGATAACGGACTGTTTGCGAGCATCGATGCGCAGCACACTGGAGGTCACCAGAGAGTAGAGTGTACGAGTTTGCTGAGTAATGTTGCGATTAGCAAAGATCTGATTGTATTGTGCTTCTTCAAGGTTGGCTGTTGCTTGACGAACCGAAGCACTGACTCCGCCGCCTGCATAAAGAGGCAGGCTGAAGTTTAATGAAACAACCGTGTTTTCTGGGTCGGTATCAGCCAATTGGTTTTCACCATCAATGGTTTGTTGACCGTACTTAGCGGTTAGATCAATTGTAGGGTAGTGACCTGCGCGAGATGAATCCAAGCTTTCTTGTGCTGCACTGACCGCGTATTGACTGGCTGCCAACGACGGGTTTTTTTCCAGTGCTTTGGTTACCCATTCACCCGCTGATGCCGGAATTGGATCGGTGATTGGATACTCTTGTGACAATGCGTCCAGGTTAGGATAAACCTCGCCAGTGAGCTTGGTCAGATCCTCAAAGGCAATGTTGAGATCATTCTGGGCCACAATACGATTTACTCGTGCACCATCGAAAGATGCTTGTGCTTCGTGTACGTCAGTAATCGGAATTAAGCCCACTTCAAAGTGTTGCTTTGTCTGTTCTAACTGGCGGCCAACGGCTTTTTCTTCGGCAATACGAAGCGTTAAATTTTCATGCGCTCTGAGCACTTCGATGTACGCTGTTGCCGTACGCAGGGTCAGACTTTGCTGATCTGCCAAATAAGTGTATTGGGCGGCGTGAGTGGAATTCTGTGCTGCTTTCCAGTTGTTCCAAACAGAACCATCAAACAGTACCTGGCGGCCTTGAACGTTCCACTCGGTAATTTCGCTGTCCGTATCCGGAATGTTGGAGTTGGTGGTGTCTGAATTTGTATAGCTAGCGCCGAGACCGACTTGAGGAAGCAAGCTAGAGAAGGCTTGCTCTTCAACTTCTTTATTGCTGTTGAAACGTGCTTTCGATGCCGCAATCTCTGCATCCTTAACAATGGCGTCTTGGTAGATGTCGACCAAGTTTGCAGACCAGGCAGGCGCAACGCCCAACGTCAGCAAAAGCGCAGAATATTTTAAATGTCCTTTCAGCATGTGATAGTGACCTTAGTCTTTTAGTTAGAAGTCTTGGTTAAAAATCGATCCCCGCCACAGTATATACGACCCAGCGATGAAGACGCACTATATAACGCTAAACAAAATAGAAGCTTTGTATGAATCGGGGCGACTCTAATGGATGGGAAATTAGAGTGTTCAAATGAAATTTAAGTTCAAATGGATTGTGCCAATGGTTTCTTAAAAATGCCGTTAAAGATTTTGTGGTTGTTTGCTTGGCTCAGCTGTAACAAAATAGCGCCTTTAAAATTACAAAAAGTCCCAGATAGGCTACATTGGCTTATTCAGAAGTTCCTTTAGAGTTTGTGTGTTAGATGATTTCTGTTTTGAAAATAAGTTTGTTGAGCTTCATGGCTACGATTAGGAGAAGGACGATATGAGTGCAATTCCAGAAGATTTTCTAAGTAAGAACGCCAAAGTAGATCAGGCGTCGATTCAGCCTTTTCCTAATTCTCGTAAAGTCTATGTAGAAGGTTCTCGTAAAGATATTCAAGTACCAATGAGAGAAATCTCTTTGGCCGACACCCCGACCGAGTTTGGTGGTGAGAAGAATGACCCTGTAATGGTGTATGACACCTCAGGTCCATATACCGATCCACAAGCAGACATCGATATCCGTAAAGGTTTGGCTGATGTTCGTGGCGCATGGATTGAAGAGCGTCAGGATACGGAACTGTTGGATAATTTCAGTTCGGAGTTCTGCCGTGAGCGCATGGCGGATGAGTCTTTGGATCAATTACGTTTTGATTTAACTCGTCAGCCGCGCAAAGCGAAAGCGGGCAAGAACGTGACTCAGCTGCATTACGCGCGTCAGGGCATTATCACGCCGGAGATGGAATACATCGCCATCCGTGAAAACAGTAAGTTGCAAGCCCTAAAGGCCAGTGATCTGATTAAACAACAGCACCCGGGAGAATCCTTCGGAGCCAATATTCCGGAAGAGATTACCCCTGAGTTTGTTCGAGAAGAAGTGGCTCGTGGCCGCGCGATCATTCCTGCCAATATCAACCACCCTGAAGTTGAACCTATGATCATCGGTCGTAACTTCCTGGTGAAAATCAACGGCAATATTGGTAATTCGGCGTTGGGCTCTTCTATTGAAGAAGAAGTAGAAAAGCTAACGTGGGGTACACGTTGGGGTGCGGATACCGTGATGGACTTATCCACAGGTAAGAACATCCACGAAACCCGTGAATGGATCATTCGTAATTCTCATGTGCCGATTGGCACGGTTCCAATTTATCAAGCGTTGGAAAAAGTAAACGGCATTGCCGAAGACCTTACTTGGGAAGTATTCCGTGATACTTTGATTGAGCAGGCCGAGCAAGGGGTTGATTACTTTACGATTCACGCCGGTGTATTGCTTCGTTATGTTCCATTAACAGCAAAACGTGTAACCGGGATCGTGTCTCGTGGTGGTTCCATCATGGCAAAATGGTGTTTAGCGCATCATAAAGAAAACTTCCTTTACACTCATTTCGAAGAGATCTGTGAGATCTGTAAAGCCTACGACGTATCTTTCTCACTGGGTGATGGTTTACGTCCAGGTTCGGTGGCTGATGCTAATGATGAAGCACAGTTTGGTGAACTGGAAACGTTGGGTGAATTAACCAAGATTGCCTGGAAGCACGACGTTCAGGTGATGATTGAAGGCCCAGGTCATGTGCCAATGCATTTGATCAAAGAGAACATGGACAAACAGCTTCGCGAATGTGATGAAGCGCCTTTCTACACCTTGGGACCTTTGACGACAGATATCGCGCCGGGATATGACCACATTACCTCGGGTATTGGTGCGGCGATGATCGGTTGGTACGGCTGTGCGATGTTGTGTTACGTAACACCTAAAGAGCATTTGGGCCTACCAAACAAAGATGACGTGAAAACCGGGATCATCACCTATAAATTGGCGGCTCATGCGGCTGATTTGGCGAAAGGTCACCCTGGCGCTCAAATTCGGGATAACGCATTATCTAAAGCACGTTTTGAATTCCGTTGGGAAGACCAATTCAATTTAGCGCTTGATCCAGATACGGCTCGCTCATTCCATGATGAGACCTTACCAAAAGAGTCTGCGAAGGTAGCCCACTTCTGTTCAATGTGCGGACCGAAGTTCTGTTCTATGAAAATCTCGCAAGAGGTAAAAGACTACGCAGCTGCTAATCGTATTGATGCCGTTGATGTAGCGGTAGAGCAGGGAATGGAAGAGAAAGCGAATGAGTTTAAGGAACAAGGCAGTCAGCTGTATCATAAGGTATAGCGACTCACATGTTTCCGCTTTCCAAGGCCAGCATTGCTGGCCTTGTTTTATTTCGGCCTGTTGATGTTTGGCCGCTGTTTAAACCGAGAAACGCATACGAGAAGGATCGACCAATGGCATTTTCAAATATGACCAACCAGGATGTGGAAATCCTGGAAAAGAAAGAAGGATATCGCGGATTTTTCAGGCTCAATGTTTATAAATTACGCCATCGTTTGTTTGATGGTGGCTGGAGTCAGGAGATCACTCGTGAGCTCTTCGAACGTGGTCATGCGGTGGGAGTGTTGCTTCATGATCCTGAACGAGAGTGCATCCTAATGGTCGAACAATTTCGTCTTGGTGTTGCGGTTGCTGATAAAGGTGATTCTCCGTGGGCATTAGAAATCGTCGCCGGCATGCTGGATAAGAACAAACCGGCGGAAGAGGTGGCCCGAATGGAAGCGATGGAAGAAGCACATTGTGAGGTTGGAGCGCTGGAGCATATTCACGATTACTATTCCTCGACGGGTGGTAGTTCAGAACATGTTAAAATCTTCTATGGCCAAATAGATTCAACCGGTCTGGATGGTCGCATTGCAGGCTTGGATGAAGAATCTGAGGACATCAAGGTACATCTTGTCCCGACGAACGAGATTCCGGTTTTGCTTGCATCTGGCCGCGTTAATAACGCCATGGCCTTAATCGCATTACAGTGGTTTCTTTTGAATAAGTCTTCGAACAAAAGCTGTTAGACTTAGATAATAGGAATCTTGCAATGCTTGAGTTGTCTTTAACAGCTTGAGATTGAAACTTGGGGTACACATGAATCCATCGAAACGTTACATTCCAGATCTGGTCGAACAGTCTTCTCAATGCGAGCGAAACTATCTGAAGCTGATGAAGTTGATGCCGCAATTTGATGAGCAGGATGAATACCGTTACGAGTTACGATCTGAACATGGAGAATTGGGCGGTTTGCAGTTAAAAATCACCGAACGCTTCAGATACACTGCGACCGTTGAAGTGACTCAGTTGGTGGATTTGGGTGAATGGCTGCCGGCACCGACCATGTTGGTGCGCTTGTATCATGATGCACGAATGGCGGAAGTCATTGCCTATCAAAATAAACGCCGTTTTAAGGGCACCTATTCTTATCCAAATGACGATATGCATCATCGTGATGAAAAATGTCAGTTAAATCGCTTCTTGGGCCAGTGGTTAAATTATTGTATGGATCATGGCTGTCACCTGAGTTCCTTCACCAATATTTTGTCGGCGTAGTGAACCCGTCGACTTTCCTTCATTGAGCCTCTTCCTATAATTGTTACGCACTGTTATTTTGTGCGTTATCTATCATTTATTAGTCATTCATCAACGATATAGTTAGACTGTCTATAATTAAAATAAATAAAATTCGTAACTGTTGGTCATTGAATCTATTATCCATTATTCCATATGTTGAATTTTGCAGTGACAATGAAACGGTTTGTTAGCCAAGGAGAAAGGGTTAGTGGTAGCTGATCGCGTCCGCATTGTGCAGATTACGGACTCGCATTTGTTTAAAAGCACGGAAGGTGATTTGCTGGGTATGAAGACCGAGCATAGCCTTGGCTGTGTAACTTCCTTGGTTCAAGAGAAGACACCTGACTTTGATCTGGTTTTGGCGACGGGGGATATTTCCCAGGATGGCTCTATTGAGAGTTATCGACGTATGCGCCAGAGACTCGAAGCTTTCGGAGTGCCTTTCTATTGGTTGTCAGGCAATCATGATCAACATGATGTCATTACTGAAGCCAGCGACGGCACCAATGCTCTTCAGAAAATTATCGATCTTCCAGCTTGGCGAATTGTTATGCTGGATTCTTCCGTCAGTCAAAAGGTGCATGGCTATCTGAAACAACAAGAGCTGGATTTGTTGACCTCTGCCTTGGAGACGGACAAACACATCCTGGTTTGTTTTCATCATCATCCCATTAATGTAGGCGCTCGTTGGATCGATAATATTGGCGTTAAGAACGCCTCAGAGTTTATGGACGTAATTGATGGCCATCCTCAAGTAAAAGGTGTGCTTTGGGGGCATGTTCACCAAGAAGTGGATGAGTTTGTCGATGGTAAACGCCTGCTTGCTACGCCCTCTACCTGTATTCAATTTACCAAATACTCTGATGAATTTGCTGTGGATACCTTATCGCCGGGTTATCGTTACCTTGAGTTACTACCGGATGGCTCGATTGAAACGGAAGTACATCGTGTAACTGGTGTCGAGTTTACAATCGACTATTCTATTAAAGGGTATTAATAAACAACGGTAAGAAACTTTGCAGATGGCTTTAGGCTGGTCAACGCAGTAGGAGGCTTATTGAATGTCGTCATTGATATATATTCATGGTTTTAACAGCTCCCCCAATTCGACCAAGGCAAGGATCATAGGTAATTCACTCGACATACTGGGTTTTTCATCTGATAACTACATAGTACCTGATCTTAATTATGAGCCGGATCAGGCCATTGCCAAGCTGGTTGATTGCATTGAAACCCTGTTGGCACGACAAGAAGACATATACTTGATCGGCAGTTCTCTGGGAGGATTTTACGCGACCTACCTGGCGGAGAAATACGGACTGAAGACCGTGTTGGTTAATCCTGCGATAAGGCCCTATGAATTACTAATGGATTACTTAGGCCCGAATAAAAATATTTATACGGGTGAAGAATACGATATTTCAGAAGAACATGTTGCACAGCTCAAAGCGCTGGATATTAGCTCTGTAACATCACCGTCTGATTATCTTGTGTTGGTACAAACGGATGATGAAACACTGGATTATCGTCAGGCAACCAATAAATTCTGGCAATCACCGTTAGTGATTGAATATGGTGGAAATCATAGCTTTGAGGATTTTCAGTCTAAACTAATACTGATGAAGCAATTTTTTAGTCCACCAACACAAGCATTGTCTTAAGGAAGTGCAATAACAGTGATGACCCATGTTCAATCACCCGATCAAACGTCGAATCCTCGCAACGTTATGAGTTCTAGTTCTACGCTGTTTGCTTCTGGCTCAGATGATCAGTTGGTATTTGCGGATCACTTGGAAACCTCCGAAGATGATCAGGAGGTTATTGGCAAAGAACCTTGGCAGGTTCTTATTGTAGATGATGACAGTGATGTCCATCAGATCACGCGCCTTGCACTGCGCACTTTTTCTTTTGAAGGTCGAGCCTTAGAGCTTCACAGCGTGTATAGCGCAGAAGAAGCTCGGAAAGAGCTGTCCAAGCCCAATCAATATGCAGCCATTTTGCTGGATGTCGTTATGGAAAGTGACGACGCCGGCTTGAAGCTGGTCAACTTTATTCGTAATGAACTGAAAGATCATAATGTTCGAGTGATCATTCGAACCGGACAACCTGGGTTGGCGCCTGCTGACCGTGTTTACATTGAATACGACATTAATGATTATGTGGCAAAAACTGAGCTGACGGCGAATAAGTTATCGCTGGTGGTGCTTGGTGCGTTGCGGTCCTATCGGGACATTATGGCGGCACAGGAATTACAGAAACAGCTACACAAAGTTGAGCAGGAATCCGAAGCTGCAAAAGCCGCATCTCAGGCAAAATCCCAATTCCTGGCTCATATGAGTCATGAAATCAGAACGCCATTGAATGGTGTTATTGGGATGCTGGATTTACTGAGGCAAACACATCTCTCCGAAGAGCAGGACTATTTCGCGCGAATCATTGATAAATCAGCGCATTCCTTACTGAGTGTGGTTAATGACATTCTGGATTTCAAAAAGATCGAAGCTGGTAAGTTAGAACTGGATGAAGTGACGTTTTCGGTAAAAGACATGCTGGATGACGTGCAGGCAACCTTCTATGCCCCGTTGCACCATAATCAGCAGACGCTCACGATTCGCATTTCTGAGTCAGTACCTGGTGAGCTTTTGGGGGATGAAATCCGCATCAAGCAGATTCTGATTAATTTAATCGGGAATGCTATTAAGTTTACCCCTAAGCAGGGGCGAATCTCAGTGGTATTGTCGGGCAGTTCTGATCCTGTTCATAAGCGCTACCAGTTAGAAATTTCGGTAACGGATACAGGGATTGGAATGACGGAAGAACAACAAAAGAACTTGTTCAGCCCGTTTTCTCAGGCCGATACATCAACCACTCGTGAATTCGGTGGTACCGGGCTTGGTTTGGATATCTCCCGTCAGTTAGCAGAGATGATGGGCGGTGGTATTACTCTGAAAAGTATTCAGGGGCAGGGTTCGACCTTTATTGTTTCCCTCAATCTCGGATGCTTGGCTCATTTATCCCAAGAGCAGCAAATAGCCGCTGATGTAAACTCGATCATCCTGGAAGGACCACTACAAATTCTGGTTGCAGAGGACGACAAAACCAATCAGAAGGTCATCCGTGCCATGCTTACTAAACTGGGACATCAGGTTACCATCGTCGAAAATGGCACCGAAGTTGAACCGGCCCTGAAAAATGGCGAATTTGACGTCATCATGATGGATTATCACATGCCTGAGATGGATGGTATCGAGGCGACTAAGTTGCTGCGATCCAAGTCCGAGTTTTTAGATATCCCCATTGTGGCATTGACGGCTGCGACCTCTACAGAAGAACGTGATCGTTGTTTAAATGCGGGGATGAATGATTTTCTGACCAAGCCTTATACGCTGGATGGCTTATCCAAAGTGTTAGGAAAAATCGGTCGTTCTCATTCCGGGTTTTAAGTGCTTTTTCGTGTTTGATTTGAATTCAGAATCTTTACTCCGGTGCTAGAAATCACTGGCATCTCGATGAAAAATTCCATAAGGTAAAACCTCACTTTATCCTAGTCATGATTTGGTTTATTTTTGTGCAGTTTGCGCCGATCCAGGGGCATCTGTCGTCAAATCTCATCATCGTTCCGCTTGAAGATTAATTAGGTAGTTAAGAAAGAGTTTCTATGACCAGTTCCAATTACAACGCCGAGTCCATTGAAGTTCTGAGTGGTTTAGACCCTGTAAAAAAACGCCCAGGGATGTACACCGAAACAACACGGCCCAACCATTTAGCACAAGAAGTTATTGATAACTCGGTGGATGAAGCCTTGGCGGGCCACGCCAAGATGGTCAAAGTGACCCTTCACGAAGATAATTCACTGGAAATTGAGGACGATGGTCGTGGCATGCCGGTGGATATACACCCGGAAGAAGGGGTGTCCGGGGTTGAATTGATCCTTACCCGTTTACACGCCGGTGGTAAGTTCTCTAATAAAAACTACCAGTTTTCTGGTGGTCTCCACGGGGTGGGGATCTCCGTAGTAAACGCCTTATCTAATCGAGTCGACATTCATATCAAGCGTGATGGTCAGCAATACCATATTGCCTTTGCTGATGGTGATAAGGTTGAAGAGCTGGAAGTAACCGGAACCGTGGGTAAGAAGAACACAGGTACCACTGTTCGCTTTTATCCTGATCCTCAATATTTTGATAGCCCTAAGTTTTCTGTGGCGCGCTTACGCCATGTGCTCAGAGCCAAAGCGGTATTATGCCCTGGACTGAAAGTTATCTTCGTCCAAAAAGCGCTGAATGAAACCGAAGAGTGGTTTTATCAGGACGGTTTGAAAGACTATCTTGCTGGTCATACCCAGGTTTATGAAGTTCTGCCACAAGAGCCATTCGTAGGCTCGATGGCGGGTGAGCATGAGGCTGTAGATTGGGCAGTGCAGTGGTTGCCGGAAGGTGGTGAACTGATTCAGGAAAGTTACGTTAACCTTATTCCAACTGCTCAGGGTGGGACGCACGTTAACGGTTTACGGACTGGTTTATTAGAAGCCATGCGTGAATTCTGTGAATTCCGCAATTTGTTACCTCGTGGTATTAAACTTACGCCAGAAGATGTCTGGGAACGTTGTTGTTATGTGCTTTCAGCTAAGTTGGAAGACCCTCAGTTCTCGGGTCAGACCAAAGAGCGGCTATCTTCCCGTAACTGTGCTGCATTCGTTTCAGGTGTCGTAAAAGATGCCTTTAGCTTATGGCTAAACCAGCATACCGAAGTGGCTGAGCAGTTGGCTGAACTGTGCATCAGTAACGCTCAACGTCGTTTAAAGGCGAGTAAGAAGGTTGCGCGTAAGAAAGTAACTCAAGGGCCAGCACTGCCGGGTAAATTGGCGGATTGTTCCGGTCAGGATACCATGCGCAGTGAATTGTTTCTGGTGGAAGGGGATTCTGCAGGTGGTTCGGCTAAGCAAGCCCGAAATCGTGAGTTCCAGGCGATCATGCCGTTGCGCGGTAAGATTCTGAATACCTGGGAAGTGGACTCTGCGGAAATTCTGGCGTCACAAGAAGTGCATGACATTGCGGTGGCGGTCGGTGTAGATCCGGGCGCTGAAAGCTTGGATGCGCTCCGTTATGGCAAGGTTTGTATCCTTGCGGATGCGGACTCGGATGGTCTCCACATTGCGACCTTGTTGTGTGCCTTGTTTGTTAAGCACTTCCGTCCGTTAGTCGAGCAAGGTCACGTGTATGTTGCTATGCCACCGTTGTATCGCATCGACATTGGTAAAGACGTTTACTACGCACTGGACGATGCTGAAAAAGAAGGCGTACTGGATCGTATCAAGGCTGAAAAGAAACGCGGAACTGTCAATGTTCAGCGATTCAAAGGGTTGGGTGAAATGAACCCGCTTCAGTTACGTGAAACTACCATGGACCCGGATACCCGTCGTTTAGTGCAACTTACACTGGACGATGAGGATCGAGCCGACAAAATGCTGGATATGATGCTTGCTAAGAAACGTGCGGGTGATCGTAAAGACTGGCTGCAAAGCAAAGGAAATTTAGCGACGGTTTAAATTTTCTCTTCTTTATTTTCTTTCTGGAAGGTCGAGGTCTCTCGCCTTCCATCTTAATTTACCGCTTACCTTCACGTTTAGACTCTCCCAATCTCAGGTCATCTATAATGTAACGAGTCCACTCGTTATGAAAGATTCTATGAATAGACTTTTCGAAATAGCGTTCTTAGCCATTTTTCTCTGTGCTTCTAATGTTATGGCGGAAGAAACCCTGATCTTCTATGAAGGCGATCCGCCGTTGTCTCATCCTGCGGGGCAAGCGCCCAGTGGTGTCTATTTTGATCTTGTGACGGCTATTTTTGATGACCTTGGTGTCAGCTATACCGTTCACAGTCTGCCGTTCAAGCGCGCGTTAATGCAGGCTAAAGAAGGAAAAGGGATTGTGGCCGGAATCTTTAAGACTGAGGAACGAGCCCAATACCTGGATTTTTCAGAGAATTTTTACAGCACACAAGTGGTGTTGTTTACGGTTAAACACCGTTCTTTCCCTTATGCTCAAATGGATGACCTTAGAAATAAAAAGATCGGTGCCAAACTCGGTTGGAGCTACGGTCAGGCGTTTGATACGGCCCGAAGTGAGGGGCTGTTTTCTGTAGTGGAAGGGGAAAGTACCAGTCTGATAAATCAACTGCTGCAGGGGCGCACGGATGCATTTATCGATAATAAGCTAACCGGGATCTATACCTTTAAAGAGCTGGGTATTATCGATCAAATGGAGATTTTACCCACTCCGATCGATACCGGGCCTCATTATCTCGGTGCTCAGAAAGGCGCTAAACAAACGTTATTAGCTCAGTTCAATGAACGGTTAGCGGCATTCAAAAAGAACGGACGCTATCAGAGCATTCTTGCCCCTTATGCTCAGTAATCTTTGGCAGGTCTGCTTCTTTTTTCTCTTTGTGCTCTGGTTTGTTTCTATCGCGATTGATTTCGTTTATAAACACCCCCTCCGTTCCATTCGTTATTTATGATCGTCTGGTTTTGTCTGACATTCTTCAAAAGGTATTTCTATGCGTACGATTTCGATTAAGTCTTTATTCCTGCTGTTTTCTTTCGTGTTGTTATCCGGTTGCTCTTCCATGTATTACGGGGCGATGGAAAAAGTGGGCATTCACAAACGCGATATCCTGGTGGATCGTGTAGAAGACGCCAAAGATGCCCAGTCTGAAGCAAAGACTCAGTTTGCATCAGCGCTGGAACAGTATCAGTCGGTAGTGACCATTGAAGATCAGGCACTTGTGGATAAGTACAATTTGTTGAACGATGAATTTGAAGACAGCAAAGCTGCCGCTGAGGCCGTATCAGAGCGGATCGACTCAGTAGAAGAGGTGTCTGAAGCCTTGTTTGAAGAGTGGCAAGACGAGCTGTCTCTGTACAGTAATGCTAGCCTGCGTAAGCAAAGTGCTCAGAAGTTAGCTACAACCAAGCGCAAGTACAAAAGCTTGATTCAAGCCATGCGTCGTTCAGAAAAGAAAATGAAGCCGGTGCTCGCGGCCTTTCAGGATCAGGTGTTGTTCCTTAAACATAACCTCAATGCTCAGGCCATCAATTCCTTAAAAGGCGAATTGAAGACCATTCAGAAAGATGTTGCCCGTTTGGTGAAGGAAATGGAGAACTCCATTAAAGAATCCGAAGCCTTTATTCAGTCGTTATCGGAAGGCTGATCACCTTTTGTTATATCCCTCATTTGAAATTGCGATGGAGCTTTCATCGCAATTCGGGTTCAATACAGACTACTCTCAGTTAACGGCCGTTTAGCTGTTTTTAAAGAGAGATTGAACGATTGACGATGGGGGAACATCATGGAATTAAGCCAACTAAAAGCCTTTGTCACTGTGGCGGAAGAAGGTCATTTGACGCGCGCTGCAGATCGCTTATTTACCAGTCAGCCTGCCATCAGTGCCAAATTAAAATCCTTGGAAGAATCGCTGGGTGTTCCGCTGTTTAATCGGACGGCAAAAGGGATGACTCTGACGGCGGCAGGAGAAAAACTGTTGGTTCAGGCGCAAGCTATTCTCGACGCGTCTCAGCAGATGGAAGTCGAAGCCAAAGCGATCAAAGGGCAAGTGGGGGGTGTACTTTCGGTGGGCCTGAATTCCGATCTGGCCTTTCTCAAGCTGCCTGAATTATTGGCCGATGCGTCTTCCCATTATCCTGATCTCCAGATGTCGTTTATTAACGGCATGTCTTTCGATAATCAGGTGGATGTGCGCCAGGGTAAGCTCGACACCGGTTTTTTCTTTGGGCCATGTACCACACTGGATGTTCATACCATTCATTTGGATGACATTGAAACTGCGATTCTTGCGCCTGCTTGCTGGGCAGAGAAGATCTCATACGCTTCCATCGATGAATTGGCTAACTTCCCTTGGGTGTATACCACTGAGCGTTGTCCTTTTTATCAGTTAAAAGAAACGCTATTCCAGGACGCTAAAACCAAGCCAACCAAAGCGGTGTTTGTGGATTGCGAAGATGCAATACGTGAGTTGGTGAAAGCCGGTTCAGGTATCGCTTTATTAAGAAAAGACGATGCCGAAAAAGCAGAGGCGGAAGGTTGGGGTGTCAGTTGGAAAGGGCGTACTCCGCCAATCACGTTGAGCATTGCGGTGGCCGCTCAGCGTTTGCATGAGCCAGTCATTCAGGCATGGCTGAATGAACTCGCAAAATTCTGGCCGATGAAAGAATACCGAGCGCAGCAACTGGCTAATTAAGACAGTTTACTAAATTGGTTAGCCAAGCAGGTTAGCCAAATTAGTTAGCCAAATTAGTTAACCAAATTAGTTAACCAGGCCGGTGAACGAAGACAACGTCGAATTCCCCCCAAAGACTTGCTACCCTGTTATCAATTCATACAGGCAGGGAGAGTCATCATGTTAAGACGCACCAAGATAGTCGCAACGCTTGGGCCAGCAACCGATTCCGACGAATCATTGGAAGCCATCATTCGCGCAGGCGTGGATGTGGTTCGTTTGAATTTTTCACACGGTGAAAGTGAAGATCACATTCAGCGCGCCCAGCGCGTTCGAAAAATCGCCGATAAGTTAGGCCGCTTTGTAGCGGTATTGGCGGATTTACAGGGCCCGAAAATTCGAATCGCCCGTTTCAAGCACGATAAAATCACCTTGAAAGTGGGCGATGCTTTCGCGTTGGATACCCGCTTGGGCGTTGCCGATGGTTCTCAAGAGGCGGTAGGGATCGACCATGAAGCGGTGATCCGAGATACCAATCCGGGTGATATTCTGTTGTTGGATGATGGCCGAATTGAGCTTTTGGTGAAGTCGAACGACGGCGTTCGTATCGAGAGTGAAGTGCTGATCGGTGGTGTACTTTCGAACAACAAGGGCATTAACAAGAAGGGCGGTGGCCTTTCCGCTAAGGCGCTGACCGACAAGGATAAAGCCGATATTAAGGTGGCAGCACAGTTTGACGCTGACTATGTGGCTGTATCTTTTCCCCGTGATGATAATGACATGCTGGAAGCCCGTGCGTTGTTGGATGCCGCCGATTCCAATGCCGGACTAATCGCCAAGATCGAACGAGCCGAGCTGGTGGCCGATCATGACATGCTGGACGAAGTGATTCGAGTGTCTAACGGCGTGATGGTGGCGCGTGGCGATCTTGCCGTGGAGGTGGGTGATGCTGAACTGGTGGCGATTCAGAAGCACATTATCGAGCGAGCCCGTTCCTTAAATCGCGTGGTGATTACTGCGACCCAGATGATGGAATCGATGATTACCAACCCGATGCCGACTCGTGCAGAAGTCTCGGACGTAGCCAATGCCGTGATCGATGGTACCGATGCGGTGATGTTGTCTGCGGAAACGGCGGTGGGCGAGTACCCGGTGGAAGTGGTGGAAGCCATGCATCGTATCTGTGAAGGCGCGGAGCGTAGCCCGACCACTCAGGTGTCTCAGCACCGTATTCATGAAGCCTTTGAAGTCATTGACGAAGGGATTGCCTTCTCGGCGATGTACGCAGCCAACCACTTACAAGGGGTGAAAGCCATTGTCAGCATGACGGAAACAGGGAAAACCCCGTTGTTGATGTCACGGATTCGCACCAAGATTCCTATTTTTTCATTTTCTGCACAGCTGAGTACTCAGCGACGGGTGGTGCTTTACCGTGGGGTTCATAGCATTCCATTTGTTGCGGCGGATGTGGATAACGAGAAGGTAAATCAGTTTGCTATCGATACCTTGTTGGAGAAAGGCATTGTGGAACAGGGCGACCTGGTCATCCTAACCAAAGGTAACTACATCAACGCGCAAGGCGGCACTAATACCATGAAGATTTTGCGCGTAGGGGATGAGATTCACTAGTTGCCATTCTGTTGGCTGATTAGCTTAAGCTAATCTTAATCCTCTCTGAGATACCGTTAACTCTCATTTGAAAGCATTTTGCTCAAAGGGAGTTAACGATGGTATGCACTTCAGGATTAACCTGTTTTACCCAAACTCAAAAATACACCTCTGTATTGGGTTTGGTGGGGTTCTTGTTTTCTTCGATGAGTTTCAGTTCGGAACTCTCAAGTTCTCTTGAGCCGGATTTTGAACCCGGCTTTGGCGGTTTTGTACAGTTGGCGGTACTGGTGAGTGAGACGGACTCTTTATCGGCCGTCACTGATGAGAACGAACGTCTCACTTCTTTAACGCAAAACGCAGAATCCGACAGTGGTGAAACCGTCACCCTGCTGGGAGAGATCTCTTATACCTTGGCCAATCGACAAACCCAGCTGTACGCAGGTACACCGCAAGATGAGCTGGTTGAAGGTAATCCTTTGTTTGAGTTGGGCGTGCGTCATCAGCAGCAGGACGGCACCCTTCTGACGGTGGCTTATCTACCTAAATTGCCCGGTTTTGATGAAGTCTGGGAAGATCCATACCTTACGGGTGCAAAGCGAAAGACCAGTGACAGTGATACGCAGGGGATGTATGTCTCGGCGGATTACTTATATGGTGGCCCGCTGTCTTTACGGTATACCTATGCGGTGCTGAACGTGGATGTCGAACGCTCAGGGCAATCCTTGATGAATCAGCCAAATGGGTTATCTGCCAAGGAAGCCAATCAATTACGGCGTGATGCAGATTTTCATCAAGGTGAATTATCTCTGACTCTGCCTTTCAGCGCTTCCTTGTATTTAGTGCCTGCGATGATTTACACCCGAGCCGATGCAGACGGAGACGCCTTTAGTTTTGATCGTTATGGTGCCGAGTTGTTTCTTGTGCATACCGCCCGGAGTATTGAACTCACCACCGGGGTAGCGTATGAGACGTCTGATTACGATAAAACGCACCCTGTTTTTGATAAAGTCAGGGAAGATGACCAGACCTCAGCCGTCATCAGTCTAGCTGTTATAACGCCTTTTAACTGGCAACGCGTACGTTTCGATGCGGTGCTTTCGTACCATGATCGAGATTCCAATATTCATTTCTATGATCAACAAGACGTGATGGGTATGGTGGGGGTGAGTTATGCGTTCTGATGTCTTGATGCCTGTTCATTATTTGAGAAAAAAGCGCGTACAGAGAAGGGGCGTAAGGCTATGTGGAAGAACGTAACAAGGATCTTGAGTCAGCTTGCGTGGTTAGGGTTGTGTCTTTCCGTCTCAATTCATGCGGAAACGGTACGTTTCGAATACGGAATTAATCAACTGGAAGGGCATTATTTGGCACCAACCAATGATCAGCCACCAAAAGCCGTGCTCTTGTTGGTTCATGGCGACGGTGCTTCATCGTTTGATGCCGAAGGCTTCTACGAGCTGATATGGCAGCCATTGCGTGAACAGGGCTATGCAATTTTCAGTTGGGATAAACCGGGCGTTGGCGGTTCAACTGGGAATTGGCTAACGATGACGATGACGCATCGCCAAGGTCTTGTTGCCACAGCCGCTGCTACGGTTCAGCAGCGATTCGGGTTTGAGCCTGCCCAGACGGGAGCTCTGGCGTTCAGTCAGGCCGGTTGGGTGATGCCTGAGCTGTTAGCGGATTCGTCATCTCGTATTGGTTTCGCCATAGGAATCGGGTTTGCTACCTCATGGATTGACCAGGGTCGATACTATACGGCCACTCGTTTGAGGCTCGAAGATGCAACGCCTGAAGACATTAAACAGGGCGTTGCCGGTTATGATCATGAGATTGCGTTCTTCGATACCTCGCCCAGCTATGACGAGTATCTGAAATGGATTCGGGACAGCCCAATGGACCGAGATCGTTTTTATTTCGTGTTGAGGAACTACCAATCGAATGTCTCTGAAGCCTATCGCGGCATACAGCGTCCGACGTTACTTCTGTGGGGCGACAGCGATCTGAATGTGGATGCGGAACATGAATTAGCGCAGTGGCAGATGCGTACGAATCCGTGGGTATCCACCAAGAAAATTAACAATGCCACCCATGCCATGCTGCGGGCCGATCAATTCAGTGGGACGGATTTTGGTATGGCCGAGTGGTTAAAGCTGATGTGGTTGGAAGAGGAAGCGTTAGCACCTGATTTTCTGCCAACGCTTATACGTTGGCTTGATGAACTGTGACTTGATGAACATTGGCTTGATCATCATGCTCAAGCCTCAAACGGGTAAGCTGCATATGTGGTTTGGGAGATCCAAAAATCCAGTCAAACTTTGTTACTAATATGAAGGTTTCATGAAGCTTTTGTTAAAAGGGTTGTACATCAATTAGGGAACATCTAGGGTGGCAAGTGACGTCATTACGTCACTGTCTTACAAAGTTAGTGACTATCTCACATATTTATTAGTACAAGGAAAGAACAATGGCTAAGAAAGTTAAAGCGATTAAAAAAGAGATCAAAGCACGCAAAGCAAAGATTGCTAAGCAAACCAAAAAAGTCGCCAAGCTGAAGAAAGCGCTGAAAAAAGCAGCTTAGGTAGTTCTACCGGAAAGGGGGCTTTCGAGAGAAACCACCTTTCCTGTTTCTTCTGTGTAGAGTACTTCTTAGATGACATCGTCAGATTCTGCGGACAAATCTGTTAAGCCTGCCAAGTTAACAGAGTCGGTTGAGCACAAGCTCAAAGCCTCTGCTAAAGTCTCAAAAGATAAAAACAAAAAGAATACCTCGTTGCGATTAGACAAGAAGACCCTAAAAGCCTTGAAGATGGTTGCTATTGAGCAGGAAACCAGTGTACAAAAGCTTATTGAAGGTCTGATTGAAGATTTTCTGAACAACCGAGCGCAGTAACATTGACTAAGGTCAGTTAAGGAATCGCGTTTGCTGGCCTATGCTAAAGCAAACAGTAACTCTCACTTAGACATAAATCACTTGGACGAATTATGACCATGGCAAAAGATTTGAAAAAAAAGTTGGAAAAAGAACTTGAGAAGGCGAAAGGCAAAAGCTCTGATTTGTTGAATGACATCAATGAGCGTGTGACCTCTACCAAGAAGGAACTGCAAAAGCAGGTGGATGAGCTCACCGAAGAAGTGCGTAAGCTTCGTAAAGATCCGAGCAAACAAGCCAAGAAAATTATTAAAGAACTTGAAAAGCAATACGAAAAGCAACTCAAGAAGATTCAACAAGAATTCGATCAGCGCTTGGAAGCCTTGTTAGCTGCTAAAGATAAGATCATTGCGCAATTGGAAGATGAGTTGTCGACGCGTTTCCCGGCTGCGTTCCCGAAGAAAGAAGCTCCTAAGGCGGTTAAACCGGCAGCTAAGGCAGAGACTAAACAAGAAGTTAAGACCGAAGCCAAGCCAGCTACCGCGAAGAAGGCCCCTGCCAAGAAAGCTCCGGCCAAGAAAGCCCCTGCTGCTAAAGCGACTGCAGCTCCAAAAGCGGCTGAAAAACCTGCGGCTAAGAAAACCTCTGCAGCAGCCAAACCAAAAGCGGCTGCCAGCAAGCCACGTAACTCTGCATCCAAAATTTCAGCAATGAAGGGCGTGGGTCCGGTAACGGTTAAGAAGTTGGCGGAAGCTGGTTTTAACTCGTTGGAAGATATTGTTGATCCAAAGCGAGCAAAAGACCTTGAGGCGTTCAACGGTGTTCGAGGTTTCGAGACTTGGCAGACTCAGGCCAAAGACTTGTTAGCCAAATAAAGTAATGGCGATATCCGCTGGTGGCTCGGCGTACTGATTAGAGTACCGAGTCGATCAGCGGTTTCAATGTGTGAGGTGTATATGAATCCCTTGGATAATCACACCATACAATGCCCCTATTGTGGAGAGTGGTTTGAGGTCGTATTGGACGCGACCATGCTTGGGGACGAATACATTGAAGATTGTCAGGTTTGTTGTCGACCGATTCTGTTTTTTGTTACTGAAGCGTCGGGCGAGTTAATCGTTTCCGTTCGAACTGAAAACGATTAACGTCTATTCATGCCATCAGTTCGATTGATTCCAATCGATGCATTCTTCCAGCGTCACGCCGCTGCCCCCGAAAATATCCAACGCACTGCCAATGGTCAGGTCTACTTTGCCTGTGGATAACTGATGTACCAGTTTCAAATCGTCCAGACTACGAGCGCCACCGGCGTAAGTCACAGGAATATCACAAATCTCGCCCAGATAGCTTACCAGGTCTTGATCGATGCCTGCTTGCAAACCTTCCACATCGGCCGCATGAATTAAGAATTCTGCACAGTGCCCGGAAAGTTCTTTGATCGTGGCTGGAGTGATTTGGGTTTGAGTGATGGTTTGCCAACGGTCGGTGGCGATGTTCCAGCCGGATTCGGTTTTACGGCAGCTTAAGTCCAGCACCAGGTGTTCTTTGCCTGTTTCCCGTTTAATGGCTTCCAAACGGTCGGATGACAATTCGCCGCCCTCGAACAAGTAAGAGGTCACGATCACATGAGATGCACCGGCTTCGAGATAGTCCGCCGCATTTTCATTGTTGACGCCACCGCCAAACTGTAAGCCCTGTGGCCAGGCTTTGAGTGCATTAAGTGCGGCTTCCTGATTGCCGGGGCCAAGCGCAATGACATGTCCGCCTGTGAGCTGATGATCCCGGTAAAGTTCGGCATAGTAAGTCGAGTCGTATGGGCTGACAAAGTTGGTATCGGCACCTTGGTCATTCAGGCTACCACCGACGATTTGTTTTACTTTACCTTGATGAAGATCGATACAGGGGCGAAAAAGAGTCACATTGGCCTCGGTTGTCTAACGATAGATACGGAAGAAGGCGCTCATTATACCGGATGCAACTTCGTTGCGAAGCGCTGAGGTGAAATATCTTTCCGATCGACATTGGTTAAACACGTATAAGAAGTATGGATAAATGAAGGGTTATTGATCTGTCTCAATTTCTTATTGGGTGACTCCATATACAGTGCCCCCCTTTCGATTAACCACAGTATTTGTAGTGAATAACCAATACTTGTGATTAACACTCATTTTTGTGGTTAAAACTATTATTTGTGGTTAACACTGTTATTGGCGGTTAACACTCATTCTTGCGGTTAACACCATAAGCGTTACATAAGGCGTTCATAAGGAGGGGCTATGTCTAAATGGGCTACATCGAGATGGATCTTGTGCGGTTTGTTATTATTGGCACTGAACGTTCAGGCCGATCTGAATGAGCAATATCAACTGTTGGATGCGATTCAGTCGAATCCTCAGACTCAGTCGGAGTCGGCTCGATTGGGCGAGGAGAAGGCCAGTCTGTGTGGCTACTGTCATGGCACCGATGGAAACTCAAAGCGAGAGTTTATTCCAAACCTGGCAGGGCAAAACGCCAAGTATTTAATTAATCAGTTTGAACAGTTTGCTACCGGCAAACGTAAAAACTATGTGATGAGTCAGTTGGCAGATAAGTTATCACTGGAAGAGCGGGTAAACCTTGCAATCCATTTTTCCCATCAAAAAGCGAAGCCTTTCGTGGCTAAGAAGCCGAACTCGAAGCTAAGTAATGCCTCACCTGCTCAAGGTCAAGCCGGTTTTCAGGCCAAATGTCAGATGTGTCATGGTGTAAAAGCCGAAGGCTGGGATCAGCTGCCGCGCTTGGCCAGTCAGCCTGCAGCCTACTTGGTCAAAACGCTGGAAAAGTTTAAGACTGACCATCGTGATCGTAACCAATCTCCGATGACTGCCATTGCCAAAGGCTTGTCTAATCAGGAGATCAAAGACATCGCTGTGTATCTTTCTTCGCTTGAATAACCGCACTGCCTGTGAGCGTAGTGAGAAACACCAACCGCTGAAAATTGTATTCCCCTGTAAATGAGACTCATTCTTCTTGATTTGGATCAATGAAGAATGAGTTACGCTTTCCCAAGTCTTTTCCTCTACAAATTTCTTTATAGAATGAGAATCATTATTAGTAATGACTCTGCGAATGCAGTGGTCGCTTTTGTATGATTCGAGGTCTTTCATGATTCACTCCGTTCTGTTCCCTGTCGCTCGGACGCGTCTTTCTGCTGCTCTGTCGGTGGCTATTCTTTCTTTGTCGCTGCCCGTGACTGCTCAAACTCAAACCAAGGTTGAGGTGCTTGATAGCACAATGAATCCGGCATCAAACTTCCTGGCGTATACCGAGTTTGAGTTGTCGGGAGAGCCGTTGGTGGAAGCGTTGGGGTTGGATCTGGATGTGCTTGATCCCGATGCGCTAAACCAACCAACCGTGTTTGATTATGCGGCTGGCATCAACAGCTATGAGTATTCGGAAGAGGCAATGTACGCCCTGAATTATCAGTCTCAGATGGGTCCGCATTTGGCCAATGGCCCGTTGAACCAGCAGCGTGGCGGTACGCTTAAATCACTGAGTGACCGCATTCAGGCGTTGAGTGACGCCGTCGGACGGGACAGCTCGAAAGTTCCTGACAACCTGTATCTGCTTTCTCTTCCTTATGCGTCAGGCTCTCCGCATTTT
This sequence comes from Litoribrevibacter albus, assembly GCF_030159995.1. Taxonomy (NCBI): domain Bacteria; kingdom Pseudomonadati; phylum Pseudomonadota; class Gammaproteobacteria; order Oceanospirillales; family Oceanospirillaceae; genus Litoribrevibacter; species Litoribrevibacter albus. Next base: position 39,704 of record NZ_BSNM01000016.1, on the reverse strand, counting down.
CAGGGGCCGGTTAATACCACCTCCATCGGTCAGCACGGGCTTGAGGTTGAAGTAAACGGAGATTATCTGTTTGTGAATGAGAGTGTGCCTGCCTATCGTGGGGACTTCTCTACCTTGGTTTGGGATACCAACACCTTTGATCGTGCATTCGTGCCAGCGGCCATCGGTGGAATCTTGTTGAAAGAAGTGATGTGGTCTCAGGACTTTCTGGGTGGAATGCACGTGACCGAGTCTGACGAAGAGGTGGAAGCGGATAGTGCGGTGATGGACCATTCCGACACTTACAGCCTGGGTGTATCTGCCTTTGATGGTTTCAATGGCATGGTCTTAACCGAGGAAGCGATCGATAAACTATTAATCCTGAGAGATCAGTTGGCCTTTAACGGCAAGACCTTAGGTACCCGTGCTTTGAATGCTGTAGGCTCTGTGAAAGGAACTCAAAGAGTGTGGTTCCCTCACCGTGTAACCGTGGAAGAAAAGAAGGTTAACGGGGTCAATGCCATTGGCAAATTAACGGTGGCGGATGGCCGTTCTACCTTACGTGATCATTGGCAGTTGTTGTGGCCGTTGGCTGAATTCTTTGCCATGACCGATCAACGTCAGGCCAATAAAGACCAAAATCCTGCGTTCCTGGCCGTGTTTGACGGAGCGCCTTTTGCCGCCGCACCGCAAGCAAATACCGATGCCGATCCATCTAACGATGTGGTTGGAAAGGATGCCTTTTCTCTCGCGGCGGATGTTTCATCTTTGGTATTCAAAAATCTTCAGCAAGGGCATTTCAATGAACAGTTGGGAACCTTTGTGGATGAGGTCTCGGCAAAAGGGGTTGCTGGCAATCAAGTGACCGCGTTTGATGCGGCGTATTCGCTGGTGGCACTGTCTATTTATCAGAGAGCATTGGATGCGATGCCGGTGGGTTACGCCTCTGCGGATTCAAGCAACAGTCGTCTTCATACCGAAGAAGGGAAAGCTGCACTGGCTATGCTACGTCGTCAGGCGGATTTCCTGATTACTCATTTGATGGATAAGCAGGGCGTGGTGTCTGACTCGGCGGTCATCAAAGGCACGAAAGTCATTCCGTCACAGGCTAAACAGTTAGATGCTCAGTTTGCTGCGGTTCGTGGTTTAACGGCGGCCTTCACGGCAACTCAGGATGAGCGCTATTTCGAGGCAGCACGTCGTGCTTATCTCGCGGCGGAACAAACCATGTACGACAAAACGCTGCAAACCTGGGTGGATCAGGCGGGTGTCGCGGAATACACACCAAATACCTTGGCAGCAATTTCAGGAGCGTTACGCTCTGCGATGTTGAACTTAAAAAATCAGGAAGGTGAAACTCTGACTGGTCTGGATCTTCAAACCTTGGTAAGCCGTTATCAGTCTTGGTTTAATGGTGTCGTGAACGGTGGGATGCAGATGTCAGAAGCACTGGGTGACAGTGGTGAGCATATCCTGCTGGTCGGTGTGAGTGACAAAGCCGACTCGGATCAGGACGGTGTTAAGAAAACCACCCATGCGGGCGGTAAGTACGGAATTGCCCCGGTCTTGGCAAATAAGGCTCGCATTTCCGGTGCTAATTAAGAGTAGAATACGCATCACGAGAGGCTCGGGCGCTTCAGTTCCGGGCCTCTTGCGTTATATCAACACCCCATTTGACGATTTTGGATAGGATGTCTGAAAACGTACACGATCGAGTTTTACGCTGACACTTTATGTCTGATGGTTTGTTATGAATGCCCCTCTGTCCTCTTCGGTAATCTCTTCTGAACATCAAAACCTGTCATGGGCGCAATCGCTCAAAGGGTATTGGCAAAAGCAGGCGTATCGACATAAGAACGCTGAAAAGCTGATGTATTTTATGTTTGTCACCGGCTTTTTGCTTTGGGATCAATTGTCGGTTGGTTGGGCAGCTGAGCGCTGGTTGTTAGTCGCTCACATGATGGTTGGTATTTCATTGTTCTTGTGGGTGGTGGGTGTGTTCTGGAGTGCCCACCGCCAATTATTGATGCGATCCCGGAAATCCTTTCTTCGTATAACAGGAAGGCTGACCGAAGGGTTATTGCTGGTTTGTGTGGCCTCTGGTTTGTATCTGTTCTTTTATGGCGTGACAGGTAATGCCTTGAGCGTACTAATTCAGGATCTGCACTTTTATTCCTCTGTTATCCTCACGCCTTTGGTGTTTCGTCATGCCTTCCGCTGGAGTGTGTTGAACCTGAAGTCATCCAGGCTGGTTAATCTCTTAATGAAACGCAGAGGAGGTAATGCATGAGACGTTGCGTTACCTGTTTGCTGTTGTTGTGGGTAAGTCTCTGGCCATTGGCGTCTGTGGGGATGACATACAACAAGAGCAGTTCGTTGATTCTGGATGAAACGCGCAACCGATTAATCAGTGCCAACTTTGATACAGGCTCTGTCAGTGTTGTTGATAAAGATACCGGTGAGCATCTGAATGAAATTCGCATAGGCAAAGACATTCGCCGCATTGCCCTGTCGAACTCCTCTACCAATGGGTCTCCAGTCATTCTAGCAACCGACTATTTAGCAGACGAAATCATCCTGTTGGATGGCTCCTCGTTAAAAGAACTCAATCGAGTTGTTGTGCCATCTCGTCCCTTTGGTGTGGTCTTTGATGAGACACAGCAGCGCTTCTATGTGACCAGTTTTGAGCAGCACAAGTTGCTGGTGGTGTCGAAAAACGGTGAGCTTGTATCGGAAGTGACTACGGCAGAAACCCCTCGTGGATTGGCCTGGCTTGCCGATGGTCGTTTGTTGATTACTCATGCGTTAACGGGGCAGGTGTCGATTTATCAGACGTCTTCAGACATTCCGACACTTGAGAAAGTGATTCAGCTGCAAGACAGCCCGGAGCAGGCTGAAAAAACTACACCGCAAGGAAAGCCGCGTCGCTTGGATAATATTGCGATATCGTCAGACGGCAGCGAGGCGTGGTTACCCCACGTACTGTGGTCGTTTGGGCATGACTTTCAGTTTCAATCGACCGTCTTTCCTACGGTCTCGGTGCTGGATCTAACTCCGGGCAAAGAACATGAACGGGTGGATGAGCGTAAACAGCTGTTTCAACAAATTAATCTTCTGGAAAAAGGCAATAAAACCCGAATTGTGTCGAATCCTCATGATGCGGTGTTCACCGATCAGGATCAGAAAGTGGTTGTGAGTCTGGCGGGTTCAGACGACTTGATGGTGTTTGATTTGTCCCGGCAAGGGAAAAAGAATAAAAAACGTCATCGTCGGAAGAAGTTTCAAGGGGGCGCAAAAGCAACACAGATCTATCGCCATGTGCCAGGGAATAACCCTAAAGGGCTGATAGCAATAGGGCGGGATTTGTTTGTCCAGCAGGCGATGACGCTTGATCTGGCTAAATTCGATTTAGGCAAGGGCGGTGCTTTTTCGAAGGTCTCTCTGCAGGATGAGCAATTTGCTCAACTGGTAGCGACAGATCCACTGTCACCTCAACAGCGTCTCGGCAAGGCATTGTTTAATTCAGCCAACAGCGATCAGTATTCCCCTGCAATGGCCGGGGATTTCTGGATGAGCTGTGATTCCTGTCATATCGACGGTTTTAACTTTACCAACCGCTTCCTGCTGAAAGACGGACAAAAAGATAAGTATCAGAATGCGATCACCGGGCATGTAAATGTGCGTAAGATGATCGCAGGTGATCCGGTAGGCGCTTATATCGACATCATTCAGAAAACACAGGGGGGTATGGATAGTGTCGATCCCGATCAGCCTGGTATTGATGTGGCCAAACAGATGATGGCGCTTAACGGCTATGTCAGAGCATCGGAGAACTTACCCTATTTATCGACCTGGCTGCGGTTGGAGGATGATACGCCTTACACCCATCCAGAGGATTGGATCAATTCGGCCAAGTGCGCCGACTGCCATAGCACCATTTACGATCAATGGGCCGACTCCAATCATGGCATGAACATGGACCACCCTTTCTATCGTTTCCAGGAAGACATTGCGGCGAAAGAGGAAGGGGAAGAGTTCCGGGTGCTGTGTCGAGGTTGTCATGCGCCTCAGATGGTAATTAATGGTGAGAATCGGGCCTTCTCAGAATTTGGTGATATGCATGAAGCTGGAGGTCAGTCCTTAAAAGATAAATTGGCTCATGGGCAAGCGGTGAGTGAACGTGGCACCGGCTGTGAGTTTTGCCATCGTATTGTAAAAGCCGAACATGCGGGGGGTAATGCCGATATGACGGTGAACCTGAAAGATCGGGTCAGTTATATCTTTGAGAATGTGAAGAACCCGGTCATGCAGTGGTTGGCGGACAAACAAATTAATGCTCAGCCGGGAGCTCATAAGGCGTCTTATTCTGACCCGTCTCTGTATCAGGATTCACTCTATTGTGCGACTTGCCATAATGAGTTCACCACCGGCATGGGAGCTAATGTTAATGACAACTATGGTGAGTGGTTAGCGTCTGAATTTAATTCGCCAGAGCAGCCGGATCAGCATAAGACCTGCATTGATTGCCATATGACCCCAGATGTTACCAACTTTAGTGGTCAGGTTGGACAGTCTACCGATGGCGGGCCAATGAAGTCGAAGGTTCGTTCTCATCACTTTACCGGCGGTAATTACTACTTCACGGGAATGCGTAACCAAGAGCATCAGAAAATGAGCGTCGATATATTAAAAACTGCCGCCAGTTTAGATGTGTCGATGGATGGTGATGACTTATTGGTTGCCGTGACCAACGAACGGTCAGGGCATCACCTACCGGGTGGCGCACGACGTCAGGTGTGGTTAGAGGTCATCGCAACCAACGAGCAAGGGCAAACCATTTTTGAGAGTGGTGTGATGAGGGATGGCTATATTCCAAAAGACAGCCGAAAATTCATCAAAGTGGGTGTCGATGAGGATGGCAAACCGGTTGGGTTGAGATTTTGGCGTTATGTGAAGATCGGTAAGGATACTCGAATTGCTTCCGGTGAAACGCGAACAGAACGTTTCAAACTGCCTGAACATCAAGGCGAAATTAGTGTTTCCGTGCGTTTGCTTTATCAGGTGTTCTCAAAGCAGTTGGTTGAGAAAGTCAGGAACGCTTACCCAGATGAGACGATTCCTGACGTAGAGGTTGTCGAGATGGCTAAGCAGCGTTCTCACTTTCCATCGCGATCGTGACCTGATTTCGTCCGTTGTTTTTGGCTTCATAGAGCGCTTTATCCGCAGAAGCCAAAAAGTGGTCTAACTCGCTCACGTGTTTAGGGGTGGTTGTATTCAAGCCGATACTGGCAGTAATGTTGAGTTGATGGCCATCGGATAAATGAATCGGGTTGGCCTGTAAGGCTCGACGGAAGCGATCCGCTACCTGGACGGCGGCTCTCCCGTTGGTATCGGGCAGAATCACCAGAAATTCCTCTCCTCCATATCGGCCAACCAGGTCGGTTTCTCTCAAGGTATCTTTCAGGGTTTTAGCCGCCATCTTTAATGCTTCATCACCGCAGAGATGTCCATAGGTATCGTTAACCTGTTTGAAGTGATCCAGATCCACCAGAAAGATCGAGATCGGCGATTGTTGTCTGATCGCCCGTTGGTACTCCTGATGATAGTGTTCCATCAAGTGACGGCGATTAGATAACAGGGTCAGAGGGTCGGTTGTGGATAAAAAGGTGACTTCCGCTTCACGTTGTTTCCAGCGTGTAATCGAGGTGTGTCCAATGTAGACCAACAGCCCTAGATGCACACTGACAAACGTCAGCATCGTCATCAGCCAGATTGGATCTCGGTAGGGCGCAATTTGGTGCTGGACGATGGGGGCGTATTCCAGATTGTTGGTGAGTAAGAAAATGTTGAAGCCAATGAAAATGATCACGCCACTGCCTAACCCCGTGAAGATCAGGTGGCGATCAAACAGGATCAGGCCGATGATGGGCGCTCCTGCCAAGGCTATGCCTGTCCCCATTGAATAGACGCCAATGTAAAACAGAATCAGCACATTAATCAGTACATAACTGAAGATACAGGCATGGGCATAGACGCGATTGTCTTTATTCTTGATGAGGTTACCCAGCATCGCGAGAATCAAGTTATAGAGCGAGCATATGCTGGATATTTCTAATAGCTCTTGGTAACCCTCACGATTCATATTGATCGTATTCAGATCTGTCAGTAACAAAGTGAGAGACAGCAAAATCGAGAACGCGCCTAAGGCGAGAGCGATTAAAAAGCAGATGCATTGAGATTTTTCTACGTAACTGCCATCAAAGATGCTTTCACTGAGATGAGTGAGAATAGTTTTGAGTTGAGCCATTTTCGATCATTTATCTTTGTTCTTATTTTGACCAGTCTAGTGTTTTTAGCGGGACTTGTATTGTTAAAAAATGTTAGGGAAATTGGCTGTCGTGTTTTGTTGTTCAGGTGTCGTGTAGGGGTAAAGTAGGGTGAGAAAGAAATTTCTTAGAGGCTAATACGAAAAAAGCCCGCTATGAAAGCGAGCTTTTAAAATAAGTGGTAGCAACGGGCAGACTTGAACTGCCGACCCCAGCATTATGAGTGCTGTGCTCTAACCAGCTGAGCTACGTTGCCACTTCAGGCTGCGCATTATGCGGATCGAGAAAGTCTCTGTCAACATATATGCGCTAATTTTTTACAATTTTTTTAATATCTATTTGCAGGGCTAAACGTTAAAACGGAAATGAACGACATCGCCGTCTTTTACAACGTAATCTTTTCCTTCCAGACGCCATTTGCCGGCTTCTTTAGCGCCGGATTCACCCTTATATTCAATGAAGTCGTCATAACCGATTACTTCAGCACGGATGAAACCCTTCTCAAAGTCTGTGTGGATCACTCCAGCAGCTTGTGGTGCGGTTGCGCCGACTTTTACTGTCCATGCGCGTACTTCTTTTACGCCTGCTGTGAAATAGGTCTGAAGGCCTAATAGCTCATAGCCTGCACGGATAACACGATCCAGACCTGGTTCTTCCATACCCAGATCTTCAAGAAACTCTTCTTTCTCTTCGTCGTCCAGTTCTGCGATCTCTGCTTCCAACTTATTACAGATAGGAACAACCACGGCGCCTTCTTTCTCTGCAATGGCACGAACAGTGTCCAGATGCGGGTTATCTTCGAAGCCTTCTTCATCCACGTTGGCGATGTACATGGTTGGTTTGTTGGTGATTAAGTGGAATTGCTTTACTTCTTTCCACTCATCGTCCGAAAGTTCCAGAGTACGAGCTGGGTTGCCTTCTTCGAAGTGTGCTATCAGTCGCTCCAGTAGCTCTTTCTGCTTGATCGCTTCTTTATTACCGCTTTTAGCGACACGTTGAACTCGTTGAAGTTGTTTTTCAACGCTTTCAAGATCCGCCAAAATCAGTTCCATGTTGATCACTTCTACATCATCAGCAGGGTCAATTTTGTTTTCTACGTGAATTACATTGTCATTTTCGAAGCAGCGAACCACGTGTGCAATCGCATCGGTTTCACGAATGTTGGCAAGGAACTGGTTGCCTAGACCTTCACCTTTGGAAGCGCCTTTCACAAGGCCTGCAATGTCTACGAATTCCATAGTTGTAGGTAGAACGCGTTCAGGGTTAACAATTGCTTCAAGCTTGTCTAGACGAGGGTCAGGCATAGGTACAACGCCTGAGTTCGGCTCAATGGTACAGAAAGGGAAGTTCTCTGCATCAATTTCTGCTTTGGTTAAGGCATTAAACAGAGTTGATTTTCCTACGTTAGGTAGGCCGACGATACCGCACTTAAAACCCATGAGTGATTCCCGTATGTATAGGAGCAAGGACTGGTTAGACGTTTGCTCGAAAGGTTCGATGTAATAGAAATTTTGAAAGGGGGTATTATAGGGTTTTTTACGATCAGGTATAGGGGATAGATGATTTTCTAGACAGCCCGACGCGAAGTTAAATCAAGAGGATGTATTTTCAGGCTCGGTGCGTTTGGGAATCAGGTTTTCGGGGGTTCGCTTTTCAGGCGCTAGGCTTTAAAACTATGCAACTGGTTCATCGCTTTCGATGTGTCGCCCGCCAGGAAAGTTGGTAATATTCGAGCCGCTTCATCGATAGTGGCTTCAATGGCCTGCATTTCGGTTACTGGTGCTTTTTTCAGAACATAGTTCGCGACCAATTTACTGTCGCCAGGGTGTCCGATACCTAAACGTAGACGATGAAATTCTTTGCTGTTGGCTAGACAACGAATAATGTCTTTCAGTCCATTATGACCGCCGTGACCGCCGCCTTTTTTGAGCTTGGCTGTGCCGGGAGGGATGTCTAATTCGTCATGTACAACGAGAATTTCTTCGGGAGAGATTTTGAAGAAGTTGGCAAGAGGGCCGACCGCTTGACCACTGCGGTTCATGTAGGTCATTGGCTTGAGAAGATGAACTTCCTCGCCATTAATTCTTACTTTGCAGTATTCACCTGCGTATTTTTTTTCCAGCTTGAAGTTACCCTGGTATTGTCGGGCAATTTCATCCAGAAAAAGAAAACCGGCATTGTGACGTGTTTGTTCGTATTCTGCGCCTGGATTTCCCAGACCTACGATTAAACGAATGTCACTCATGCCGGTTCCTTAGCTACTTCCTGAGAAGAGTTATTCTTTCGAATTACTCTGCAGCAGCTTCGTCATCAGCGCTTGCTTTCTTAGCAGCGATAGATGCGATTGCTAGATCGTGGTCAGCACCAAGAGCCAACTGAACTAGAGTTACACCTTTTGGAAGTGCGATGTCTGAAAGGTGAAGAGTTGCGCCTGCTTCAACTTCAGCCATATCTACTTCGATGAACTCAGGTAGGTTGCTTAGAGTACATTTGATCTGAACGTCTGCAACGTTGTGAGTGATCTTACCACCTTGCTGCTTAACACCTACACATGTCTCTTCGTTGATGAAGTGTAGAGGAACAGTTTTAGTGATAACAGTGCTCTTAGTTACGCGTAGGAAGTCAGCGTGATAGATCACTGGCTTAGCTGGGTGACGCTGTAGATCTTTGATGATCACTTGCTCAGCTTTGTCAGCTACATTCAATGTAATAACGTGAGAGAAAAACGCTTCGCTTTGAAGAGCTTTGTCCAACTCGTTTGCAGCAAGAGTGATTGCTTGTGGCTTACGGTTTTTAGCACCACCGTAAACGATAGCAGGTACTTTGCCAGCTTCGCGACGTAGGCGGCGGCTCGCACCTTTCCCCTGATCTTCGCGAACTTCTGCGTTTAATACGAAATCAACCATGGTATATACCTCATAATTTCCTATCTGCTTGCGACCAGTCAGATAGGAAGTAGTTTAAGCCCGATTATTCGGGGTGTATTCCTCAGTGTATGGGCTAATTAAATGGTGTTAATTAGCGGAACCGCAATTTTTAGCGGAACATAGCACTGATGGATTCTTCGTTGCTGATCCGGCGAACCGATTCAGCCAGTAGACCTGCAACACTCAACTGACGGATGCGTGGGCTGTTCGCCGCAGCTTCGTTCAAAGGAATGGTGTCGGTTACTACTAACTCATCTACATGAGACGAGTTCAATCTTTCAACAGCAGGGCCAGACAGTACAGGGTGAGTACAGTAAGCCACTACTTTTTCTGCGCCGTTTGCTTTCAACGCGGCAGCTGCTTGGCAAAGTGTGCCGGCAGTATCTACCATGTCATCAATCAATACACAGGTACGGCCTTCAACGTCACCGATGATGTGCATGATTTCAGCTTCGTTTGCACGAGGACGACGCTTGTCGATAATCGCTAGCTCATCGCCCAGCAGTTTTGCCAGAGCACGAGCTCGAACAACACCGCCAACGTCTGGAGAAACTACAGTTAGTTTTTCGTAATCTTGACGTTCGATGTCATCCAGCAATACCGGAGAACCATAAATGTTATCTACCGGGATGCTAAAGAAACCTTGAATTTGGTCTGCGTGCAGATCCATGGTTAGTACACGGTCGATGCCTGATGTTTGCATCATGTCTGCAACAACGCGCGCACTGATAGGTACACGAGCTGAACGAGGACGACGGTCCTGACGTGCGTAACCGAAATAAGGAACAACAGCAGTAATCCTTGCTGCAGAGGCTCGACGCAGCGCGTCAGCCATAATGATCAGTTCCATGATATTATCGTTTGTTGGGACACAGGTGGATTGAACGATGAAAACATCCTTACCACGTACGTTTTCATTCAGTTCTACCTGAATTTCACCATCACTGAACTGACCAACTGTTGCATCACCCATTGTAATGCAAAGCTGATCAACCACCTTTTTAGCGAGTTCCGGGTTGGCATTACCCGTAAAGACCATTAGTTTGGACACTTCGCGGCACCTTTGAAGGGAGCTGGTTGAACACTAGGGTTAATCTTGCTTTTTGGCTGAGGTAGGAGGATTTGAACCTCCGCATGACGGGATCAAAACCCGTTGCCTTACCGCTTGGCTATACCCCAACATTTTCACAGGAAGTTATTAACAGAGCGTTAGCTAGGTCAATCCTTTCTAAAAAGTTAGTTCCTGTAACACTCTGTGGGCAGGATTGTCGTTCATGCCTTTGGCAACAAATATAGCAGTTGAATCTGCATATTGTTGGGCAACGGCCAGAGCTTCGCTTTCTGTAGGAAACTCTGCGAACACACACGCTCCTGTTCCGGTTAGCTTTGAAGGGCTAAATTTAGCTAGCCATTTCAGTGCTTGATCAACCTCAGAATAGAGCGCCCGTACGACATTTTCGCAGTCATTATGACCACCATGCTCAAGAGCGGCCGATATTTTGAGGGTTGGCGTGTTTCTAGTCAAGTCGGGATGGGAAAAAATTTCCGCAGTGCTGATATGGGCATTAGGTTTAATAACGACGTACCAGGGGGTGTTTGGAGAAACGGGTGTCAGGTGCTCTCCAACACCTTCCGCAAAAGCAGCGGTGCCGTTAACAAAAACGGGGACGTCTGCTCCCAGCTTTAAACCGATTGCGCGCAACTGCTCTAGGCTTTGTTGGCATTGCCATAATTCATTCAGTACTAATAGCGTCGTTGCAGCATCTGAGCTGCCGCCTCCCAATCCTGCACCGGAGGGAATGCGCTTTTCGTACTTAATGCGTATCCCTTGGGGGGCTTGTCGATAGGGCAGCAAAGCTGTTGCTGCTTTATATATGAGGTTGTCTTTTTCTTCGATGATTTCAGACGTTGAATGTGCATTCTGCTGGGTAACCCGGATTTCATCGGTATCTGTTAGAGTGAACTCTAGTGTGTCGGACAAATCGATGAACTGGAAAATTGTTTGTAGCTCGTGATAGCCATCGCTTCTTTGATTGGTGATGTGTAAAAAGAGGTTAAGTTTGGCGGGTGCGGGAACGCTTAAAGTTGTAGGTGTTTGTTTCATGATTTTGACTGGTTATCAATTATGGCGGGTAACTTCTGGTTTTGACTGGGATGAAAATACTTATTTGAGCGTCCAGTCAGACAGTACCAGGCTCACTTTATGTCCATTATATCTGGCAATAATTTTGTGCGGTAAGGCAATGGGTGTGTTTTGCTTGGTTTTGTGCTTTTCATAATTCACCAGGCGAATGTCCCAGCCTTGTTGGTTAAGTCGGGCTAATTGTCCGCTGGGATTAAAATGCTGACTGGTTACCGGCGAGTTAGGATCGGGAATGCCTTTAACCCAGTATTTCAGCGCATTGATTGGGAATTCCCAGTCGAGATACCGTTCCAGAGCAATTTCTGTTGGTAGGGTGCGTTGATTATTCTCATCTACATGAATAGTGACCAGATCCTGGTTGCCATGAAGATCTAAACCACCAAACCCCAGTGTGCCACGAATGTTGATGGAGAAATCATAGTCGTCTTGTTGCCAATCGATGTAGCCCGTTTGGCTTTGGTTTGGTGTGATAACGCCTACTTTTCCTGAAAGTGTCCAGTGTTTCACTTCGCTTACCTGCTTCAGGTGTTGTTGCCATTGTGCAGGTGTTTGGGTGGATGTTTCCGCAGAATCCTCTGGCAACTCATGGATGCTGGTACATCCAGAGATGCCAAGAATGATTAGTAGCGCTAATCCAAAAATACGCATTAAATTCTCCTGCTTGGGGTTATTGCTGGTTAGCAGGTGATGCGTCTTCAGCGGATTCCTGTGGGTTTTTGTGATTAACGTTAATATTAAAACGTTTTAGTGTTTCCAGAAGTGTTGGGCCATTTGGATTGTGGCGAAGACCGTCAATCCAAATCTTTAGCGCCTGGTCTTTCTTGTTTTGAACCCAAAGCACTTCACCTAAGTGAGCCGCCACTTCCTGGTCTTTAAACATTTGATAGGCTTTTAGCAGCAGAACTTCGGCTTTTTCATAGTCTCTAAGTTTAAAGTAGATCCAGCCCAGACTATCAATAATGGCTGGGTCATTAGGATTCAGGATATAGGCGCGCTCAATATAGCTTTGTGCTTCTTCTAAGCGATCTGTCTTGTCAGCCAATGTATAGCCAAGGGCGTTTAACGTGATGGCATTGTTTGGATCTTGAATCAAAATTGTCTTCAAGTCACTTTCCATGCCTTCGATGTTTCCTTTTAGATCATGCACCATAGCACGACCGTAGAGTAGATTACCGTCGGTTGGTTCGAGCTCGATGGCTTCGTTGTATAAGGCGAGTGCTTCGTCAAGATTGCTCGCTTCACGAACTAATTCCGCTTCAATTTGGATCAGGCGAGGTATTTTGTTTGGTTGGCTGGAGTGTAGCTCTCTCAGGTATTGGCGAGCACTGGCCAGTGATTGAGAGTCTTTCAATAGGGTTGCCGTACGAGTAACGGCTGAAATGAGGTTTTTGCCTTCTTGTACCGATTTGTAGGCCTCAATAGCTTGATCAGTATGGTGCTGCTGTTCATGTAATTGGCCTAAGAAATACCAGGCATTATCACGCTGTTTTGTTTGGGTTGCGGCAAGGAAAAGATCTTCAGCCGCTTTATATTGACCTAGCTCAGCGTTAATTAGGGCGGCCGAGATTAGAATTTCATCGTCGCTTGGATGAGTTTGGGTCAGCGAATTCAGGATATCCAGAGCATCATCGGTTTGTTGGTTATCCGCCAATGCCTGACCGTAAAGAAGGCCCAGGGTTTTGTCCCCTGTGTATTTGTCCCAGCCTTCTTCGAGAGTGTTGACTGTGGCTTCGTTTTGGCCAGCTCGGGAGTATAGTTTCGCCAGCATGATGTAATGTGGTGGCGTCATCTCCCCAGACTTTTTAAGCGTGATCATCGCCTCGAGTGCTTCTTGGTCTCGGCCGTAATCACTGAGTAGTAGTGCTTTGGTGAAGTGCAGGCGAATGTGGTTTGGATGTTCTGAAATGATTCTGCTCAAGCCATCGATCAGGGGTTGTTGAAGTTCTTTTGGGAGTTCTTTACCGGTAAGGTAAATTTGCTCAAGGCTGATGGATTCGGTCAGCGCTAACGCATCCTTGAGTGCGGTAATGGACTTATCGACTTCGTGTTGTTTAAGCCAGCTGTTGGCAGCCGTTAAATGGGCGTGAATGTTTTGTTTGTCGTTTTCACGCCAGATGTCAGCCGCTTCAGCCGCCGCCAGAGGTTCGTTGAGATACTGGGCGATACGGGAAGCACGAGCCGCAACGTACGGATCTTGGGTGTTTTTGGCTTCGTCGAGGTAGTAACTCAGCGCAAGGTCGTACTGGCTGCGTTGACCGGCGATTTCGGCGACTAAAAGGTTGTAGAGTGTTTCAGTTTGAAAAGGACGGGTTGGATACTCTTCTGGAGTTTGAGATTGGGCCTCTTGAGTGGGTGCCTGATCCGTCTGATCGGAGGTGGATGTATTGGTAAAGGTAGCGCATCCACTTAATAAAATTATTGCTGACCAGAGCAGGTGTCTCATGGTGTGTCCTTAAAACTGAAATTGTTGTCGATGGCACTAACACTACCAGCTTAATGCTGCGAAAAAAAGCAGAAAAAAAAGTACATTAATACAGGAAAACCATGGATAATATCTGGTTTTTAATTTCTCGGAAGCTAAGGGTCTTCTGAATGAGTCTGCAATGATCTTGCGGTGCTTATTTGAGGGGTTTTCTTAGGGATCACAGAGCTTAAGTCGATACAGCATGGCGTTAGGAATTTTTGGCATAAATCATAAAACTGCAACCGTTGAGGTGAGGGAAAAAGTTTCCTTCAATCCTGAAGTGGTTGTGGACGCATTGCATCGACTAAAAGATCAGGTGGGTGTTTCCGAGGCGGCTATTTTGTCGACCTGCAATCGCACAGAAATTTATTTTTCTGCAAACGAAGACATCAGTGCGCCGTTGATTAAGTGGATGGCGCACTTTCATCAGGTTGATCCGAATGATCTGGAAATGGCTGCTTATATCCATAAGGATGAAGAAGCCTGTCGTCATATTATGCGCGTTGCCTGTGGTCTGGATTCGCTGGTGTTGGGTGAGCCTCAGATATTGGGTCAGCTTAAATCCAGTTACAGTGTCGCACGAGAGGCGGGTAGTGCTCAGTCAACACTCATGCGCTTGTTTGAATCGTCGTTTTCTATTGCAAAGCAAGTGCGTACTGAAACGGCCATTGGCGAGAACCCTGTATCTGTGGCTTTTGCCGCTGTGAGTCTCTCTAAACATATCTTCTCTGATCTTTCCAAATGTAATGTGCTTTTAATCGGTGCGGGTGAAACCATCGATTTGGTGACTAAGCATATTAAAGAGCAGGGCGTGTCGAAGATTGTGGTGGCCAACCGAACGTTAACGCGAGCGGAAGAGCTTGCTAAGCGCTTCTCTGCCAAAGCCATTATGTTGTCGGATATTCCTGATTATTTGCCGGATGCGGATATTGTTATTTCATCTACGGCCAGCCAGCTTCCGATACTAGGGAAGGGCATGGTGGAGCGTGCGATGAAAAAACGCCGTTTTAAACCGGTGTTTATGGCCGATATTGCTGTTCCTCGGGATATTGAGCCTCAGGTGGCGGATCTGGAAGATGTGTACCTCTACACCGTAGATGACCTTCATGAAGTGGTAGAGGAAAACCGCAAGAGCCGACAGAAAGCAGCTGAGCATGCTGAGCAGCTGGTTGGCTATGGGGTTGAGAAGTTTCAGCAGCAGCTTCGCAGTCTCGATGCAGTTTCTACTTTAACGGCGTTTCGTCAGCAGGCCGCTGAAATTTCAGATGCGGAGCTGGAGAAGTCTTTGGCTCAGTTAAAGAAAGGTGTATCGCCTGAGCGAGTACTTACTCAAATGGCTCGCAGTCTTACCAATAAACTCATACATGAACCGACGGTGAATATTCGCCAAGCCAGTTCAGAAGGTCGTTTGGAACTGATAGACTCTGCTCGCGAGTTGTTCGGTTTAAATGATGCCTCCCAAAATGAATCTCAGGATTCTTAGCTCGTCTAACCTTTTATAACCAAGTGCTGAGAATCGCTAACCAGTAAACGAATAAGTTGTAATCTATGAAAGCTTCAATCCTAGAAAAATTAGACAACCTGTGTGATCGCTATGAAGAGGTTGGCGCGTTGTTAAGTGATCCTGATGTGATTTCAGATCAGGACAAATTCCGTTCTTTGTCGAAAGAGTATTCGGAAATCGAGCCGGTAGTGAAATGTTTTGGTGATTACAAGCAGGCTCAGGACGACCTTGAAGAAGCAAAGTTGTTGATGGATGACCCGGACCCTGAAATGAAGGCAATGGGCCAGGAAGAATTTGGCACCTGTCAGGATAATATCGAAGCCTTGGAGTTGGATCTGCAGAAGTTGTTGCTTCCGAAAGACCCGAACGACAATAAAAACGTCTATCTGGAAATTCGTGCTGGTACGGGTGGTGATGAAGCCGCTATTTTCTCGGGCGATTTGTTCCGTATGTATTCTCGCTATGCAGAAACGCAAGGCTGGCGCATCGAAATTATCAGTCAGAACGAAGGTGAGCATGGCGGCTATAAAGAGATTATCACCCGTGTTGTCGGTCAGGACGTATACTCACGCTTGAAGTTTGAGTCAGGGGCGCACCGTGTTCAGCGTGTTCCTGAAACTGAATCTCAGGGCCGCGTTCATACCTCTGCGTGTACAGTGGCGATCATGCCGGAAGCTGATGAGCTGGAAGAAGTGAATATCGATAAGAACGACCTTCGTATCGATACATTCCGTGCATCCGGTGCCGGTGGTCAGCACGTGAACAAAACCGACTCGGCTATTCGTATTACCCATATTCCAACGGGTGTGGTGGTCGAGTGTCAGGACGAGCGTTCTCAGCATAAGAACCGTGCAAAAGCGATGTCACTATTGGCGACGCGTTTGAAGTCAGCTCAAGAAGAAGCAGCTCAAAAAGAACAGGCCGATCAGCGTAAGAGTTTGGTGGGAAGTGGTGATCGTTCTGAGCGTATTCGTACCTATAACTACCCACAGGGGCGTGTTACCGATCACCGTATCAACCTGACCTTGTATAAGTTATCAGAAGTAATGGAAGGCGATCTGGGGAGTTTGATTCAGCCTCTGGTGAACGAGCATCAGGCAGAATTGTTGACCGAACTTGGCGGTTAATTTTGGAAAAAACCGTGTTTCCTGAAACGTCTGCTCCTATCTCAGAATGGTTGGCAAAAGCAGTAGCGCTTTTGCCTCATTCAGAATCGGCCAAGCTGGATCTTGAGGTCCTGCTTTGCCACACTCTCGATAAATCCCGCACTTTTCTCTATACCTGGCCTGAAACTCAGTTAACGCATGATCAATACCTGACGTTAACTGCGTGCGTTGAACGTCGTCAGCAAGGGCATCCTGTTGCGCACCTTGTGGGCTATAAAGAATTCTGGTCACTGCCTTTAAAGGTTACGCCGACCACTTTGATTCCTCGCCCTGATACCGAAACCTTGATTGAGTGGGTGCTGGATCATTTTTCGGAGGATGTCAGTGAAGGTTCACAACGCACTGATTCTCACAACACTGATTCACACAACACTGCAGTACAAAGCATAGGTCCTCATAAAAAAGCGGTGGATTTGGGAACGGGAACCGGCGCCATTGCCCTGGCATTAGCCTCTGAGTATCCCTCCTGGGAGATCTCAGGGTGTGATCGGGTTCCTGAAGCGGTTGAACTCGCTCGGTTCAATGCCTCAACACTCGGCCTTGAAAAGGTTCGTTTTTTCCAGAGTAACTGGTTTGAACAGTTTGATTTGGCGAATGAGTCAGAGAGTTATCATTTAATCATTAGTAATCCCCCGTATATTGCTGAGTGCGATAAGCATCTTGAGGAAGGGGATGTGGTGTTTGAGCCAAAGAGCGCGTTGGTTGCCGGAGATGATGGGTTGGATGATATTCGGTTGATTGTTCGTGAATCTCTGGTTTTTTTGGCTGAGGGTGGTTGTTTGTTGATTGAGCACGGCTATGATCAGGCATCAAGTGTTGCAGCCTTATTTGTTGAAGCTGGTTATCTCGGCGTGGGCTCGGGGCAAGACTATGGTGGTAATGATCGTTTTACCTTTGGATGGAAGAATAAAGTAGGAAGTAAGGGGTAGGTTATGACGGTTGAATTGTCGGATGATCAGTTGCTTCGGTACAGTCGCCAAATAATGTTGTCGCAGGTGGATATTGAAGGCCAACAACGTATTAGTGCTTCCTCCATGCTTATTATTGGTGCCGGTGGGTTGGGTAACCCTGCGGCTATGTATCTTGCTTCCGCTGGCGTTGGTCGTTTGGTGTTGGTCGATGACGATGTTGTTGATCAGACCAATTTGCAGAGACAGGTGGCGTTTACTCAGGCGCAAGTCGGGATATCCAAGGTTCAGGCGTTAGCTAAACGTGTTTTGGCGAATAACTCTGAGGTGACGGTTGAGACTGTTGATTATCGATTGGATGACTCATCGCTGTTGGCTGCCATTGCGAGCGTGGATGTGGTTCTGGATTGTACCGATAACTTTGATAGTCGCTTCTTAATCAATCGTCAGTGCTGGAGCGCTGGTGTGCCTTTGGTGTCGGCGGCGGCGATTGGTTTTGAGGGGCAGTTGTCGGTTTATCATCCGGGGGTGGACTCATCGCCGTGTTATCAGTGCTTGTACGGTGAAGTGGAAGCGCAAGAGTTAACCTGTTCTGAGAGCGGTGTGCTGGGGCCAGTGGTTGGCTCGCAAGGCGTATTGCAGGCATTAGAAGCTCTAAAACTGGTTGCGAAAATTGGCCAGCCGTTGATTGGCCGTTTGCAGGTGTTTGATGCCCTGAATCATGAATGGCGTATGATCAAGCTTCGAAAAGACCCTGAATGTCCGGTGTGCGGGACGCATTAAGTATTTGTTCTGTGTTTGGGTTAGGATCGCCAATTCAGGAAGCTTGCCAGTACTTGAAATCGCCCCTGCTCGACCCCAAATAAATGACGAATGAAATCCAGATCGGATTTACAACTGACCAGCATCGTTCATAATCATTAATAGCTCTATTTGTTTTGATCGATTTGTCGCTTAGTGTTTTATTGGGTTTTGCAGCTATGAATCATCTACCAATCTTTCCTTTGAATGTCGTTATGTTTCCGGGAATGCGCCTGGATCTTAGGATTTTTGAGCCGCGTTATCTCGATATGGTGGCGGAATGCTTTAAGGAAGGATATGGATTTGTGGTGTGTCGTATCCGAAAAGACAGTTCAGATGTGTTAAGTCAGACCTTTGAGTCGGTTGGTACAGTGGTTCGCATTGTAGACTTTACTCAATTGAAAAACGGCATGTTGGGTATTACCGTCGAAGGCGTGGAGCGAGTCCGGGTGTCAGCGCCCTACTGTGATAAACAGCATTTGGTGCGAGCGGATATCGAAGAGATGAATGCTGAACTACAGATGTCCACAGAGGTGGAGCATGAAGAGTTGGTGATCATGCTAAAGCACCTGGAGAAACACCCTGCCATCAAGCATCGTGATATTGCCTACAACGATGCGTCTTCCATTAGTTGGCGTTTGGCTGAGCTTCTGCCTTTTGAAGGTGCGGAAAAGCAAATGCTGCTTGAAATGAATCATCCCTACGATCGCTTGGATGAAATCTATCGATTGCTGGATAAGTATCAGAAATAATCCAGCTAATTTCTTTTCTTATTACTCTTATCTGTTTTGCGTTTGTCAGGCTTTGTTATCGGTCTAGGGGTTATGAGGTGACGAAGTCCAGCCAGATATAGCGTTGCAGTTGATTCTCAAACTCTAACCAGTAATAACCGGCATAACCTGCAGCCAAGGCAATAGGAAGCCAGAGGTCATATCTTTTCATTGTTAAAGAGTGTTGATTGAACGGGCTGTAGATGAGTCGGGCGAGTGACACAATGAGTGCGCCGAGCAATAGTCCACAAATGACATCACTGAACCAGTGCACGCCCAGTAACACTCGTGAAATGCCAACCAAAAACGCCAGAATCACTGCGCCGAGATACAGAGGCCAACGGCGATGGGTGACAACTTCCTGAGCCATAAAGCTGGCAATTAATCCAAAATATACGGTGGCGCCTACCGTATGTCCGCTTGGAAAGGAGTGTCCGGGAAAAGGGGTTACCAACACTTCTGGGCGGGTTAACTCAAATGCTTCTTTTAATACGGTTACTAATACATAGCTTAATCCGGTTACTGCGGCGATTAGAATAATGACGCTGTATTGTCGTTTGATTACCAAATAAAGGCTGAATAGTCCTGCGCAAAAGTAGAGTAGGTTGGGGTCACCGAGCATGGTGAGAGCCACCAACCAGGTCTGTGCCGATTCTGAATGCAGTTGTTTGGCGAGACTGAGTAATGTGGTGTCTGTAAAAAGCGGGTGAGAGGCATAATCTACCCAGAATACCCAGCCAAGGAAGAGCGTCAGACAAGTTAATAGTGTTAATAGTGAGGGTAATGGAAAGCTGGGGTCATCTTGTCGAGGCGCTGACAATTTATGCCAGATGCTCTCTAGTGTGTCATTTGAGGTGAAGAGTTTCTTCATGTAGCGGTATATGGAACGATCCGGATGCAGATTCTGGTATACCCAAACGGCGAGAGCAATAAAGCCGCAGAGTAGAATGATGGTGGTGAAGAAAACAGTTTTAAAATTCTCTGGCAGGCTGATGTTGAGTCGCATCGCAGCGCCGATAATGTAGCCAGGGATAACGTAGCAAATAGCCCAGCCAACGGCGGAGATAATGTTTACGGCCAGAAACTTACCACTGGGCATTGCCAGCATTCCGGCAATCATTGGGATAATCGGGCGCACCGGTCCGACAAAGCGCCCGACGAAAATACTTTTTCCGCCGTGCTGATCGAAAAAACTCTGTCCTTGTTGTAACCATTGTGGATTTCGGTTGAAGGGCCAGAACGATGGGATGCGGTCTTTAAAGGTTCGCCCAAAGTAAAAGCTTACGGCGTCACCGAGAACGGCTCCAAAAAAAGACCATATGAGCACCGCTTGCAATGAGAAGTCCTGATTGCCTGCCATGACCATCAGCGCAAACATTAAGAAGGCACCTGGCATGATGAGTCCGATAATGGCGAGGGATTCGCTGAATGCTGTCAGGAATACACCTAATAAAAACCACTCAGGGTTGAGATTTAGCCAGTCTAGAATTGAGTCAAAGGACATAAGTGCTCAACATCAGGGTCAATTGAAATGCCGGTGTGTATCGGCAGGCGTTATGCAGCCACAAGTGTATGCATTAAATAATGAATTTCCAGTGACAGAGCGCATTCAATGCGTCATTTCTGTTTTTGGAATGACAGTTTTTGAGCAAACACTATTGATGAGCAAGCTTGTTAATCAAACGTTATTGCCGACCAAAGTTAGAGGCCATGCGACGATAGCAGCGCTCAATCAGGTTGATTGGCGCAGTGTCGTTACTGTTCAGAGTGGCCGTGCTGGTACGGACTTTGATTGCGCTGATCAGTCCCCAGGATTCATCCCGAACCATGCGAACCACCTTTTCATCAATCACCACAACACCATCTTGGCCTGTGTTTGGCAGGATAAGCCAGAACTGGTGGTCTTCGGCGTGAAATAGAATGTCGCCGGTACGGGTAATTTGATTCAGAAAACGCCCGAGTTTAATGAGCACTTGCGCCGCTTCTTCTTTGCCTTCGAGTTCTTTGAGTTTGGGGTAGTCGTCAATTTCGATCAGCATCACGGATAGCGCGTTTTTGGATACTTTAGCGCGTTCCACTTCTTCCAGAAGTTGTTGTTGGAAAACTGAAAAGTCAGGTAATTTTGTTGAAGGGTGCGCTTTGGCGGCTTTAAAGAGTTGTTTTGAGTGGATTTTTCGATGATAAGCAAACAGACCCGAGAATAGGAACATAAAGCTCAGTCCTGAAATGGCCTGATACTGTAATCCTAATAAATTGTTTTCGTTGCTGGTGAGAATTAAGCAGAGAATAAAAATCGTTGAGCTGATACTGGCGGTGGCCAGTGGTTGGGTCATAAAAAACAGCATTGGCAGGGTGTACATCCAAACCATGGTGGTTGAATGTAAGAGTTCGATTTCATTGAGTAGAATGAAGGCAATTAGAACAAAACCTGCGTAGCCGAAACGATCATTATTTACTTCGGATTTATTTAACCAGCGAATTATAGCCAGTAGGGTGAACAGCAAGCCGGCCGGAACATTGATGGATAGCGCGGCAATGTAACCCTCAAAAAACTGGTGAAAACTGATGATGATTAAAACACTGGCCAGTAATCCATACGCCAGTGCGGTGATCTTGTTTTGTATTGATCGATCAAATAGCTCAAGCTTCATGGCATACCACCTGCTGATTATCCTTGCAGCAAAGCAGCGCTGCTCGTCCTTTGCTGATGACCTCGGCGCTGGTGTCTCCGATATTAAGACTGGTCACGCCTGCTTTGAATTGGAGGTCTGGGTGCTGGCTTTGTGCTTGTTCCAGGCGGGATGCTATTTCGTCCTTTGTTGCGTAAGGATGGATGATGGCAATCTTTCGGTGACTGTGATGAAAGACCTGATCGAAAGGGCGAATGCTTTTCTGGATGAAGGCGATGACTGGTTCCCAGGAAAATGTTTGATGTTTCTGGGTAGGGAATTCAATCAAACTGTAACTGAGGCCGCTGCCTTCACGTTCGGCGCGTTGAATTTCCCGGTCGAGTGCCGGTTTCAGTTCTTGGCGTAAATGCCACCCGGTTTTTTTGTTAAAAATGTCCAGAGCTGCAAGTCGCAGCAGCATCTGATCTTTTAAAAACGCCATGAGTAAACACAGCGCGCACACCATAATAAATGTCAGTAGGGTCGGGAGAGCGTTTTCCTGTGTTGGCATCAGATATATCATGGTGAAGATCAGGGCTGAGTAAATGCCAATGGAAATCAGGTTTAACCGGAAGGTCATAAAATTAATCAGCAGAATCGGAATTAAATAAATCCAGGGCGAAAGCTGCGAGCGTAATAAAAAGGGTAAGACTACAGTGATTAGGAAAAGTGAGGCTACGATCACTACGCCACTGACTTCACGGCCTTTCGACGGCGTTTGGAAGCTGAGTAAAATGAGCACCAGGGTCAGTGGTAAGGTCAGAAATAGAGATTGGGTGTTTAATAAGTTGTCTGCTCTGATCATAACGATCACAGAGAATACCGCCACAATAATGGCGATGGCGATACTGGTTTCCAGCTTTCTGCTGGAAAAAACAAGGGTGTCGAATCCGGGCGTTTTCATTATTTTAATTACTGCTTAAAGGATTATGACTACTGAACATACAATCTGACTGCTAATACCGTTATAATGGAAGTATTTCCCCATGATCGCTAGTCAAAGTTGATCAAAAATCGATGAAGATTGTATTCAGTTACGGATTTTGAATGGATATTAAAGCATATATGGAAGAGCTTGGGCAGAGTGCCCGTGCGGCTTCCCGTGTCATTGCAGCAGCAACGACCAATCAAAAGAATCAGGCCTTGTTAGCTATGGCTGATTCGCTAGAACAATCTCGCAGTGAATTAATGACCGCAAATCAAAAAGATCTGGAGCGTGGCAAGTCGAATGGTTTGGACGCCGCCTTACTTGATCGTCTTGAACTGACAGATGCTCGTATCGATACCATGATTGAAGGTTTGCGTCAGGTTGCAGCACTTCAGGACCCAGTGGGTGAAATTACCGACATGGCTTACCGCCCGTCGGGCATTCAGATCGGAAAAATGCGTGTGCCACTAGGTGTAATCGGGATCATTTATGAGTCTCGTCCTAATGTGACTGTTGAAGCGGCGAGCCTGTGTTTGAAATCAGGTAATGCCACTATTTTGCGTGGTGGTTCCGAAGCGATTGAATCCAATCAGGCGGTTGCAAAGTGTATTCGCGAAGGTCTGGCAAAAGCAGGTTTGCCTGAGTCGGCTGTGCAAGTAGTTGAAACGACTGACCGTGCGGCCGTTGGCGAGTTAATCACTATGCCTGAATATGTGGATGTAATTGTGCCTCGTGGTGGTAAAGGTCTGATTGAACGCATCAGTCGTGATGCGAAAGTGACCGTGATTAAGCATTTGGACGGTATCTGTCATGTCTATATCGATGACCAGGCCGATTTGACCAAAGCTGTGAATATTGCTGTGAATGCCAAGACGCACCGCTATGGTACCTGTAATACTATGGAAACCTTGTTGGTTGCCAAGACACGCGTAGCGGACGTGTTACCAGAATTGATCTCAGCATATCAGGAAGCAGGCGTTGAATTGCGCGGTTGCTCTGTGTGTTGTGATTTCTCGCCGGCTTTTATAGCGGCAACAGAAGAAGATTGGTCGACGGAGTATCTTGCACCCATTCTGTCTGTGAAAGTGGTGGAGTCTATGGCTGAAGCCATTGATCACATCAACAAGTATGGCTCTCATCATACGGATGCGATCATTACAGAGAACTATACTAAGAGTCGTCAATTCATAACCGAAGTTGATTCCAGTTCGGTGATGGTCAATGCCTCTACTCGATTCGCTGATGGCTTTGAGTATGGGTTAGGTGCTGAGATTGGTATCTCTACTGACAAGATTCATGCGCGTGGACCTGTTGGGTTGGACGGATTGACCTCTCAGAAATATGTTGTGTTGGGTGACGGTCATATCCGTCGTTAATGTATTGCTGTAAAGCATTTAAAATTGAAGTGAAATATGGACTCTCAGAGTTTAAAAGAAAAAGTTGTTGATCTACTTGAAGACATGAAAGCAAATGAAATCACTTGCTTGGATGTAAAAGATCAAACTAGTGTTACAGACTATATGATCGTTGCCTCTGGAACCTCTTCCCGTCATGTGAAATCGATTGCAGATTACGTTGCGGAAGAAATGAAGAAAGAGGGCGTAAACCCAATAGGTACCGAGGGTGAACGTGCGGCTGAATGGGTGTTGATTGATTTTGGTGATGTGGTGGTACATGTGATGATGCCAACAGCCCGAGATCATTATGACCTTGAGCGTTTATGGTCTGGGCTGGCTCCAAATCGCGATCAAGAGCAGCCTGCTGGTTAATATTACTATTAGACAGGCTGTTTACTTGGCTGATCAATGTTATTGCTTATGGTAATGACGTGATCAGCCTTGTTGTTTGAAGACATCATTATTTATACGCACTGTATACACGCACTATGAAAATACGTTTGATCGCTGTTGGAACAAAAATGCCTTCCTGGGTGACACAGGGTTATGACGAGTACGCACGTCGTATGCCTTCGGATATGAGTCTCGAATTATGTGAGATTACTCCGGGGCAGCGGGGTAAAGGCCGCGATGTCGCTCGTGCTATGCAAAAAGAAGGCGATGCCATGCTGGCCGCGATTGCCCCTTCTGATTATGTGGTTGCGCTTGAGGTATTGGGTAAGTCTTGGTCTACTGAGCAATTATCTGAACAAATGGAAGGTTGGCGAATGAATGGGCGTGATGTTGCGTTGCTGGTGGGTGGGCCGGAAGGTCTGGATGCTCGCTGTGTTGCCAGAGCCGACGTGAAGTGGTCCTTATCTTCGTTAACTTTGCCTCATCCTATGGTTCGATTGCTGGTTTCAGAACAAATCTATCGAGCCTGGTCGATCATTTGTAATCATCCCTATCACAGAGCCGGTTAAGGATATGAATTAAGTCTATGGAAGGGCTCTCGTTACACGATCATTCCAAGTATTCGACGATTTTCTTCTGGCGCGTTGTCGTTGCCATTTGTGTCGTGCTGATCTTAATTTCTGTGTTATTACTGCGGATGTATCATCTGCAAGTCGTTGAATTTCAAAAATATCAAATTGCTTCGGAACAAAACCGGGTTCAGGTTGAGCCGATTGCGCCCACCCGAGGGTTGATCTTCGATCGAAACGGCGTGTTATTGGCCGAAAATACGCCTAACTTCAGCTTGGGAATTATCCCCGAGAAAATGAAGGATAAAGACGCGCTGATTGCGTCGCTTCGGGACATTATCAAAATTACAGATAAGGACGTCGAAAAGTTTAACCGTCGACTGAAAGAGCGACGTCGTCCTCTTGAACCTGTGGCCATTCGGAACCGATTAACCGAAGAAGAAATTGCGACGGTGGCCGTAGAGCTGCATCGTTATCCTGCCGTTTCGGTGGATGCCAAGTTAGTTCGTTCTTATCCGCTGGGTGCGCCTTTTGCACATGTGGTGGGTTATGTGGCGCGTATCAATGAGAAAGAACTGAAGAAAGTAGATGCCACCAATTATCAGGCAACCAATCACATTGGTAAGCTCGGTGTAGAACGTTTTTATGAGAGCTCGTTGCATGGCATGGTGGGGCTTCAGAAAGTAGAAGCCGATGCGCGTGGTCGTGTCTTAAAAGTGATAGAACGGGTTCCGCCAACACCAGGAAAAAATTTACGCCTGTCGTTGGATAGTCGACTTCAGCAAACGGCCAGCAAACTGCTCGATGGACGTCGTGGCGCTGTGGTGGCAATTGAGCCGAAAACCGGTGGTATTTTGGCTTTGGTGAGTGAGCCAAGTTTTGATCCGAACCTGTTTGTGCTTGGTATTGATCACCAGTCTTACGGAGAATTAAGGGATTCCAAAGCGAAGCCGTTGTTTAACCGAGCACTAAAAGGGCAGTACCCGCCTGGTTCCACCATCAAACCAATGTTGGGCGTAGCCGGTGTTGAGTCCGGAGTTGTGGATTGGAACTTTAGCATCATGGATTATGGGCAGTATCAGCTGAAGAATGATGAACGCATTTACCGTGACTGGAAACGAGGTGGCCACGGTAGAGTCGATTTACGTTACGCGGTTGTTCAATCCTGTGATACCTATTTCTATGAATTAGCATTCCGCTTGGGTGTTGATCGGATGTCTGATTTTCTCGCCAAGTTTGGATTTGGGGATTTAACCAGTCTAGATATTTCTGAGGCGCGTCGTGGCTTGTTACCGACTCGTCAATGGAAACGTGGCGCGAAAGGTTTGCCTTGGTTCCCAGGAGATAGTCTGAATATGGGACTGGGCCAGGGCTATATGTTGGTGACGCCTTTGCAGTTGGCAGCTGCGACAGCCATTTTTGCAAACAAAGGAAAATGGGTGCGACCTCGTCTGACTATGGACAGTGATCTAAATGAAGTAAGGGATCAAATTCAGTCGGACCTTCAAGGGGCCGAAGCCAAAAATATCATTCTGAAAAATCCAGAGAATTGGGATCGAATGTTTGCAGCCATGAAAGACGTGATGCACAGCTCGCGCGGTACGGCTCGAGCTTCCGGTCGCGGGGCAAAATATAAAATGGCTGGGAAAACAGGGACAGCTCAGGTGTTAGGTATTGCTCAAGACGAGGAATACGATGCGTCTAAAATTTCAGAGTGGCACCGGGATCATGCGTGGTTTATGGGCTTTGCTCCGATTGATGATCCTCAAATTGCCGTAGCCGTTCTTGTGGAAAATGGCGGTGGTGGTAGCCATGCGGCGGCACCTGTGGCTCGAAAAATGTTTGATGCACATATTCTGGGCGAATACTTAACGGAGGAAGCCAACTGATGAGAGATTTTTCTCGTACGCTTCCTGATGCGGCGGCTCATTTTAGCCGGCGTCCGAGTATTTGGTTAAGAATGCATATTGATACGCAACTGCTTTTCTTGTTGTTCTGTCTCTGTGGCGGCGGTTTGTTTGTGCTCTACAGTGGCAGTGGTGGAAGTATTCAGGATGTAGAAAAACAGATCGTCCGATTGTTACTCGGTGTGTTGGTCATGTTTGTGATTGCCCAGTTTGATATTTCAACGATGCGGCGATGGTCTCCCTATTTCTATGTTGTTGGTGTTGCTTTGTTGGTTGCTGTATTGCTAGTGGGTGTCGGGGCGAAGGGGGCCCAGCGCTGGTTAAGTCTGGGGTCTGTTCGATTCCAGCCCTCAGAGATCATGAAATTGATTGTGCCTATGATGGTCGCGTGGTACTTCTCTGGTCGAAAACTACCGCCTAGTTTTAAGCACGTGATTATTTCATTGGTTATTATTATTGTGCCTGTGGGGTTGATTGCTAAACAACCGGACTTGGGAACCTCGTTATTAATCGCTGCCTCTGGTATTTTCATTTTGCTGTTGGCTGGTTTGAAATGGCGAATTGTCTTTGGTTTTGTCGGTTTGGTGTCCGCCTTGATTTACCCGTTTTGGCAGTTTGTGATGCGCGACTATCAAAAACAACGGGTATTAACCTTGTTTGATCCTGAGAGTGATCCGTTGGGTGCTGGCTGGAATATCATTCAGTCAAAAATTGCTATCGGTTCAGGCGGGTTGTGGGGTAAAGGCTGGCTGAACGGTACGCAGAGTCATTTGGATTTCTTACCTGAGAGTCATACCGACTTTATTATTGCTGTGTTTGCCGAAGAGTTTGGCTTCTTTGGTGTTCTGGCGTTGTTGTCTATGTATTTGCTGATCGTATTACGTGGTTTATACATTGCGGTTAAGGCGCAGGACTCGTACAGTCGCTTGCTGGCGGGAAGTATTACGCTGACGTTCTTCGTTTATGTCTTTGTAAATATCGGTATGGTGAGTGGTATTCTCCCTGTAGTAGGTGTTCCGTTACCTTTGGTAAGTTATGGTGGAACGTCTATTTTGACCTTGATGGCGGGGTTTGGTGTACTTATGTCAATTCATACTCATAGAAAGTTATTGACGAAATAAAGGGATAGAATTTCATCATAAGTGGTCACAGGGTGTATTCGTTTAATTGTTTGGTAAGGGTAAAGAGAACCAGGATGGATCGTTTATTTCGTATTGTTGTTTTGTGTTGGTTAGTGATCTGGGGTGGTAGTGTCTGGGCTGGTGACTACAGTA
This sequence comes from Litoribrevibacter albus, assembly GCF_030159995.1. NCBI lineage: Bacteria > Pseudomonadati > Pseudomonadota > Gammaproteobacteria > Oceanospirillales > Oceanospirillaceae > Litoribrevibacter > Litoribrevibacter albus. The sequence goes on along the minus strand of NZ_BSNM01000016.1, from coordinate 11,579 downwards.
AGCATCCGGAGTTTGTAAAGTTTATTGATGAAATGGTTGAAAAGCATGGCTTTGAACGTGCTGAGTTAGAAACCCTGATTGGCAAAGCAAAGAAAAAACAATCTATTTTGGATGCCATTTCCAGACCCGCAGAGCGAACCAAAACCTGGGAAGAGTATCGCCCTATGTTTGTGAATAAAACTCGCATTGGTCGTGGTGTAACTTTCTGGAAGAACAACGAAGAAACGCTTAAACGTGCGGAAGCCGAGTATGGCGTCCCAGCCAAGTACATAGTTTCTATCATTGGGGTTGAAACTATGTATGGTAAACAAGGTGGCGGTTATCGTGTTATTGATGCCTTGTCGACCTTGGCCTTTGACTACCCGAAACGTCCTCTATTTCGTCGTGAATTAACTTCCTTTTTAATTATGTGTCGTGATTACAAGCTTGATCCACTAACAATTCGCGGGTCATATGCGGGGGCAATGGGCTTCGGTCAGTTTATTCCAAGCAGTTATTTGTCCTATGCTGTCGATTTTGATGGCGATGATTCTAAGGATATTTGGGCGAATCCCGTCGATGCCATAGGTAGTGTTGCAAACTACATTCAAAAGCACGGTTGGGTGCGTAATGGTCTGATTACCAGTCGTGCCAGGGTTTCTGGTGATGCTTATCAGTCAATTGCTAATGAGTCACTTGAACCAACTAAAACAATAAAAGAGCTTGTTGGGTATGGTGTGACTCCAGCGACCGACGCTAGCTTACCTGATCAGGAAAAAGCGGCCTTGTTTAAGTACCAAGGACGTTTAGGGGCTGAGTTTTGGCTTGGATTTAACAATTTTTATGCGATTACCCGTTACAATCACAGTCGTTTGTACGCAATGTCGGTGATTCAGCTAGGCGATGAGATTGAACGTAAGCGTAATTCCAAGGATAAGAAAGAGTCATAACGTTGGTTAGATTAGTTTCGTTCTGTTTTATTGCTCTTTATCTGGTAGGGTGTACCACACCGTCCCGGTATCATGTTGAGCAAGACTACGGCCCTTCTGTTGATGTGGATGTGTCGCAAGTGCCGGATGCTGTTCCTAAGTGGGAGCCGTACAGTTCTGGCGGTAATAAGACGTATCGAGTACGTGGTGAAACCTATAATGTATTGCCATCATCTAATGGTTATCGGGAAGAAGGTATTGCGTCCTGGTATGGGCATAAGTTTCATGGTCACTTGACGTCAAATGGTGAAACCTATGATATGTACGGTATGTCCGCAGCCCATAAAACATTGCCGATTCCTTCCTACGTTAGAGTGACTAATACTGATAATGGTCGCTCGGTTGTGGTTAGGGTTAATGATCGGGGGCCGTTTCATGAGGGACGAATCATCGATTTGTCTTATGCGGCTGCAGCCAAACTAGGCTATCACAACAAAGGAACAGCACATGTTGTGGTTGAATCAATCGACATGGCTGAACCTAGTCGGTATGTGCAGATCGGCGCGTTTGGAAGTCTCGATAATGCGAAGCGATTTCGTCAAAAATCTGAGCAATGGGCTAATAGTTCTTTCAGAATAAAGCCTGAATCTGGCGTTTTTAAAGTACAAATTGGACCTTTAAAAACTTTGAAAGAAGCCCAAGATATGATCTCCTTGGCAAAGTCCAATGGCATTTTAAAACCCCTCGTGGTATTTGATAGAATCTGATGTCCTCTGATATTCTGATTCTTGTTTTTATCTTTAAACTTTCCACCAAAAAATGAGTGCTATGAAAGCGAAACCTTTTAATATCCTAATTTCTTTTCTTCTCTTCTGTCTTTCAAGTCTGTCTCTGGCTGCGACCTTGATTCCGGCTTCACCACAGTTGGCAGCGTCCGCATATATTTTGCTGGATGCAAACAGTGGCAAAGTGCTTGTTGAAAATAACCCTGATGAACGAGTACCGCCTGCCAGTCTAACTAAGATGATGACCAGCTATATTGCGGTAGAAGAAATTCAACGTGGCAATATTTCGCTGGATGATGAAGTGTTGGTGAGTGAGAAAGCATGGCGGATGCCTGGCTCTCGTATGTTCATTGAAGTTGGTAAGAAAGTAAAAGTCGAAGATTTACTGAGAGGAATCATTATTCAATCGGGTAATGATGCCAGCGTGGCTATGGCTGAACATGTTGCCGGTTCTGAAGCGGGCTTTGCCGATTTGATGAATCAGTATGTTTCAGAGTTGGGAATGTCGAACACTCATTTCATGAATGCAACCGGATTGCCGCATGAAGAACACTATGCGTCTGCTCGTGATTTGGCAATTTTGGCGGAACATACCATTGTTGATCACCCAGATTTTTACGGAATCTATTCTGAGAAAGTTTTTAAGTACAACGGAATTGAGCAGCCAAACCGAAACCGTTTGTTGTGGCGAGATTCTACTGTTGATGGTTTGAAAACCGGACACACTAATGAAGCGGGTTATTGTTTAGTGGCGTCTGCTGAAAAAGATGGGATGCGTTTGATTTCTGTCGTGTTGGGTACTCGAAGTGAAGAGGCCAGAGCAAGAGAAACCCAAAAGCTTTTGAACTACGGATTCAGATACTTTGAAACCCTGTCGTTGTATGAAGCCGGTGCTGAACTGACCAGAAATCGCATCTGGAAAGGTGTTCAAGACCAAGTTTCTTTAGGGATCATTGATGATATTGTGATTACCGTACCTCGTGGTAGCCGTAAAGAAGTAAAAGCAAATTTAGAGGTCGATACCATCATTGAAGCTCCAATACAGCAAGGTCAGGAGCTTGGTCTTTTGAAGATCGATCTTAACGGTGAAACTCTAGTCGAGAAACCCTTGGTTGCTCTTAAGCCGGTTGAAGAGGCAGGCTTCTTCGCCAGATTATGGGATGCAATCAAGTTGTTCTTCATTGGACTCTTTGGTGACTAATGCCTTCTATTGTCTATCTTGATGGTAAATGGTTGCCGTCAGATGAAGCAAAAGTCTCGGTCTTTGATCGAGGCTTTCTTTTTGGTGACGGCGTCTACGAGGTAGTGATGGTTTATAACCGTCAGCCTTTCAGATTAGAGCAGCACCTTACACGACTTTTTCGCAGTCTTGATCAGACTGGTATTCCTAACCCTCTGGGAATGCATGAGTGGCGGTTTATCATTGAGCGACTCATAGATCAAAACGAGGGTGATCAGCAATCTATCTATATTCAAGTAACCCGCGGGGTTACAGCACAGCGATCACATACTTACCCAACAGGTTTGGTTCCTACTGTATTTGCTTCTTCTCAATCTATTTCCTTACAAAAGAAAGATACCCGGCGTAACCCGCCTTGTTCGGCGATAACGCTCGAAGATCTTCGTTGGGCTCGGGGAGATATTAAATCTACCTCCTTACTTGGCAGTGTCTTGCTAAAGAAGATGGTGGCTGAATCCGGAAAAGACGAGGGTATTCTTTATCGTGATGGCATTGTCACAGAAGGAACCGCCAGCAATGTTTTTATTGTCGAAAAGCAGCAAATCATCACGCCTTGTGTGAGTGATTTTTTGCTGACCGGGATTACTCGAGACTTTATTTTTGAGTTGGCGGCCCGATATCAGATGGTGCTGTTAGAGGAAGACATTAGTTTGTCCCGTTTACAAGAAGCAGATGAAATTTGGATGTCGAGTTCCACGGCTGAGATCCGTGCCATTACTGAATTAGATGGCTTACCTGTGGGAACGGGTAAAATTGGCCCGGTCTGGACTCGCATGGCCAAACTGTATCAGAAGCATAAGTCAGAGCTGTTCAGTACTTGTGCTTAGTTGAGAAGTGACATTTCGTCTCAAAAAGGCAGATACTCACTCTGACACGAGGTATACTAGAGGGATATGTAAAAAAGGTAGTTGTAATGCAAAATCAAGAACCGCCAAAAATTGAATTTCCCTGCCCTGGTTACCCTATTAAAGTTCTTGGAGAGAATGCTCATGATTTTCAGGACTTTGTTATCGAAACGCTTAGAGGCTTAATGCCTGAAGATGATATTGACTTGTTAGGTATGCGATCTGCTCCTAGCCGGAATGGGCGTTTTTTATCCATTACAGTAAAAATCGTGGCGCAAAGTGAAGGGCACCTTTCAACAATTCATGAAACCTTTATGAGCAGTAGTCGGGTGAGAATGGTTCTTTAATGGCAAAACTAATTGCTCGTTATCTTGAAGGATTACAAGACTACAGCACAGTAAGTGATGCTATGCATGGTTTTACTGAATCCAGAACAGCAGACACGTTGGATGAGTTGTGGTTTCTTGAACATCATCCTGTATTTACACAAGGCCAAGCAGGTAAAGCTGAGCATCTGTTGGATACCGGTGATATTCCCGTTGTGCAGGCGGATCGTGGTGGACAGGTGACTTATCATGGTCCTGGGCAATTGGTTGTATATTGCATGATCGATTTGGCACGAAAAGGCATAGGCCCCAGATTCTTGGTCACAGCCATCGAACAGGCAATCGTGGATGTTTTGGCTCAATTTAATATTACCGCCTATCCAAAAGCAGATGCTCCTGGTGTGTATGTTAATGATCAAAAAATTGCATCTCTTGGCTTACGCATTCGCAGAGGAAAATCATTTCACGGTTTGGCTTTAAATTTGGATATGAATCTGGAGCCATTTTTAAGAATCAATCCTTGTGGTTATGCCGGGATGCAAATGACCCAGTTGGAAAACTTTCATGAGAACGTCGATAAGGATCAAGTGGCTGCACGGTTATTGTGCTGTCTAAAAGAGCAGCTTGATTATTCAGATGTAATAAAAGAAGTAGGATTACCGTTAGAGGTTTGAAGTAAACATGACAGAGCAATCTCAATCAGCTAAAGCCAGAGCCAATCGACCTAAGGTTGTTCAAGGGGAAAAGTTGCGAGGCGCAGATAAGACATCTCGTATTCCAGTGAAAGTAATACCGACAGATAAAATGCCGAGAAAGCCTGATTGGATTCGCGTTCGTGTTCCTGCTTCTCCTGAAATTAGTCGTATCAAACAGCAACTTCGTGAACACAAGCTTCACTCTGTATGTGAAGAGGCATCTTGCCCGAACTTGGGTGAGTGTTTTAGTCATGGAACGGCCACTTTTATGATTATGGGTGACATCTGTACCCGTCGCTGCCCTTTCTGTGATGTTGCTCATGGACGACCAAATCCACTGGATGAGAACGAACCTGTTCATTTGGCTGAAGCTATTGCTGATATGGGGTTGCGTTATGTGGTGGTTACTTCAGTTGATCGTGATGATTTAAGAGATGGTGGCGCGGCTCACTTTGTTGCATGTATTAACGAGACTCGAAAGCGTTCGCCAAATATCGAAATTGAAGTGCTTGTTCCTGACTTCAGAGGCCGTATGGATATTGCTTTAGATATTCTGGAGCAATCGCCACCAGACGTGTTTAACCATAACCTTGAAACAGTGCCTAGGCTGTATAAGCAATCTCGCCCTGGTTCAGACTACCAGTGGTCTTTGGATTTGCTAAAGCAATACAAGGCGCGTCGTCCTGATGTTCTTACTAAGTCAGGGTTGATGCTTGGTCTGGGTGAGACATTTGATGAAATTGTCGATGTTATGAAAGATTTACGTGCTCATGATGTTGATATGATTACTTTGGGTCAGTATCTGCAGCCAAGTAAAGATCACCTTCCTGTAGATCGCTTTGTTGAACCATCTGAGTTTGATGAACTAGGAAACATCGCAAAAGAGCTTGGTTTTCAGCGGGTGGCGAGTGGTCCTTTGGTTCGCTCTTCTTATCATGCAGATAAACAAGCCAAGGGCGAGAAAGTATCCTAACCTTTCTTTTGTAAATTGTCTTTGCCTGACAGAATTGCGAAATCGCACACACTTCTGTCGGGTATCCATACTTTTAGACGTAAATTCCCAATAATCTTCCCGAAATGGGGTAGAGATCACACATCTGTTTTTAACTAGCTACTACACTTTGTTCCAAATGTAGAATTCTGTAATCAGTCTTGCGGAAAAGTGTTATTGATTTAAAATGACAGTTTGTCGCATAAACACAATAACAATAATTTAAGTAGCGAATTCATGAACAGAGTCTTGAAAACCAGTGCATCTGTTATTCTTAGTTGTCTGTTTGTTACCTCTTTACATGCGGAATTGGTTCCGGTGGATGATTCCGAGCTGGCTGCTTTTGCTGGTCAGGCCATGATTTCCATTGAGGATTACGATGTAGTTCAGGCCGATGCAACGACGAATGAATTTTTTCGGGTCACACTAGGCGCAACTATTGAAACCAATGCCACGATAGATAATCTTGAGTTGGGGACGTATGACCGCGCAGGATATTCCTCTGCATCTGATATCGATATTGATAATCTGCGGTTGGGTTATATCGACCCTGATACCTATGAATATGTCCCTTTTGTAATTACCGATCCTTATATGGAGTTTGCTTTCTCAGAAAGTAATGGTGTTCGTGATGTCGTAGGGTTACGTATTGGTGCGGGTAGTGTTTCAGGCGCTTTAACTGCTAATATTAATTCTTTGACGGGCAATTTTGAGATCATGATTGATCATGATGGCAATCCTGATACGGCTGCTATTCCTGCCCAGCTTTTAGATTCAACTGGTGCAGCAACCAATATTCGAGCGACTCATCTTGGTGAAGCTGGGGATTGCTCTGCTAACTGTATTTCACTAAATAACCTTGCGACGCTTAACATTAATGATTCGACGACGGCAGGCGACATGTTCCTGTCGTATCAGAACATTGATATAGGATGGGCGAAAACGCTTAATGATGGATCTATTGATGTAAACAGTTTAATTGAAACAACACAAGGCGCGTTTTTTAATCTACCAACAGGGATGACTTCGACGACAGATGCACTTATTGGTGTCCCAGGCGTGGGTGGAAATATCGAGTCGACTCGATATACAGATGCAGCGTTAGGATTGTTTCCTTAAACCATAGGAATAATAAAAATGAAAAGACCTGTGGCGTTACTTACAAGTTTGTTGTTCAGTGGTTTAACGATGGCTGAACTGTCTCCTATGAATGATGATGCTATGGCCGAGGTTAAAGGATCTGGTCTAGGTATTGTTCTTGAAGATTACTCATTTCATGCGGGTTCCGAAGTGGATCCTACTAACACAGAGGCTTTGTTCCAAATTACAGGAATTAAAACGTCTGATGGTCGGGATGTCACTATTAAAGCCGATAATTTCTTTATTGGTGGTAAAGGTAGTGCCGAGTTTGTCGAGAATGGTGATGGCACCACCTCTTTTATTGTGAACCCAACTACAGTAAATATTGGTCGTTTAAATAATCCTTTAGAGATAAGTCAGCGAGATGGTGATGATCTGGATATTCGTGCGCCCAACAAAGGTGTGCTTGAAATAGCTCAGCCGGATTTGGTGGCAATTGAAGGTGATCCTGTTTGGATTGGCACTAAGATGGATCCCTGTTTAAAGGCCGGTGCGGCAGAGTGTGCGAAGTTTAGTAGTCGTGAAGCGGTAGATGGCGGATTCCGTGGTGAGCGTATCGACTATGGTTTGGAGATTGATGCAGAGTTTGAAGGTACCCCTGATTCAGATACGTCATTAACTTATTATGTAAAGGAAGCTGTTTTCGATGGTAGCTATATTCGTCTCTGGGGTGATGAGACAGCTACAGGTTCAGAATCAGCAGATGATCAGCGTAACCTTACTTTGGCCAATATTCGTTTAAATATGTATACACCTGATGTTTTTATTGCCAGCTGTGGCAATGATGGCAATAAATGTGGGGATGCGGTGCATATTAAGCATTTAGCAATGGACTTGATTATTGGTGTCGGAGAAATTCAGCCTGCCATGTTAAGTGTGACGTCTGACGGTAATTTTCAGTTAGAGGTAGAAGCTCTTCCTGCTCCAACCTCAGCAGGTCAGCCGACACGTATTAGTACCGTTTTAAATGACCAGCCTGATTCGTCTGATTGGGCGGCGACTGAGAAGGATTTTTACGACAATTATTACAATGACACCATTCCCGGGATTAAGACGAAAAGCAGTCTCTATATTGGTGATCCAACTATTTCAAATCCTACCTTTGAAACCGCAGGTGGTTTGAAGGTAGGTGATACATATTTAGGAACTTCCAAGCTAGAAGGGCTTCAAATTCAATATTTGAAATTTACCACCCACGATATTGGTGGTTAGGGGCGATGACAATGAAAAGAATAAAAAAAGTCTTGCCAGCATTGATGTCTGTATGTGTTCTTGCTGCAAATACTGCTTTTGCTGAATTAACCGCTATTGATGATGCTGAGTTGTCTGATGCTGTAGCTCAGGGTGGCTTGTATTTATCTGGTGAACTTAGTCTTAACGAAGACGGTGGTCCTATTTCTGATGCAACCTATGGAACCTGTTCTGATGTTGCGAATGGTACAAGTAGCCGATGTGGGGCTCGTTTTTCTTATAAAATCGGTGGTAATGCGGATAATGGTTGGTATGTAATTGATGACTGGAAAGGTGAGTTGTCTTTTGAAGGTTTGACCATTCGTACTCGTCGTATTGATGGTAACCAGCGTGATGTTACAGGGCAATTGGTTGATAACTCTGGCCAGCCGGTAGATGAGGCAAATGCAGTAGCTCTTGGGGCTAATGATGGATTCGGTGGCGATGGAGCATCTTTTGATCAAGAGGTGTTGGAAATTGGTCTGCCATCTACTGTGAAATTCAAAGATTATCAGTATAACGTTGGTTATGCATCTCATGCCTCGCCAAATGATTCAGCTTCATTTCAGCAAACGAACATTTATGGGGTGAGGATCAATGGTCAAGTTAATATGTCTGGGAACCTATTGATTTTCCCTACGGCAGACAAATAAGGAGCTTTTATGAAAACGTTAAAGCCAATTTATTTATCTGTTGCTCTTGCCTCTTTTTCAGCTAATACACATGCAGAGTTACAATGGTTGGACGAGAATAGTTTATCAGGTGTGACTGGGCAGGCTGGTCTGACCGTAGAGATTGATGCCAAAGTTGAAATTGATCAGTTGAGCTATACCGATGATGGTAATCCTCTTTCTCTTGAAGGTGTCAGTATTCATAAAACAGGGGATGATACCCAGGGTGCACATGGCTATGTCATGATCGACATTACTGCAGACGGTGAAATGCAGGTTAGGCATATTGCAGAGCAGGCTCATCTGCAGGTAGATGATATTAGAGTTGATTCCGACAATACAGCGCCTAACAGTTTCGGCACGATTGCATTAGATTTTGATATGGAAAACTACTTCCAGTTTTCTGGTGGTGGTCTTTACCATGCGGGTAAAGGGATGACCGTTTCAAACTACAATAGTAGGATTTTTGGTCTTCTTCGTGATGAAAATGGTGATGTACAAGTAGATGGAAGTGGAAACCCCATTACTAAAGGTGCTGAGTTTTTCTATCGTGATAATGGCAACGACTTAATGGTGTCATTCGATTATGAGCATTGGGGAACAGATTGGACTCTTGATGTAGTTGATGATCCTTACAAGTCTGGTCAGGAAGCGTTGTTGATTACTTATCCTGATCATCACTTTTCACTTACTGTGGATCAAATTAAATTTAAGACCCGTGATACGGCAAATAATAACTTCACATCTGACCCTAATAATTCAGGATTGGATGCTCAACCGAATGTTGGGATGATTACTGCTTCGGCAGATGTGAATGGCGAGTTATATATCAGTGCGGGTGGTAAAGATCCTGTTCAAGGACTTACATTTAACTATGATCAAACCCTTTCTAATGGTGATTTTAGATATATAGATACCGATAGTCAGGGCAAACAGTATGAAGTTGCTTTAACGGGGGTAACTCATCAGTCGCAAGTAACAAATCTAACTTTTGATGTTATTGGCGATAGTGTATGGCTTCAAACTGAGCGTTCTGAAGGAACGATCGATGTAGAAAATATCTACATGGGGACAGAATACAATGCCGGAAATGACATTGGTAAAACAAGTCTTGGATCGGTGCATGTAGATTATTTATTTGAAGATCAAACTATAAATGGAACAACTTATACCAACTCTCTGCAATTAACCCCGAAGGGGAATCAGTATGGTGGTGATCAAGGGATTACTATTAATACTAACTGGAGTTTGGCTAATGCAGATATCGGGTATACCGATAATGGAAATACTGTGTGGGTGTCTGGAATTCAAAGCTATGGTTCTGGTGCTGTAACCTTCGATCTGATCGATGCTGATTACCTATATGCAAATAATACAGTTCCATCTTCTGAAGATCCTTTCTTTGATGGTGTGCGAATTGGTTTTGAAGATGTGGTAGCTCATTACAGTATTGATGGTTTTAAAGTTGGTGATGATAAAAATAGTGCTACTTTACAGGGTGGGACAGAGTTGTTGTTGCCGCTTCAAGTGTTTCAGGAAGCAGATTTTACTTTAAATGGTCATGTAACCTTATTGCCTGGTGGGGCTGACAATGATGGTTTAACTTTTAATAGTGATCTTCATTTGACAGATACGACTTTTGGTATTTCTGTTGACGAGGATCGTTCGGGGTTGTGGTTAGATGATGTTACCTATGACATCTATATGCGTGATGCGAAATTAGATGTAACTAGTGATGGCTTAGTTTTCAATCGCGGTTGGTATGCATCAACTATGGATATTGGTAATGTTCGGTTGGGTGATAAGCAGTCTGGTGATTCACTTGGGCGGGTGGTTTTATCAAGGCTGGAGCATGAATCTACCCTAAGTATTAGCTCTGGCGGTGCTGGTGGTGTTTGTATTGGTGGTTCTGGAGGTGATTCGACTTCTTGTGGCGTGAGTGGTGGCCGCTGGGAGGATCGTGGTGATCAGGGTGTTACTGTAGCGATTAACAGTAAGTTTGTTGATAAGGATTCTTTGACTGCTGATGAGCTTGCTATTGTAAATGGTATGGATCCCAATGCTGATACAAGGATTGCTTGGTATCGACCTGATGGGAAAGTTGGTATTGAGGCTGTAGGTATTTCAACTAATGACAAGGGATTGACTGTAGAGCTAGGTTTGGATGTTGCTGAAACCGTGGTGAAAGATGTCGACCAGGCTGATGGTTTATTGAAACGGGTTTTGCTTGATCCTACTGGTCAGGAAGAGTTGGTGGCTGACGCCGATTTGGCAAGTAAACTGGCTTCTGGTTATACAAATCCGGTAGGGTTTGCTGTGGATACAAAAATAGAGTTTGAGCAATTAAATATTGATCGAATTAACATGAATCATCATGTGGGTGGTGCTCAACCTATATTTTACGGAGCGCAGTTTGAGAATGTGAGTCTTCGTGCAAATATTACAGCTACGCCTATTCGTTAATAAATGAAAAGTACTAGATGGTCTACTGATGTAAAGAAAAAGACGAGCTAAGCTCGTCTTTTTTCGTTTATGGGGAAATGTTTTTAGTTTTTTGGTGGTTATTTTGAGTCTTTGTTTAAAGTTAGAAGTATTCGCCAAAATTTACGCTGGTCGAATATTGTCCAGATGTTGAGTTGTTGTCGGAGGTTTGTGCTTTGGATAGGGTGGTTTTGAGTGCTTTTTGATCGGTGTTGATGGTTCTTTGAGCGATTTAAAATTAATTTGAGTTTTTTTGAATTTTTTATG